>CAYRQZ010000132.1:0-1519 GCA_964426585.1 uncultured Bacteroidales bacterium | reverse complement strand
CTCCTTTATGTTCTTATGAAGGAATGCAAGGGCGTTTAAGGGAATCTTATTTAGAAATGGCTGAAAATAATAATGCTTGGGTTTGTCCTGTGGGTATGGCTTTTGCAAAAATTCGAGAAATTGCTCCACAAATTGAACTTTATTCTTCTGACAATTCACATCCAAGTGTTTATGGAACATATTTAGCAGCCTGCACTTTCTATTCGTCTATTTTTCATAAATCACCTGTTGGAGCAAGTTATGTAAGCAATGGAATTAATAGCGAAGACGCTTTGATTTTACAAAACACAGCTTGGAATATTTTTGCAGATAGTTTAGATACTTGGAGAATCGATACCACAACTGTTAGAGTCGATTTTAATTTACTAACCCTACTATCAGATGAAGAGGGAAATTATTTCATTAATTTATCGGAAAATGCTGATTCTTGTTTCTGGGATTTTGGCGATGGAGAGCAATTATGGCAGTATGATATGGATTTGAATTATATTATTCATCAGTATATTAATAATGGAAATTACGATATTTGTTTAACCGCATATAAAAATTGTAGTTTTGATAAAATATGCAAAAACCTATATATAAGTATTAACTATTCTAGAACAGATGACTTAATAAACAATGAAAATATTAGCATATTCCCAAACCCAAGCAAAGACGGGATAATTAGCATTAATAATTCAAAGTCGAAAAACTGCGTAATTACTGACTTAACTGGCAAAATTATTGCTAATAAAGAAATTATAAATAACAAAATAAACTTATCTGAATTTGCCAATGGCACATATTTAATTGTAATTGATTCACAAAGTTTTAAAATAAATTTGAGGTAACTGAATATTTATTTAAAGGGAAATAAAAACTTTTTTATTTAAGATAAGGCTTAATACTTGCAAAAATTTTAAAAAATAAAAACGCTAAATCTTTTACTATTAGAAATTTAGCGTTTTAAAAGTGAGCCATACAGGATTTGAACCTGTGACCCCTAGCCTGTCAAGCTAGTGCTCTAAACCAACTGAGCTAATGGCTCAAAACTAATGCACAAAAATAATAATAATTTTTGATTTTTCACAATCAATTCAATTAATTTTAAGATTAATAAAATATTATTAAATATTAATCGAAAATAATTAGGTTTAATAATTATAATTATATATTTTTGTATAGTAATTGTTGTTTAATTTTTTTTATTATAATTTAGTCATTATGGAAAAAAAGAATATTTTAATTGTAGTTGTATGTATTATGTTCATTTTTTTACAACAATCATTAAATGCACAATCTTGGAAAATCCTACAAAAAGAATTAAATGAAAGTGTAAAAAATGGAGATATTGAAACCGCTTTAAGCCTTGCAGAACAGGCATTACCACAAGCAAAAAAAGAATTTGGAACAAAGCATAAAAATTATGCAATTAGCTTATTCGATTTAGGAAGTCTGTATAAAGAAGTTAGTAGATACGAAGAAGCCGAAGTTTTAATTACACAAGCTATTGAAATCGCCAAGAAAAAACATGGTT
>CAYRQZ010000131.1:0-1588 GCA_964426585.1 uncultured Bacteroidales bacterium | reverse complement strand
GTTCCTCCACAATAATTGCATTTAACAGGTTGATGAGAGGGGACAGAATAGTTTGCCAAATCGAAACAAGTAACTCCATTATTTAAACTATATACAGCCCAATCATAGTCGTCATCGGAATTGACAGGAACTATGCTAAAAGTAACTGTCCCACTTGTTTGAGCAGTAAATGTATACCACATTGGGTAAACTTCTCCTGTAACTAAACAATTAGGACAATTATAACCATTAATATCAGCGCCAGAAAAATATTGAAAATTATGAATGTCATAATAATTACCTGTGCTTGCTGCAACAGTTGGATGTGAATTATTTAAATTACATAAAGGTAATGCACCTAGGCAATCGGCAGAAGTCGGAGGTGGCAATCGTTTATAAGCTAAAGTTCCTGCAGCAGCAACAGTTGAATTGCAATAATATCGAAAAATACCGATTCGGTAAGTTCCGCTAGAAGGAGCAGAGAATGTAAGTTCTGAGCCCAAGCCACAATAGTCATCATTATAAGCACCAGCTACCGCAACACCTGCACTTGTATAAATTTCTATTTGTGTGTCAACAGAATTAGAGCCACCACCCTGGCAAAAAGAGAAAATAAAAGTCTCTCCCGGATAAGTAGCTATAAATGTATAATATGTATTTGTATTTACCGCTTGTGTTTGCCAATTTGTATTTGGAGTAGGGCTTAAGGCTCCTCCATTTGTTGTTGGGTTGCAAATAGCAAAAGTTTTATGACTAAAACCTAGAAATAAAACTAAACTTATAGCAAAAAGTAAAAATTTCCGCTTCATAATATCTTGGGTTATATTATTATTTTATTAATTTATTCTTCTCTCCATTTATTGTTATCTTCTAATTCTTTTAGTGTTTTATTGTATTCTTTACTATTTTCTTGAATCCATTTATCTTTTTTAGCACGATAATTTTCTATATCTTCATCATGCTTTCCTGTTTTTTCAAAATCAGGAAAATCCTCAGCAATTTTTGTTTGTGGTGTCCACAAAATTTCGGCTTGCTCCGATTTATTTGACGGATTTAAAATAACTCCATTAACACTAATATTCGAATAGTCAAAGTCTGTATTATGTGTCAATAATACATCTTGAATAACCTTAGGGCTAATATTTGAACTGATATTCAAATGAAACCTATCCTTATTTTCAGCAGATTTAAAATGTCGCCCCCAACTTATGCCTTCGATAGATAGCAAGTCTTTTAAGATTTCCTCGGCTTGTTGTTCGCTTTCTAAGTCAACTACATTAATATATACGGTATAACCTTCATTAATATTTTTAAACTCAGTAAACTCTAGTTTTTTGTTTTGTGAATATAAAGTGTTAAAAATAAAAAATACAAAAAATAACAATGCTAAATTTTTCATAATTCTTTTTATTAGTTTCTAATTAAATTAACCCTACCTTTTTTACTATTATAATTTCCGTATTTATCGATAGTTTTTATTTCCCATAAATAAATACCTGGTTTGGCTTCATTACCTATATTATTAATTTTACCATTCCACATTATTTTGGGGTTATCGGCTTCAAAAACCTTATTGCCATTTGCGTCTAAAATAAATAATTTGAATGAA
>CAYRQZ010000130.1:0-2216 GCA_964426585.1 uncultured Bacteroidales bacterium | reverse complement strand
ACATCTTTTATTACTTTTTTAAAAAATCCATTTTGAAATAAAAATTTTCTATACGCAATATTCATCTTTTTAAATTTTTTATCGCCAAAATAATCCGGAGAAACATAACAATAAGTGTAATCCGAAATATTAGGTTTTTGTTGATAAAGTTTTGAGTCAGGAATTTTTGCGGTGATAATTCTTACAATATTAAGTTCACTACAAAGAGTTTCGATATCAGAAATTATTTTTGTGTATAATTCTTGCTCACGCTTTAAATCGAAGTCATTATAAACACTATTTCCAATTTTGCGAATAGGTCTAATTTGCAAAATATCAATTGAATATTTCTTTAAATAAACGCCCATTCCCGCTAAATCAGAAATATTATCAGGGTTAACAGTGTAATTTATCCTTAATTTAAAATTTGGAAACTCTTGTTTTAGTTGTGAAATATCAAATAAAATTTGATTAAATTTTTCATAATTTGCGCCAGGCATCATTTTTTCGTAAACTTCTTTTGAAGTGCCGTGCATAGAAATAATAATTTCATCTAAGCCTGCAAGTGCCAGCTCACGAATTTTCTCATAATTTAATAATGAAGCATTTGTTGTAAAAGAAATCTGAGGAATTTTATACTTTTTTGCTAAGCGGATAATTTCAGCATTATATTTATAAAGACTAGGCTCAGCTCCGCACCCAATTTGTAGTTTTAAAGCATGTTTAAAAAAACTTTTAGCAAGCTCTTCCAAACTTTCTTCTTGAAATTTAGATTTAGCCGGCTTGTAATTGGGATCGCTAAAATAGCACATTAAACATTTAAAATTACAAGCTAAAACAGGGTCTAAGAACAAAGAATAAAACCTTTTGTTCATACAAGCAAGAATAGCTACTCCAAGAATTTTGAGTCTATTACTTGAAATTAAACTATTTAGTTTCAATAGTTTATAATATTTCATTAGATATATATTAAATCTCTATTCCTAATAATTTACCATTGTGCATAACAAGTTCATCATCAAAATACACATCAGGCTCTTTAACCAATCCATCTAAGTGGCTATTTACAGCAATTGTTCCGCCCATAGTAAGATTATTTCCAAAAGCCACGTGAATTGTACCTAAAACTTTTTCATCTTCTAAAATTTGTCCTGACAAAATTGCTTTATAATTTGTCCCTACTCCAAACTCTGCAACGGCACGAGCCTCTCGTCCATTTTTATCTAACATTGCAATTAGCCTTTCAGCTTCTTCGCCACCGGTAATTTTCTCGGCATAACCATCAACAATTTCAATTTTTATTGGCGTCTTTATGACTCCTATCCCAGCCATAGAACCATCAACAACTAAAATTCCATTAGATTTTCCTTCAATTGGAGCTAAATAAACCTCGCCAGAAGGCATATTTCCACTTTGCCCTTTTTCGCGAAGAACGCCTGTGCTTGGAATAATCATACGCCCTTCGACCGGCATAATAAGATTTGTACCGGCTTTTGTAACAACTTTAACATTTTTTACACCTTCTAAACGTTTTGCAACGAAATTTGTCAATTCTATAATTTTATCAAACTCAGCGTTCAAACAGCGAGACATAATCTCCACAGAAATCCCCGGCATTGTGCCAACTCTAACGCCACATTTTACAGCATTACGCCGTGCATCGGTGTGAGTTAAAGATTTTGCTGTTGGGCAAACAACAACATCAACCATTTTCATCATTTCGGAAATGCAAGTTGGTGGTTCTTCGCCGTTAATTTCGCGCGAACGCATTTCAACTAAGATACTTTCTTTACACAACTGTTTGCCGGCTTCATGAAGTGCAAGACCAATTTCTCGCTTTATTTCATCAGTAACTATTAATAATGTTTCATTTGCTTGCAAACCCATAGCATCACGCAAACCAATTATCGAAGCTTGCATTAATTCTTTATTAATTTCCATACTTTTGTATTTTTTAAAAATCAAAGATAGAATAAAATTGTCAATTATTCATATCAGAATTAAATTTAGAATTGAAGTTATCTTATAAAATTATAAAAATTTACTAATTAAATAATTAAAACAATTAATTATGAAATTTTTAGACTCTAAAAACGACATTCTTTTCAAAAAATATTCGAGCAACAACCCAATATTTTGATGAGTTTTTTTAATTTCATGTTAGCACTTCCCTTAGGACAGCACAAACATTTTTCTAAATTTTATTTATTAGAAAAAATCTTTGTTTTTCAAAAAAT
>CAYRQZ010000129.1:0-2242 GCA_964426585.1 uncultured Bacteroidales bacterium | reverse complement strand
TGATTCACAATGCCGGATATACATTGAATAAAGCATTTATTAAAAATAAAAGTAAAAATTATTTCGAATCGATTTATGCCGGGTCGGGTAACCCAGAACAAATCATTAAAAAATTAATAATCGATGAAGGGGTAAATCCGCCAGGACATAGAAATCATTTGTTAGCCTTGGACGACTTTTATGAAAATTGTTACGATTGCGGAATTGGAATTGCTTACAACGAAAATTCAAAGTATAAGTATTATACCTGTATTATTATTGCTAAAAAAGATTTTTAAGTTTTGTTATCTGTGAATTGATATAGAAATATTTAATCGTTTTGGCGATTCTATTACTGATGCTGAGTTAAAGTTTTTCCTATAGAACATAAAGTTGTTATGGCTTTTTTTGATGAATAGCATTTCGGTTCAACTATCTATGCATTTTTGTTGGGAATTATTAAGAAATTATTTTTAGACTAAGGTTTTTTTTAGTTGAAAAAAAATATTAATAAAAAATTTGTTTGCTGTATTATATTTTATATTTTTGCAAGCCAAAATTAATAAAAGAATTTAATATTATAATAAAAAAGAAAAGTAATGATAATTGTACCAGTAAAAGACGGCGAAAATATTGATAGAGCCTTAAAGCGTTTTAAAAGAAAATTTGAAAAAACCGGCGTTGTAAAAGAATTAAGAAGACGTCAAGCATTTGAAAAACCTTCAATTTCTAAACGCCAGCAATTAATACATGCACGTTATGTACAGCATTTAATAACAGTGCAAGAAAATAGTTAAATTTTATTTTTTTTTTTGTAACAAAAAATAAATATATTCGTATTTAATAAATAGCAGACATGATTAGTTGCTTTGATTAATATGAATATTGACTTGTTTATAAAATATATCCGCTTCGAAAAGCGTTATTCCGAAAACACGATAAGGTCTTACGAAATAGATTTAATTCAGTTTCGTGAATTTATTTCAATTAAATCAAATAACGATGAGTTGCTACCCAAATATCAGGATATTAGGTCATGGATAGTTAATTTGTCCGAGAAAGGTATCTCTGCAATAAGTATCAATAGAAAAATTTCTAGTTTAAAATCTTATGTGAAATTTTTGATGAAGCAAGGATACATTGTAAAAAACCCTATGTTGAAAATTACTTTACCTAAGTCAAAAAAGCGATTGCCCGAATTTGTACAAGAAGAGCAAATGAATAATTTGGATGATTCTACGTTATTTACCGATGATTTTTTAGGCATGAGAGATAGGTTTATGATAGAGTTATTTTATAATTCAGGAATGCGATTATCCGAACTAATAAATTTGAAACATGGCGATATTAATTTTGATAGAAATAATATCAAAATTTTAGGAAAAGGAAACAAGGAAAGAATAGTACCTATTAATAATTATATAATTAATATGTATAAATTATATTATAACAAAAAAACAGAAAAAGCTTTTCCTTGTAACGCTAATGATTTTATATTTGTTCTTGACAATGGTGAGAAATTGTATCCTAATTTTGTTTATCGTAAAATAAAATATTATTTAGGCTTAGTTTCTCAATTAGATAAGCGTTCTCCTCACGTTTTGCGTCATAGTTTTGCAACACACATGTTAAATAATGGAGCAGACCTAACAGCAATAAAAGAGTTATTAGGGCATACAAGTTTGGTCGCAACACAAGTCTATACGCATAATACATTTACTAAAATAAAAACAATTTATAAACAAGCTCATCCACGAGCACAATAAAGAAAGGAGTACAAAATGGATATTAAAATTCAATCGCTACGTTTTGATGCAGACAAAAAATTAATTGCTCATATCGAAAACAAAGTAGGCAAATTAGCTAAGGTTGGTGATAAAATAATCGGCGCTGAAGTAGTTTTACGACTTGAAAATTCGGATACAAAGGATAATAAAGTTGCCGAAATTAGAATATTAACACCAAATTCGAGTGATGTTTTTGCAAAACGCCAACGTAACACATTTGAGGAATCTGTTGATTTAGCAACGGCTGCGCTACGTCGCCAGTTGAAAAAAATTAAAGAAAAACAACGAGGATAAAAAAAAATAAAAAAAACTTTAAAAAAGTTTTGGAGAGAATTAAATAATTCATACATTTGCAAACCTTTTTCGTAAGGAAAATATGTTCTTTTAAATGTGTGAATTATTTTTATTTTGGCCGATGTAGCTCAGTTGGTAGAGCAGCTGATTTGTAATCAGCCGGTCGGCGGTTCGAGTCCGTC
>CAYRQZ010000128.1:0-2283 GCA_964426585.1 uncultured Bacteroidales bacterium | reverse complement strand
AGCCTATTAGGGCTATGTCGGGAATTGCGTGTAGGCAGAAGCACCAAAGGTGTGTGATAAAATTAAAAATGAAGAATGGAGAATGGAGAATAAAGAATGAGTTATGAATTATGAATTATTTTTTATTTTTGTGAAAAATTACAACTTGAAGCCATTAGTAAAAAATATCATAAAAGTTTTTCTTTTTTTCAGTTTAGGTTTAGTTTTATTTTTCCTAGTTTATAAGGATTTTGATTTTGTATTTTTATTGTCTGAAATTAAAAGCTTGGACTACAAATGGTTTTTTGTGATGCTTATTCTTAGTATTATAAGCCATATTAGCAGGGCTATGCGTTGGCAAATGTTATTAGAAACTGAGAATAAAAAAGTTAGATTTTCCACTTCTTTTTTAGCTGTTTTAAACGCATATTTTGCCAATCTTGTTGTGCCACGTATGGGCGAAGTTACTCGTTGCGGAATAATAAGCAAATACGAAAAGATACCTTTTGCAAAAGTTCTCGGAACCATGATTAGTGAAAGAGTTGTTGACTTAATTGTTCTAATTATTTTCACTATTTTAGCAATATTTTTAAGTTCCGAGCAATTCTCAATATTTTTGAACAATAACCCCAAGTTTGGCAATAATTTGACGGTTTTATTATCATGGAAAGTATTATTACCAAGTTTACTATTAATATTTGCATTAGTTTTTTTATTTATTAAAATTATTCGCGGAAAATTCAACGAAAATAAAATTTTTCGTAAAATTTCTAATTTTTTAAATCAAGTTTGGAATGGTATTATAAGTTTGAAAGATATAAAAAATAAAGGATTATTTGTTTTTCATTCTTTTTTTATTTGGATATTATATTTTTTAATGCTTTATTCATGTTTCTTTGCTTTTGAAGCTATGCAAAATTTTAGCATTACAGTAGCCTTAGTGTTATTTGTAGCTGGTAGTTTTGGTATGTTAGCACCTGCACCAAACGGTATTGGCGCTTATCATTTTATGATAATCCAAATTTTATTAATATATGGTATTGCCGAAAACCAAGCTGCAAGCTTTGCCTTAATAGTGCATGGGCTTCAAAGCTTATTAATAATAACACTTGGAGTTTTATCGTTTATTTTGCTACCAATTTTAAATAAAGACTAAGTTTTGAAAAAATTAAATTTTAAAAAGGCTTTATTCTTTTCAATTAAACTGACTATTGTAATTATTGCCTGGTATTTTGTTTATTACAAACTTAAAAATAGTGGCAGGTTTTTCGATTTCATAAAATTTATAGGCAGTATTTTTAAATCTAACTATTTTGGAATAATAAGTTTACTATTATTAATGCTTCTTAATTGGTTATTAGAGACGATAAAATGGAAATATTTAATCGTAAAAATTGAAAAAATTAAATTATATAAAGCAATATTATACGTATGGGCAGGGGTATGTATTGGAAGCATTACTCCTAACCGAATTGGCGAATTTATCGGCAGAGTTTTGTTTTTAAAGCCGGAAAATCGTGAAAAAGCTAGCAGTTTAACTTTATTCGCAGACCTAGCACAGCTTTTAATTACAATTATCTTCGGAAGTTTTGCATTAATAATTTTATTTAATAAACAATTTGCAGAACTTAACTACATTTTTCATAAAAACTTAATATATGTCTTTATTATTATTAGTTTAATTATTTCGGTAGGAGTATACCTATATATTAATATAATTGTTCAATATTTAAAAAATAAAAAAACAAAATTTAAGTATATATCAAAATTTTACGATTTACCTAATATTAGCCCAAAAGATAGGCTATATTTATTTATTCTTAGTTTGTTGAGATATTTTGTTTTTAGTTTTCAGTATTTTGTTGCATTAAAAATTTTCGGACTTGAAATTAGTTTTTTTTCTAGCTTTTTGGCAAGTTCGGCAATGTTTTTAGCGGCGCATTTAATCCCAAACATTGCAATAGCCGAAGCCGGAGTTAGAATATCATTTGCAATAATATTTTTTAGCTTATTCACAAATCAAATACAATTAATAAGCTCAGTAAGCATTTTAATATATTTCATTAACATTGTAATACCAACTATAATTGGCGGTATATTTTTAATTATACATAGAAAACAAGCCAAAAAAAAATGAAAAAAAAATGAAAAAATTTGCTTTTTATTAAATATTGCTTTATATTTACATTTTAATTATTTTTTGTTAGAAGTGGAAATTTTTTTATTTTAATTTTATGAAAGGAGGATAATTTTATTATGAACTTTAGTGAATTTAATTTTGTTAACTTAATTATTATTTAAATA
>CAYRQZ010000127.1:0-2292 GCA_964426585.1 uncultured Bacteroidales bacterium | reverse complement strand
TTTTTTATCTACAATACTTATAAAAACTTTTTGCAGCCTGCCTATGTTTTTTGTCGGCAGCTTTTTGCCAATAGATACAAGCTTTTTTTTCAAAACCCATATTATGCCAACATTGTGCTACTTGAAAGAGAATTTCTGGTAAGTTTGGGTCAATATCTAAAGCCATAGAATAATCTTCGCGGGCATATTTCCACGACTCTAACGAATAATAAGCATCGCCACGTAAAATAAAATAATCTTTTTCGCCAGGGTTTTGCGTAATTAAATTATTTAAAATTGGTAAAGCCTTAAGAAAATCTTTATCGGCTATATAAATTTTACTCATTAATAATAAAGCTTTTTCATCATTACTAAAAATATTGCAGTAAATCTCATTATAATAGCGTGCTTCATTAATTTTATTATTCACAAAACAAGCCTCTGAATATTTAAGTAAATTTTGTGGATTTTCGGGAAATAAACTAAGTAATTGCAAGGCTGATGAATATAATTCTGACAAATTGTTCTCGGTTAAGCTTATTTCATATTTTAATTCTAAAGCAGGCAAAAATTTTGGTTTAGATGTTAAACTTGAGTTTAGAAAACTCTTAGCTTTTTTATTATCACCTAAGTTATAATAAATTTTAGACAAATAAAAGTTTTTTTGATAATCTAAAGAACCAAAATTTTCGGTTTGCAAAATATCTAATGCAGAAAAGTAATCTTGGCTATTAATTAAATACTCGGCTTCGGCAAGTTTTTCATATTTTTTTGAATATCTTGGTTCTTTCCAAAAGTCTCGCCAGTCGGCTGTTTTATTTATTTGTTCAAATTCGGGAAAGGATAAAAGTTCGGAATAAAAAATAGGATCTTTAAAATTGAAATATTCGTTTAGCCAGAAACACGATTCTTCGGAGAAACCCATTGAAGCATAAATTCTCGACAGCAGTAAGGATGATTCTTTAGCTGCTTCTTTGTGCAATTCTTTTAAAAATAAAATAGCATTAGCAAAATCATTAGAACTAAATAAAATATTAGCTTTTAATAAGTTAACATTCAAAGATTGTGGCGAATTATTTAAAATTAATAAAGCAGAATCGAAACTATTTTTGTGAAAATAAGACAAGGCTTTATAATAATTCACGTTTAGGTTTAAATTTTGAGAAAAACCTGCAAAGAACAAGAACAAAAAGCTAATATTTAAAATTATTTTTTTCATTCTCGTATTTTATTTACTTGACCGCTGCCAAACACATGAACAAAGCCGTTCAAATGTCGAATTTCTACTCCAGTTAAACGATTTTCGTAAACATCGCAAACATAAAAATATACTCCATCGCTTACTAATTTTCCATTTCTAAAGTTTTTTCCATCCCAATTTATATCGGGGTCTTCGGTTTCGTACATTAATTGTCCCCAACGGTTAAATATCTGTATATCAATTTTTTCCACGAAATAATAAGGCTCTATTGGTCTAAAATAGTCATTTATTCCGTCATCATTTGGAGTAAAAACATTAGGAAGCTCATAATAAGTACAATCATCCAGACATACCAAATTAGACTTTGGGCTTTCGTTATTAAAAGAATCTACAGCAGTTATGTAATAACAACCCGCCATTCCAATTTTGGGAAAATGTTTAAACTCGTTAATATTGGCTTCTATCACTTTTATTTCTGTAAATTCTCCTTCTAATACTGGCGAATAAAAAATTCGATAATATTTAACATCATCATTACAAGTATCATTAAGAGTCCATTTTAATTCATTATAAATAGAATCGCAAAATGATTTAACATTTAAAATTGGAGGGCAAGGCGGAGTAGTGTCAATAGCTTCGGCACAATTAATTTGAGAAAGATTAATTATTGGTTTTATAATTCCCTCAACAGTGTAATAGCCGACACTTTTCGCATAATAACAATATTCTTTTCCATTTATTAGACCTTTATTTATAAAATTATCAGTTGCGACACTAGTCAAAGAATCATAATCGTTTAAATCTTCGGAATATCTAAAAAAAGTATAAGTTTCGTTAAGCCATGGTACAGATTTTTCTAAATATAATTTTAAAGCTTGTTCCATTTGGTCAATTTTTAGAAACATTGAAGATGCAATATGGGGCGAGCCAATTAAAAATTTATTTCCAGTTTCATTATTGTAAAATTCCACTTTATAAGAATAGGCATTTTCTTTTGTATTAAGCAATGAGTCGTTAAAAATAGTGTCGTTAATGTCATTAAGCTCAGCAATTTTCGTCAAATTTTCTCCATAAAAACCTTTAGAGCGATACAAAACATATTGATAAGGTCC
>CAYRQZ010000126.1:0-2429 GCA_964426585.1 uncultured Bacteroidales bacterium | reverse complement strand
ACTTTGTGCTGAGCTGAAATGTAAAATGTTTGAGGCTGGGTTGGGATAAAACGAAAAAGATTGGCTTATTATTTCGTTTGTTATAGAGTAATCTTGTTCAATAACCAAACGTGCTATCATTGCTTTATTACTACCCGATGTGTTATCATAGCCTGCAATAAGAAGTTTATCTGTGTCGTGAAGTTTTATGTCGTTATAACGAATATTTTCCGGTAAGGTATATATGGCAGAATCGGCAAAGTTTACATTTACAATTAAATCATTTGTGAAATTTGCAATTTTTCCATCACGACCACTTAAAAAATACGAATTATTAAATATCACAACCGGTAATCTTGTTGCATGGAAAGGCAACTCAAAACCATTATAAAATTGCAAAGGAAGATCCATAAGGAATTTAATCATAAATATTCTTCTTAACTCATAAGGGGGATAATGAAATTTGCCACCTACAATTACATGTTCATAAGGAGGAGCGAAAAATATATTAGCAACATCATCGTCTTCTGCATCCGCAGGGACAATTAACCCCATATATGGAGGATAAATGTCTATGGTCCATACTCCATAACCATCGCCTTTAAATGTTCCGTCTCCATTCAATGCTATATGAAAGGTATGATAAGAATATGTAAAATTATTAGATTTTGCTTTCCCTGCAATTATTATATTATCACTCATTAGAAAAATTTTTCTTACTCGAATATAAGTCATATTATACAAACCATTAAAAAGATCAGTTTGCCCATCTGTACCGAAGTTATGAAAAAGTTCACCTAAATAATTGAATTTATACAAAATGCTATTACCACAAATTATCATATAATCATCGCTAAAATAAGCTATATTTAAATCTACACTATCAATGCTTAATTCAAATTCATCAGGACTTTCAATCAGCGTGCCCAGATTTCCGTTAGCTGTAAAATTATGAACTTTAAATTTAATTAGCGCACCAACTGTATGGCTTGTTATTAAACAAATTGTATTATCTTCTTTTATGCTTAATCGTCTTATTTTCGCATTAGCAGAACAATCAATATTTACTATTCCGTTTGTGCCAAAACCATTATCTATACTACCATCGTCTTTATTAAGTTTAACAATAGAAATTTGTTTTTCCGAATTTTCTTTAGTCGAAATTCCTACTGCAATAATATTTTCTGCATTATCGTATTCAATCATATCTAAAGTTTGCATATTTTCTGGTATAAATACTATACCATCTTCGCCAAAACTTTGGTCAAAATGCAAATCTGTTGCCTGTGAAAATACCTGATTGCTTAAACTAAAAATAATAGCCCAGCAAAGTAGAGATATGCTAAATCTGAGTTTATAAAATGTTGTTTTCATAATAAATTTGTTTTAAAGTTTAACAAAATTTTTTCTATCGTAATTAACGCCATTGCCAATAAGCCTGATGGTATATGTGCCAGATTGATATTTAGAAACATTCATCGTAATAAAATTTAAATTTAAATTAAGATTGAAGGTATCAATTATGAGACCTGACTGATTTATTATTTGAATTTGACCATTTGTTATAGTAGAGTCAAATTGATATCCAACTGTTAGCTGGTTAATCACTGGATTTGGAATAACATCAGTAATAAAATTATAATTAACTTCAACAAACACTTCTGCAACATCTTTTAAACATAAATTTGAATGAAACACTTCTAATCTGTATAAACTTGTTGAATCAGGACTAACGCTTACATTTGTGCCTGTGCCAATAAGCTCTCCACTACTATCATACCAATTATAAATTAAATCAGTAACCGTTTGTTGCACAGCATATAAGTTTACGGGGTTTCCAAAGTTTGTTTTAACATAACTCGAAGCTTGAGCTTCAAAATTAGAAAATTCTGGTACATCAACTGTAAAATAGACCCCTCCGAAACCAATTTCTAAACCTGAACTGTCAACTAAATATTCCCTTATTTCATACTTATACTCTTTTTTATCATGCCGAACATTAGGCTTCAAGAAAAATTGTATCTCAACAGGGTATTGCATATTAGCTGCCCATTGTATATTATTAAATTTTAAATCAGAATTTAAAATTTGTATTCGACCTGGTGAGATAATTTTTACATCTCGATTATTTTGAAAAACGCTATTTATACTTTGCCAGGTTATAGTGTCAAAATTCAAATAAATGTTTACCATATCTAAAATATTATTCTTACTAATTGTATCAGGATCGATAAACTTTAAATTCATAGTTTGAATATATTGTTCGGGGTTACCGATATAAAATAAGCCACCACATGGTGAATGATTTACAACAAAACAATTTTTCCAAGCAACATTATTATTATAATAAACATCATCGTCTAACCTACCCGGATATATTGTTATTGGATTTGAGTTTTCTATTCTTGCTAATAAACAATACTTTTTCATTTTTTATATTTTTTAAAATT
>CAYRQZ010000125.1:0-2496 GCA_964426585.1 uncultured Bacteroidales bacterium | reverse complement strand
ATTTTGATTAAATTTTATTAAATTCTGCCAAAGGGGCAGGAGATGGTGAGGGCAATTCACAGCAAGCTGACGACAAGGATAAATCATATTTTATACTAGGGGCATTTTATACTAAAACTAAAAATAAAAGTTGAGAATTAAGACAATTCGAAGATAGTGCAGTATATTAATGAAATTTTTGCATTTTAGTGCAGTTTAAAAACAATTCATTCGCATTTTAGTGCAGTTTAAATACACTTTATTTACGAAATAGTGCAGTTTCTATTTTCAACATTGTTTCACAATATTTACATAAGTAACTATCAATCAACAATATATAACTTGTTTTTTATTTTTTGAATCTTGCAAAATAAAAAACTCTAGCTTAGTTTTGGAAAATATAGGTTATGCCAAGCTGTTTTACTCCATAAAATATCAATGGTTTTTACTCTTTGTTTAGCAACCAATCTATTGCGTTTATTTGCTTTACTCCGTTATGGCTTCCTTTTTCATAATCCATTGTGATAAGTAGGCGTTCATTGTAATCGGGAATTTTGGCAAACGAAGCTAGTTCTCTGTTTAATGTTTTTTGCTCTTTGACAGTTAGAGCTACTTGAATATATCTCGTGTAACCGTCTTTGCCCCTTGTAACAAAATCAACTTCAAGATTATCTGCTTTGCCTATCCAAACTTGCTCATCTCGCCGTTTTAGCTCAAGAAAAATTACATTTTCTAACAAATGCCCCATATCTGTAGTAAGCTCCTTGCCCAACAAAGCGTAGCGAAGACCTAAATCTACAAGATAATACTTCTCTAATGTTGCTAAGTATTGCTTACCTCTTATGTCATATCGGTTAACTTTATAAAAAAGATAGGACTCAACAAGTGTCTCAATATACCTTGAAACTGTTTTATTGTCAATTTTTTTGCCACTTGCAGTGAGAACTTTGGCGATATTTCCTGCTGAAACAGGCGAGCCTATACTGTCTATTAAAAAATGAACAACCTCTTGATATGACGTTTCATAATAGATTTTATGTCGTTTTTGTATATCGTTTTGATAAATATTTTGAAAAACAGTATTTAAGTATTCGTAAGCATAACTTTCGCTCTTTTGCAACAATCCAATAGCTTCGGGGAACCCTCCTGTTCGTAAATAATCGGCAAATGCACGGTCAGGATTTTCTAATTTATCGGTATATTCCAAATATTCGGCAAATGAGAATGGCAAGAGATTTATTTCAAATGCCCTGCCCGTAAGCAAAGTTGCTAACTCACTTGACAAAAGATAGGCATTTGACCCTGTTATATACAAATCAATATCGGGATTTACGAACAAACCTTCGAGCAATTTCTCAAATTCGGATATGTTTTGTACTTCATCAATAAAAACATAGTTTTTTGTCCCTTTTTGCAGTAAATTTTCAATATAATCGTAAACTTCTTTCCAATTTTTTTCGGCAAGAAAACGAAATTCAGGAAAATCTAAATTTATAGAAATAATAGAAACAAGTTGGTTTTCTGCCTTTAAAATATCTTGAAATTGCAACAAAAGTGTAGATTTTCCGCAACGCCTTACACCCGTTATAACTTTTATCAAATTTCTATCTTTCAAAACAGAAAGTTTTTCTAGCTCTTTATGTCTTTGAATTTTCTTCATACAATTGATTTTATAAGTTTATGTGCAAAGATAAACAAATTCCTAAAACTTTTACTTATTGAGCACTTTTAGGAAAATGGTGTTTTGTTTGTTCATATTAATCTATCGCCATTCATTGCAAAATATGCGAAAAATATAGTATCTTCATTGTTTTGTTGAGTAAGCGTAATTTCAGAGTATGACACGATTATTTTATTATTTTTCGGCTTACTCCTTTATATTATTTTTAAAGCTATGGAAGTTTAATAGATACACCTTTAGTAACTATATTTCCAGAAGGACCACTAACTTTAATATTAGTAAACGAAACAGTTTCACTATAATTAACTTTATCCAACACTTGCATAACGTTATCAGGAATATTAGAGCCCGAAACAGCTATTACTTTAGTTTTACCTCTAAGAGCATATAAAAATTCATAAGAAACTATTGTATATGAAACACCATCAAATGGGAAAAAGTCAGAGAGATGGTGTTGTAGGGTCGTTGCATGCAACGTCCCTACAACACCAACACCCGCAACATCCGCAACACCAACACCAAAAAAATCAAAACATGTCGGGTATTTCCCCGAAATCAAATACCGTTTCTGCCATAATTCGTTCTTATAAATCTGCCCTTACCTTTCATGGTAAGCGTTTAGGATTAAACAATGGTTGGCAGCCTCGGTTTCATGATCACATTATTAGAAATGATGCAGATTATCAACGCATTTCAGATTATATCATCACCAACCCGGAAAGCTGGAAAGAAGATAAATTTTGCAAAGAATTCCCAAGTACTAAGCCAACAAAAAATCTAAGTTTTTGCTATTTTACAAAAAAACATTATCTTTGCAGTCGAAATAAATGCGTAAT
>CAYRQZ010000124.1:0-2543 GCA_964426585.1 uncultured Bacteroidales bacterium | reverse complement strand
GGCGAAGGAGCTTCGGAAACCGAAAGAATGTTGAATAGTATTATTAATTCTTTTGAAAAAGGGAAAAAATAAAAATCATGGCAGAAAATCTATATATAGAGGTTGATGTTAGGCAAACAAATTATCACGGCGAAAGAATTTGTGGTGATGTTTTCATAAAAAAAAGAGTTAAAGAAGACAAAAGGATTATTGCAATTCTTAGCGATGGAATGGGACACGGAGTTAAAGCAAATATTCTTGCTACGCTTACATCGACAATGGCATTAAATTTTACAATAGAGCATAAAAAACCTGAAAGAATTGCCGAAATAATAATGAATACTTTGCCTGTATGTAGCGAAAGACAAGTTTCTTATGCTACTTTTACTGTTGTTGATTTAGAAATTGATGGTAAAGTGCACATTTTGGAATATGATAATCCGAGTCTTTTAATATTTAGAAACAACAAACCTTTAAAAGTCCATCACGAAATTATCGAAATGAAAAATCCGCCCCACGCTGGAAAAAAACTTTCGTACACAAGCTTTTATCCAAAAATGTATGACAGACTAGTATTTTGTTCTGACGGCGTTGCTCAAAGTGGCATGGGGACTGACAAATATCCTTTTGGCTGGGAAGTGTCGGGTATAGAAAAATACGTTACTAGCATTTTAGAAAACAGCGAAGATATTTCTGCATCCAAACTTGCCGAAAAGGTTGTTAACAAAGCTGTTGCTAATGATATTTACACACCAAAAGACGACACTTCTTGTGCGGTAGTATATTTTAGAGAACCACGTAAACTTTTAATTGCTACAGGACCACCAATGAATTTGGATTCTGATAAAGAACTTGCCGAGATTATTAAAAATTATGACGGAAAAAAAATTATATCAGGAGGTTCAACAACCGACTTGATTGCCCGAGAATTAAAACTAAAAGTTACAACTTCTCTCGATTTTTTTGACCCAGACTTACCCCCTATTTCCTACATGGACGGAATTGACCTTGTAACCGAAGGAATACTTACATTAAATAAAGTTTGGAACATTTTAACCGAACACGGAAACGACTATAAACCAGGCAAAGGACCAGCCGACCAAATTGTAAAACTAATTTTAGAAAGTGACCATATAGACATTGTTGTCGGAACAAAAATTAATGAAGCTCATCAAGATCCTAATGTACCAATAGACCTAGAAATTAGAAGAACTATCGCAAATAGAATTGCAAAAGTGTTAGAAAATAAATTCTTAAAACATATCACCATTAAGCACATGTAAACTTTTGCATTGTTAAGAAATATTTTATTATACTACATAATTATGCTTGAAGAATTAAATTTGTTTTATATTTTTGCAAATTAAAATAATTCTACAATTTAATGTTTGAATATATTAAAGGACTTTTAACAGAACTAACGCCAGCAAATGCAATAATTGAAGCTAATGGTATTGGTTATTTCATTAACATAACTGTTAATACATATTCTAAACTAAATAAAGGTCAAGAATGTAAACTATTACTGCATGAAATTATTCGCGAAGATTTGCATGCTGTTTATGGGTTTGAAAATGAAAATGAAAGAGAAATGTTTAGAAAATTAATTACTGTTAACGGAGTTGGAGCAAACACTGCAAGACTAATACTTTCATCTTTGAATGTGAATAATCTTATACAAGCAATAAGCCAAGAGAATACTGACATTTTAAAAGCGGTTAAAGGAATTGGGAATAAAACAGCACAAAGAATTATTATTGAACTAAAAGATAAAATTTCAGACACGGATATAAATATATTAGAAATTTCTAACAATTTAAACAATACTTTGCATAAAGATGCGTTAAATGCTTTAACAATGTTAGGCTTTTCTAAACTTAACATTGAAAAAGTGTTAATTAAACTTTTAAAAGACAATAAAAACATTAGTTTGGAAGAACTTATTAAACTTGCGTTAAACTATTTATAGAAACTATTTTGGCAACAAGAATTATAAAATATTTTTTTCTAAGCGGGCTTATCATTAGCTTAATTTCAATTATTTTTACTTCAAATGCTAAAATTAATTCTAATTATTATAAAAATATTTATAATAGCCCTATCTTAAAAGCTGATTTTGATGACGACACTATTAAAGACGTAAAATTGAATTACCCTATTCCTCGACCTAGCGACAACCCTACCGAAAATATTGATAATAGCCCTTTATATGGAACTAACCCATCAAACTTAGAAACTGAAATAGTATACGACCCCGAAACAAATGATTACATATTTACAAAGAAAGTTGGCGGCGAAACTTATGGAACTCCTTTTTCTATGAGTTTTGACGATTACCTAAATTATGACTTTCAAAAAGCAATGAAATCATACTGGAGGCAAAGATCTAAAAGTGATATTTCCGAATCTAGAGACGTACTTATTCCCAAGTTAGAAGTTGGAGGCGAAATATTTGACAGAATATTCGGTGGCAATCAAATTGATATCAAACCACAAGGCTCTGCCGAACTTTCATTTGGTATAAAAGTGGACAGAATCGAAAACCCTGCTTTGCCTATAAGAAA
>CAYRQZ010000123.1:0-2624 GCA_964426585.1 uncultured Bacteroidales bacterium | reverse complement strand
CTCAATTTTTAAATAATACACTCCGTTTGCTAAATTACTAATATCAATTTTATTATTTAAAATTTTGCCTTTACTAAGTTTTGCTTAGCAAAGATCTATAGTAGTGAAAAAATAGCGTTTTAATAACAAAGTATTAAAAGTGTAAGTTCTCTAATTACGAGCGTATTTTCAAGTTATTGCAAAAAGTTTAAATCAAAGCTTGGGCAATCATTTCTGCAATGTCTAAGTTTTGAATTTCTTCTTCTTTATTTTTGTATTTTAATCCGTCAGTCATCATAGTCATGCAAAACGGGCAAGAAGTAGCAATAATTTGGGAATTTGTTTTTAAAGCTTCTTCAGTTCTTTCGATAAATATTTCTTTATTACCTTTTTCGGCGTCTTTAAACATTTGGGAACCTCCTGCGCCACAGCATAGTGCAAAACTTTTGTTTCTATCCATTTCTATTACTTTTAGTCCGAGGCTTTTAATTACAAATCGTGGTGCTTCGTAAATATTATTTGCTCTTCCTAAATAACACGGGTCGTGGAAAGTAACCAATTTATCTTTTAGAAATTCATTGTTAGTTTTTAATTTTCCGATTTTTATCATGTCGGCTAAAAACTCGGTATAATGAAAAACTTCGCATTGGCTACCAAGGTCAGGATATTCGTTTTTTAAAGTATTGAAACAATGTGGACAAATTGTTATTATCTTTTTTATTTCATACATTTTAAAAATTTCGATATTTGCTATGGCTTGCATTTGAAAAAGCATTTCGTTTCCTGCTCTACGAGCTGGGTCTCCAGTGCAGGCTTCTTCAGTACCTAGTACGGCATAATCGGTTCCAATATGATTAAGAATTTTTGCAAAAGCTTTTGCAACTTTCATATATCTTGCGTCAAAAGCACCAGCACAGCCAACCCAAAATAAATATTCTGATTTTTTACCTTGCTGAAATAATTCTGACATTACGGGGACTTGTATTTTTGTTGATTCCATATTTTTCGGTTTTAAATTTTTATTTTGTCCAATTTAATCTATCTTGATTTGAGTACTGCCAAGGTGCACCGTTGTTCTCAATATTTGCGAAAATTGCGTTAATTGCTGGTGGTGCAGCAGCTTCTTCCATCACTAAATACCTTCTAAGGTCTAAAATGAAACTTGGGTGGTCAATATTTAAAGGACATTCTTGTGCACAAGCATTGCAAGTAGTGCATGCCCAAATTTCTTCTTCGGTAATTAAACCACGTATTAATGCTTTTTCATCAGAATATTCCGGGTTTTTCACTAAATGAGGTCCTTTCATTTTCATTCTCATTCTAATATTCATTATCATTTTTCGTGGCGATAATTCTTTTCCGGTAATATTAGCTGGGCAAACAGCTGTGCAACGTCCGCATTGCGTGCAAGCAAGAGAGTCTAAATAGTTTTTCCAAGAAATATCTTCAATGTCTAAAATTCCAAATCGTGCTGGGGCTTCTTCAGGTTCTGAGCTTGCTGCAAATGCAGTTTCGGGATTCATCATTAATTTCACTTCTTTTGTAATGGAATCCATGTTTGCCATTTTTCCTAGCGGAGTTAATCTACTAAAAAACACACTAGGCAATGACATGAAAATATGAAAATGTTTTGAATATGGTAGTATATTCGCAAATAGGAATATTAATAAAATATGTGTCCACCAAAAAATATCATGGCAAATTGCAATTGTATTTTCAGAAAGTTGTGAAAAAAATGGTGCAATTAACGTACTAATGGGATAATTACCAACATATTCTGAATTTCCTGCTACATAAAAAATATTTAATCCTGCAAGACTGATCATTAAAATTAAAATAAAACTTAAAGCTATATAGGCGTCTATATGGTTTTTGTGTTTTAACTCTTTGCCATTCAACCTTTTAATGTTTAGGAGCGAACGTCTAATGATAAAAATTACAATAAATAAGGCAATTATATAAGCAAAGATATCACCTGCTGCCATCAAAATTTTATAAAATATACCTGTAATTGATAAGATTCTTTCGGTACCAGCAACACCGTCTATTACCATTTCAATACTTCCGAATAAAATTAGGCAAAACCCCCAAAACACCATAGCGTGTAAAAATCCTGCTATTGGGTTTCTGAAAATTCTTTCTTGTAAAAATCCGTTTACTATTGTTCTTTTAATTCTTTTTCCAAAATTACGAACAGGGTATGCTTTTTTTGTTAATTTGAATAATTGATATATTCTAAATGCTGAATAGCCAAAAGCTATCAATGTAATAAGCAAGAGGATAGAAAAAATAATTTGTGCCATAAAATAAATTAATTAAATTAAAAGTTGTGCAAAAATAATATAATTGAATTAATCGAGATATGATTTTTGTGGGATTTAGGATTTGGGCATACATTTTTGTTTAACCCTATCTCCTACCATAGAAAAAAGTAACTTACTTTATGGTAAAAACTTCTAATATGTAGCGTCATAAAAAATTGATGTATGAAATTCGAGCTGTCTTTTACCAAGCAAAAGCATAGAAAAACCCATGTCAAAATATTATCATTCGTCAGAAAAATAACAGGACGTCCACGAGCGCAACAGGAAGAATGTTAAGTCTTTTTCCTGACTTTTATTTAAAAATGGCCACTTTTGCCAATC
>CAYRQZ010000122.1:0-2987 GCA_964426585.1 uncultured Bacteroidales bacterium | reverse complement strand
AAAAATCAATAAAAATTTGTTTCTAATTTATATAAAATATACCTTCGTAATTTTCAAATATTTATTTTAAAATTTTGTTAACTATTTAATTATCAACAACATATTATGACCACTGATGATGCAAAAGGTTTAGAAAACCAAGAAAATTTGACAGAAAATTTAACTAAAAATAATAATTTTAGTGAAGAAAGCAATAATATTACACAAAACCAAGTTGAAGAATTGCCAAAAAATCAAGAAATAAAATCTCCTGAAAGTGATTTAACAAAACCTCAATCCGAAAATCCAATTATAAGAAGTGATGATTTTTTAATTGTTAATGATATCAAAAACGAGCAAGATGAGATGCTAGAAAAAGACAATGCAGACAACTCTGATGATAAATATAGTCAATTAAATAATGACGAAATAATTGAAAAACTAAGAAATTTAATTTACGAAACCAATGTTGATGAAAATCGTAAAGAAATTGAACAATTAAAATCTCTTTTTTATAAAAATTTAAAACAGTCTCAAGATTCGTTGCGACAAGAAATAAAAAATTCGACAGGCAATGAAATTGGACTAGGAATTCCAAAAGACCCTAATGAAGAGTATCTAAAAGAACTATGGGCAGAATATGGCAAGAAAAAAGCAGAACTATTAAAACTTCAAGAAGAAGAACGCGTAGAAAACTTAAAGCGTAAAGAAGAAATTATTGAAAAAATAAAAGTTTTAGCTAATGGCGAAGAATCTATGAATAAAACTTTTAACGAATTTAAGGCGCTGCAACAAGAATGGTTAAATATTGGACAGGTTCCTAGTAGCGATGCAAAAGGACTTTGGAACAACTACCAACTACAGATAGAAAGGTTTTACGACTTTGTAAAAATTAATAAAGAACTTAGAGACCTCGATTTTAAACGAAATCTAGAACAGAAAATTGAATTTTGCGAAAAGGCAGAAGAACTTTTATTATTAACAGATGCTATTGAAGCTTCTAAACAACTACAAGAACTCCACGAACTCTGGAAAGAACTCGGTCCTGTTCCTAGTGATAAGCGTGTTGAAATCTGGGAAAGATTTTCTGAAGTAAGTAAAAAAATTAGAAAAAATTATCAAGACCATTTCGAAAAATTAAAAGAAGAACGCGAAGCTAATTACAAACAAAAAATTATTCTTTGCGAAAAAACTGAAAATATTTTAGCCGATACTATACCTTCAAATGGTAATGAATGGGCATTGCTCTCAGAACAAGTTCTTGAATTTCAAAGAATTTGGAAAACTATTGGAATGGTACCAAATGCAGTTAATAACGAAGTGTATGATAGGTTTAGAGTTGCATGTAATAAGTTTTTTGAAGCAAAAACCGAATTTTTCAATGGCATAAACAAAGAACTTA
This sequence comes from uncultured Bacteroidales bacterium, assembly GCA_964426585.1. Taxonomy (GTDB): domain Bacteria; phylum Bacteroidota; class Bacteroidia; order Bacteroidales; family ML635J-15; genus Bact-19. The sequence goes on along the minus strand of CAYRQZ010000122.1, from coordinate 1,606 downwards.
AAGAAAATCTGCAGAAAAAAGTGGAATTATGTATAAATGCAGAATCTTTAAAAGATAGTACAGATTGGAAAAAAACAACCGAATTATTTTTAGATTTACAAAAAAAATGGAAAGAAATTGGTGCTATTCCTAAAAAAAGTTCAGACCAAGTTTGGAAAAGATTTAGAGCTGCTTGCGACCATTTTTTTACTGCAAAATCTGCCTTTTATTCTAACATAGAAGAAGAACATAAAATTAATCTCGAAAAGAAAGAAGCTCTTATTGCCGAAATTAATAAATATTTACCCGTAGAAAATCAAAGCGAAAACGTTAATAAAGTTAAAGAGTTTCAAAATTCTTGGACAGGAATTGGCTACGTCTCAAATTCTCATAAAGACAGACTCTACAACGATTATAAAGAAGCTATCAATAATTTATATAAAAAATTAAATATTAATAAATCTAGTATAGAAATTAGTAATTTTAACACTAAAGTTGAAGCAATAAAAGAGAGCGGAGCTGCTAACGAATTAACAAAAGAAAGAAATAGAATTTTACAAAAAATTAAAGAATTAAATACCGAAATTTTGCAAATCGAAAATAATATGGGATTCTTTGCATCAGGTTCTGAAAGTTTAATTATGGATTTTAATAAAAAAATAGAAAAAGCTCAAACAGAAATTAAAACACTTAAAGAAAAAAAGAAAGCAGTTGATTTAGCTGAAAGGGAGCTTAATAAGAAAAATGAAAACAATGCAAAAGATAATTAACAGACTTTGCTTTTTAGCTTTAATATTTTTACCTACTTTATTATTGGCACAACAAGGCTCAATAAAAGGCTTTGTTTATGATAAAGAAAACGGCGAACCTTGCATGTTTGCAAATGTTTCTATTATAGGAACTAATTTTGGCGCAGCAACCGACATTAATGGTTATTTTTCTATCCCAAAAATACCAGACGGAGATTATCAAATTGTTATTACTTATGTTGGATACGATAGCATTGTCCAACCATTTTCGATTGTAAAATCTAGTTTGTATTCAAAGAATTATTATATGGTTAAATCTGCTTTTGTCTTAGACGAAACAGTTATATCTGCCGAAAGACAAGAGATGAAATCACAAACACGAATATCTATTGTTAAAGTTACTCCTACGCAAATAAAACAGCTCCCTTCTATTGGCAGCGAACCCGACCTCGCTCAATATTTACAAGTATTGCCTGGAGTTACTTTCACTGGCGACCAAGGTGGGCAATTATATATTCGAGGAGGCTCAAATATTCAAAACTTAGTACTCCTTGATGGTATGACCATATATAATCCTTTTCACTCTATTGGATTGTTTTCGGTTTTTGATTCTGATATAATCAGAAATGCCGATGTTTATACAGGAGGATTTAATTCCGAATATGGGGGAAGAATATCTTCGGTAATGGATATATCAATGCGAGACGGTAATTCAAAACGTTTTGGAGGAAAACTTACAGCTAGCTCTTTCGGAACTAAATTACTTCTTGAAGGACCTATTGTAAAACATTCCGAAAATAAAACTAGTGCTTCATATATTTTATCAGGAAAAACTTCTTTCTTAGAACAATCATCAAAACTTCTTTATACATACATAA
>CAYRQZ010000121.1:0-3137 GCA_964426585.1 uncultured Bacteroidales bacterium | reverse complement strand
CCATTAGCAGCAAAACAAGCTCCATACTTATTTCCCCCGTGTGCTTGCCAATTTGAACTAGCAGAAGGATTTGTTGCACTAGCATTAAAAGCAATATAAGAACCCGTATATCCTTCATTTTGAAAATCTAGTTCATTAGAACCATAAGTAGGTTTATTATCGCCATCGTAAGTTGTGCAAGGGCTAAATTGATCGACAGTAAAATTTGTACAGGCTTCGAAATCGTAGGTAAAACCACTACCAGGTTGAGAAACAGTAATGTATCCATTTTTTGTTTCGGTTGCATTTTGAGAACCAGCATAAACTGTTAATGTTACATTATAAGTTCCAGGTGTATTATAAGTAATACTTGGGGAAGCGGCAGTAGAACTAGAGGGGCTACCTCCAGGGAAAGACCATGTGCGGCTAGTTATAGTTCCGCCTGTTGATAAATCGGTAAAACTAACAGTTCCGCCTGTAGAAACATTTGTTGGATTACCACTAAAATTACAAATTAATCCAAGGTTATTTGGATCTAAATAATCACAAGTTGTAGCGTTTCCGCTTGGGTCAAGCCAAGGTTTTAGTTGAGCATCATTTGTTGAGCCATTTGATGTCCAGTGGTATGACATTTTTCCATATAAATCGGGACTATTAGTAGCATTGCAATAAGACGAGCCACCAGAAAGAGTGCCGACAACTAATCCATTATTATTAAAAATAGGCGAACCTGATGAGCCTCCTTCGGTAACACCGTGTCCGTTTGTAGTAGCAGCCCATTTTACAGACCAATGAGCCCCGCTAGCTCCCATATTTCCAGTTCCTCCATTATAAGTAGCACTTGTTAATGAAGAGGTATAAGTACTAATTTTTTTTATATCTCCAGATGGGTGATGAAAAGAAATTCCGCTAGGGCTTGCGGTGCTAGCATTACTCCAACCATTATAAACAGCTCCAATATTTTTTAAATTTGCTGAGGTAGTATTTAATTGTAAAAGTAAAAAGTCTGAACCACCATTTAGAGGTGCTCTTGCCTTTTTAGAACAACCAGAAATATTATTTCCTGATGGTTCGCTTGTGGCGTTGCAACCCGGGCTTTCATAGTTAAATCTAAAAATCCATTGACCCATATTAGAAGCAGAAGCTGTACCACCGCAATGGTCGGCTGTCAAAAAATATGGTGTTTGGTCATTATTTGTATTATTTATCAAAGTTCCTGTACAATAACCACCCTGCCATCCTTCTACAACATAAATTCTTGCAACACCTTTTTGTTGATTCCTCCAATTACTGCCTTCAGAACAATTTGCGTTAACCATACAACTTCCAGAAGCTCCGTACCCAGTCCCTCTATAATCAAAAAGTTCAACACCACGATAAAAATAAGAAAAACTAGCCATTTCTAATATTGGCTTTTGAGCTTCGTTCTGTCCATTTATTGATTTTAACAAAGGTGCAATATATTCGACTATTAACTCCGACCCATAAATGATGCCTATTGCATAAGAGCCACCGTCATCATTGTCGGCAGATGTATATGGACCTAAAACTACAGACCTATCAGGATTGTAAACAAATAGTTCTGCACCTTTGGGAAGTTTAAAATCATCAAAATGTAAAACACAAGCCTTGGCACCTTCGCTAGAAATTTTTAAGCGCCAAATATTTTTCCCATTTGGTGAAATATCCCAAGTTCCAGAATTATCAACATTTGCACTAAATGGGATTAAACGAGCAACTTTCATCATTTCGCCATTCTTATCTCCAATTTCATCTTCTTGTCTAATTAAATCTAAATCTGGAGGATATAAATTTATATTATCTATACCTGAATTTTCGAAATTTGTTTTAAAACTTTCCGGCAATATGCCTGTATTTATCTGTGTATTAGCAGGTAAATAATAAAAAAGGAAAAGAAAGAAAAGAAAATAAATTTTTTTCATATTAATAATATTTAATAGTATTTTAACATTGAGGACAAATTTATATTAATTTTGGTTGCATTGCCAATTAAATTTTTATTTTTACAATTAAATTTTATTAATCTTAATGAACTTAATAATTCAAACTACTTTAGACGGCTCAAAAACACTATTTTCGACAAAATATAATCAGCATTACCATAATATTAATGGAGCGTATACCGAAACAATGCATATTTATATTGAGTTGGGTTTAAAAAATTTTATAAATCAAAAAATCAATATTTTGGAAATTGGATATGGAACTGGCTTAAATTCAATCATAACATACTACGAAAATTTAAAATTAAATAATGAGATTTTTTATCACGGAATAGATATAAATACGATTAATTTAGAACTAGCAAAACAATTAAATTATTTCTCATTTTTAGGATTAGAAACTCATTTTAATTCAAATTTTTATGAAAAATGGAACGAAACTGTAAAAATTTCAGAGAACTTTAAACTTTTTAAAGAAAATATTTCTTTAGAAGAAATTATTTTTAAAGAAAATTACAATTTAGTTTATTTTGATGCTTTTTCGCCTGATTGTCAAGCAGAAATGTGGACAAATAAAATATTTAAAAAAATATTTGACGCAATGTTGCCCAATTCGTATTTATTAACTTATTCGAGCAAAGGTGTTGTGAAGCAGGCTTTAAAAGAATCTGGCTTTAAAATACAAAGGTTTAAGGGACCATTAGGGAAAAGACATATTATTGGTGCAACTAAAATATAAAATTTTGCATTTATATATAAAATTTTATATTTTTGAAGCGATTTTATTATTAGCATAAACCAAATTTTAATTTAATTAATTATGAAGAAAATTTTACTTATTTTAAGCATTTTCGCACTAACAACAATGCTTTCGATTAGCCTTTTAGGGCAAAAAGTCAATTCTCTTTGGGTAGATGGTCGCATCTATTTTAAACTTGCAGATAATGTAAGTTTAAATGTTCCTGATGATGACGGCAGTATTAATCCCAAAAACGTTTATTTTATAAACGACCTAATTCACGAATACGGCATAACAGACATGAAAATGTCGTTTAAAAGTGCTGAAAGTGATGTTTTGCAAAGGACATTCAGGTTGGACTTTAATGAGCATAATAAAATAAAAGAATTACTTGAAGACCTAAATTCAATGCCCGACATTGAATATGCAGAACCAGCTCCTTTATTTTTCATTTC
>CAYRQZ010000120.1:0-3572 GCA_964426585.1 uncultured Bacteroidales bacterium | reverse complement strand
CTATAATATAAAGGTAATAATACATAGGCAATAACTATATATCCAGCTACAAATCCCATAACCATTTGCAGGTAAGTCATTTGTGTTGTTTGCACCCAGCCTGGTACAGAAATAAAAGTTACACCAGAAATTGATGAGCCTAACATACCAATTGCTACAACAAACCAAGGCGATTTTTTATTTCCTAAGAAAAACCCCTCGTTATTCACATTTCTAGAGGTAAAAATCGAGACTAGAAGTAGTAATCCAAAATAACTAAGAACAATAATAAAAACTAATAATGGGCTCATATATAAAATTTTTGTAAATTTTACATAATTAATAAAATTATCAAACTTTTAATCCTAAAAGTTTTCATATGCCAAATGTTAATACAAAATCGAAAATGGGGATAATAAAAAAGGCTCACAAATTTATGTAAGCCTTTGGTTTTTAGTTGCTCCCCTTCTAGGACTTGAACCTAGGACCCCCTGATTAACAGTCAGGTGCTCTAACCAACTGAGCTAAAGAGGAAAAAAGCGTTGCAAAAATAATATTGTTTTTTATATTTGCAAAATATTTTTTAAAAATTTTTATAATGACAAAAATAATAGCACTAGGAAACGCTTTAATTGATGTAATGACAATGCTCCCAGACGACTCTACCTTAGAAAAATTAAAATTACCAAAAGGGAGTATGCAATTAGTAGATAAAGAAATTAGTCAAAATATTCAGAAAATTACAGAAAATTTTTCAAAAAGTTTAGCTAGCGGCGGTTCGGCTGCTAATACAATACGAAGTTTAGCTAACTTAGGAGTGTCGACTGGCTTTATCGGAAAAATTGGTAAAGATGAAATGGGTAGTTTTTTTTATGAAGACATGAAAAATACAGGAGTTTTTCCTCATCTTAAAAAATCTGACAGCCCTAGCGGTGTTGCAATTGCCTTAGTAAGTCCTGATACCGAAAGGACTTTTGCCACTTTCTTAGGAGCAGCAGCCGAACTAAATCCTGACGAAATTAACGAGCTAAGTTTCAATGGCTTTGATATTTTGCACATCGAAGGTTATTTAATATATAATAATGAATTAATTGAAAAGGCTTTGTCTTGTGCAAAAAATGCAGGCTTAAGAACTTCTATTGACCTTGCTTCTTATAATGTTGTTGAAGATAATTTAGACTTCCTTAAATATATAATTGACAAATATGTTGATATTGTTTTTGCAAACGAAGATGAAGCTAAAGCATTTACAGGCGAAAAGCCACGAAAAGCCCTTGATTTAATTTCTTCAATTTGCGATATTGCAATAGTAAAACTCGGTAGCGAAGGCTCTTTAATAAAAAGAAATAATGAAGTTTTCGAAGGCGGAGTAATTAAAATTAATGCTGTCGATTCAACAGGTGCAGGCGATAATTTTGCAGCAGGTTTTTTATATGGACTAATCAATAATTGGAGTTTTGATCGTTGCGCCAAAGCAGGAGCTATACTTGCTGGAAACGTTATGGAAGTGATTGGGGCAACAATGGATAAACAAAGATGGATAAATATTAAAGAAGAAATTAAAAAAGTTTAAACTAAATTCGCTAAGTTCAAATTTTTATTATGACTATGTTGCTTAAAATATGAAACTAGCAGGAGTTTGGGATATTTTTAAAATAAACCAAATATTTCAGCATCAATTTTATCAATTATACTTCTTAGGTCTTCGGGATTTTGTGTAAAATCTAAATTATCAACATCAACTATTAAGATTTTACCACCTTTATAATTAGCTACCCAGCCTTCATATCTTTCGTTAAGGCGTTTAAGGTAATCTAAACGAATAGTATTTTCATATTTTCTTCCGCGTTGTTGGATATTTTGCACTAATTTTGGAACCGAGGCTCTAAGATATATTAATAGGTCTGGAGCTTCAACCAAAGTGGCCATTAAAGTAAATAGACTAAAATAATTATCAAAATCGCGAGTTGTCATCAAACCCATTGAATGAAGATTAGGGGCAAATATATAAGCATCTTCATAAATTGTACGGTCTTGAATAATTGTTTTCCCTGATTTACGAATTTCTAAAATTTGATTAAATCTACTATTTAAAAAATAAACTTGTAGATTAAAAGACCATCTTTGCATGTCTTCATAAAAATCGTTAAGGTAAGGATTGTCATCAACATCCTCGTAATGTGGAGTCCAACCATAATTTTTTGCCAAAAGTTTTGTTAGGGTTGTCTTTCCTGCACCAATATTACCCGCTATTGCAATATGCATATTATTAATTTGTTATGATTAAAAAAAATAAAAATATATAATAATAAGTATTTAACAAAATAATATCCTTAATTAATTTTAAAACAAACTAAAGAATTTGCATTTCTAAGATATAATACATTGCTTTTTACTTTAAAACTTTTTATAGCACTGATATTAAAACCAAAATCAAAGACTTTTTCTTTTTTCATATTATAAGCAACAATTTCTTGTTTGCCAAGTAAATATAACTCATCATTAATACAATCAAAATCAACTAAGTCCTCGTAATAAAAGGAATTAACATAATTCGCAAATTTATCTAACACAATTATGTTATTGTTTTCAAAACTAATAAATACAAAATTATTAGCTTCTTTTAACTTAACAGCTTTTTGTTCTGAAACTAAGCTATATAAATTAGTGCCTTTTTGTGTTGTCAATAAGTCTTTTGATATTGTATTTACAGAAGAATTTTGAGAATCATATATCCTAAAACTTTCATAAGTCGAATTACAGATAGCATCAATAGAGTAATAATTAAGCTCATCTAAAAAAATTGGAGATTTTAGTACTGCTAATTTATTATCTAGAAATACTAAAACATTAAAATCTTTATAAAAAACTAAGATTCTAAACGGATTACTTACATCAATAAAAGAAATATCGCCATAGGTTTTATCAGAATAGTCATAAAGGCGAATAAAATCTAAATCGGTTTTTAATATTTTATTACCATTAACAAAATACATATTACCAAGGTTATCCATATCAAAAATATTAACCTCATTTAATTGATAAGTATCAATATAGGACTGGGACAATAAAGTTTCAAAAGTAAAAAAGGATAATAAAATTAAAACATATTTTTTCATAATTGAAATTTACCAAAAATTATACCTTAAAATGTAAAGGTACAAATATTTTTAGAAAAAAAAACTGCTTACAAAAACAAGTAAGCAGTTTATAAAAAAAATCTAGATAATCTATCTGCATTGTTTTTTAAAATCATTTTTTCCATCCATCTGCATTTTATGAGGGTGATTTCCACTGCTCATTTTTTTATGTGATTTTTTTCCGTGATGCATAGAATCAAATTTAGCGCGTTGTTCTGGGCTTAAAATTTCTCTTACTTTTAAACGGTGGTCAACTTTTTCTTTTTGAATTTTTGCTTTAATAACACTAATTTCATCAATTTTTGCATCAATAGCTTTTTTGACAGGATTTTCAGCAATTAAGAGCTTGTCCAATTCGGCTTTTTTGATTTTAAGGTCGGCTTTAAATTCAACAATTTTCTTGTCGCTTTCTAGTTTAATAGCGTCGACTTGTAATTTTTGAGAGTCTGTTAG
>CAYRQZ010000119.1:0-3649 GCA_964426585.1 uncultured Bacteroidales bacterium | reverse complement strand
TCAGGAAAAACTTCTTTCTTAGAACAATCATCAAAACTTCTTTATACATACATAAATGACGGGCAAGGGCTACCATTTAATTACACAGATTTATATGGAAAAGTGTCTATTAATTCACCCGAAGGCAGTAAAGTTAATTTATTCGGATTCAAATTTAATGATAAAGTAAGCTACCAAGGACTTAGCAATTTGGGCTGGGATTCATACGGCGTTGGAGCAAATGTTTCTGTCGTACCATCTGGCTCTACAGCTATGATTAAAGCTAATTTCTCATACTCAGATTACAAAATTGAATTACAAACACTTAATAATTTACCTAGTAAAAGCGGAATTAGTGGATATAATTTTGGTTTAGACTTTTTATACTTTCTTGGAAGAAATCAATTTATTTGGGGACTCGAAACCCTTGGGTTTAATACCGACTTTGTCTTTCATAACTCTATTGGAAGAGAACTTAAACAAGAAGAAAACACAACCGAATTGGCTGCATATCTTAAATACAAACTCAATTTTGGAAATTTACTTATAGAACCTGGGTTTAGAGTGCAATATTATGCTTCTATGGGCGAAATTTCCCCAGAACCTCGAATAGGATTAAAATACAATCTGAGCGAGATAATTAGATTAAAACTTGCGGCAGGTTTGTACTCTCAAAATTTAGTCGCAGCAAACAGCGACAGAGATGTTGTTAATCTTTTTTATGGATTTTTAAGCGGAGACCTTAACCTACCTGATAAATTTAAAACTACTCCTTTAAAACATAAACTTCAAAAATCTGAACACGTAATTTTTGGCGTAGAAGTTGACCTAACTAATAAAATTGACTTTAATATTGAAACTTATTTGAAGAATTTTTCTCAACTTTCAACTATAAATAGAAATAAAGTTTATAATGACCTACCTATTAATAGCAGCAAGCCTGATTATTTGAAAAAAGATTTCTTAGTCGAATCGGGATATGCTTATGGGGTTGATTTATTACTAAAATATGACCAAAAAAATGTGAATATATGGTTTGTTTATTCTCTTGGTTGGGTTAAACGCGATGATGGAGTTCAAATTTACTATCCTCACTACGATAGAAGACATAATATTAATTTAGTTTCTACTTATAAATTTGGAAAAAATGAATCATGGAGTCTTAGTGCCAGATGGAACTTAGGTTCAGGATTTCCATTTACTAAAACAGCTGGATTTTACGAAGAAACAGACTTCTTTCATAGTTTAAATTATCCGTACTGGCAAAGCAATGGGTCATTAGGAATTATTTACGACGACTTGAATACAGGACGCTTACCTTATTATCATAGATTAGATTTGACCCTAAACAAAATTATAACATTTAATAAATATACTAAATTAGAGCTTAACGCAGGAATTACAAATATTTACAACAGAAGAAATATTTTTTATTTTGATAGAGTAGATTATAATAGAGTCGACCAGCTTCCAATTATGCCAAGTTTTGGTTTAAGTTTTACTTTTTAATACTTTTTATAATGGTTAATACTAAATATATTTTTGTAACAGGAGGCGTAACCTCATCATTAGGCAAAGGTATCATTTCTGCCTCGCTTGCTAAATTATTACAGGCTCGTGGATTTTCGGTTACTATTCAAAAATTAGACCCTTATATTAATGTTGACCCAGGCACACTAAACCCATTTGAACACGGAGAATGTTATGTTACAGAAGATGGTGCCGAAACAGACTTAGACCTCGGACATTACGAAAGATTTTTAAACGTTTATACTTCGCAAGCAAATAGTGTTACAACCGGACGTATTTATCAAGAAGTTATTAATAAAGAAAGACGTGGCGACTTTTTAGGTAAAACTGTACAAATTATTCCACATATTACAGACGAAATTAAAAGAAGAATTAAACTTTTAAGCACCAAAGGTAAATACGATTTCGTAATTACCGAAATTGGCGGAACTGTCGGTGATATCGAATCATTACCATATATAGAAGCCGTGAGACAAATGAGATGGGAGTTGAAAAATAGATGTATGGTTATACACCTTACCCTCGTCCCATATTTAGCTGCAAGTGGTGAACTGAAAACAAAACCTACTCAACATTCTGTTAAAACTCTTTTAGAAGAAGGAGTTCAACCAGATATGCTCGTTTTAAGAACAGAAAAACCACTTACTAACGAAATTAAACATAAAGTCGCTAATTTTTGCAATGTCCAAAAGGAAGCAGTCATCGAATCTCGCGATGTTAGCACTATATACGAAGTACCTATTGAAATGCAAAAAGAAAAACTTGACGAGTTTGTCCTTTCTCATTTTGGTATAGCAATTAGCGACAAACCAGAATTAAAACCTTGGAAAGAATTTTTAACTAAATATAAAAACCCTAAACATTCTGTAAATATTGCCTTAGTTGGAAAATATATAGAACTTAAAGATGCTTATAAATCTATTAACGAAGCCTTTATACATGCTGGTGCGGCTTGCGAAACAAAAGTAAATATTAAATACGTCCAATCCGAAGGACTATCAGACAACTCTGTAAACGAAACTTTAAAAAATATTGACGGAATCCTTGTCGCACCAGGATTTGGACATAGAGGTATGAACGGAAAAATTTCTGCCGTAAAATATGCACGCGAAAATAAAATCCCTTTTTTCGGAATTTGCCTTGGCATGCAAGCAGCTGTTATTGAATTTGCGCAAAATGTGTTAAAACTTGAAAATGCTAATTCAATAGAAATGGATATTAAGTGCAAAAACCCTGTTATTAGCCTTATGGAAGCACAAAAACTAATTCACGAAAAAGGCGGATCTATGAGACTTGGAAGTTACTCATGCAAACTTTTGAAAGATTCAATCGCTCATAAAGCTTATAATACTCTTAAAATTAAAGAAAGACATAGGCACAGATATGAATTTAATAATATGTATCAAGAAATGTTTTCAAAAGCAGGGATGATTGCAACAGGATTAAATATAGAAACAGAGCTTATAGAAATAATAGAAATCCAAAAACACCCGTGGTTTGTTGGCGTTCAGTTTCACCCCGAATATAAAAGCACTGTTTTAAATCCTCACCCACTGTTTTTAAGTTTCATTAAAGCAGCAACAAAAAAATAATTATAAAAATTAGAAATAAAATTAATGGATAAAAATACTGTTATAGGTTTAATAATTATCGGAGTTTTGCTAGTAGGTTATATGTTTTTAACAAAACCTAGTAAAGAGCAAATTGCCGAAATGGAAAGAAAAAGAGACTCTATTGCTCAAGTTGAACATAAAAAAGACTCTATTGAAAAAATACAAGAACAATTCTTGGCTATGCAAAAAGACAGCATAGAAAAAGCTGAGATTCAAATGACTAATCAAGTCAACGAAGCTTTAACACAAGAACAAAAAGATTCTTTAAAAAACATTGAGTTATTATCAACTTACGGAATTTTTGCTAATTCCGCTGAAAATAAGAATAGTGTTATTACTATCGAAAATCAAAAAATGTTTATAACAATTTCTAAACAAGGCGGAAAAATCAATTCAGTACAATTAAAAAATTATAAAACTTTTCATAAAAAACCACTTATACTTTATCAAAACGACTCTTCCGCAGTTTTTGGATTAGAACTTTTTGTTGATGGAAAATCTATTGTTACTAACGATTTATTTTTTAC
>CAYRQZ010000118.1:0-3795 GCA_964426585.1 uncultured Bacteroidales bacterium | reverse complement strand
TCGTCAAAGCCTGCCTTTGTTAATGTTAACGAATTGTCAAATGTTACAAAATTTAGTATAAAAGCTAGAAGCGAAAAATACGAAAATCAAAGGACTTGTTATTTACGAATAAAGAAAATTAATTATCTTTCAACATTTGGTTTAGTATTAGATAGATTAGAGGTAAAAAATATAAAATTTGAAGGAAGTTTTATTACAGTGCAAGAATTTTTAAGTAAAACTTTGTAAACATTGAAGTTATGAAAAAATTATTCTTTTTTAGCATATTTATAAGTTTAACTAGTATAGTTTTATCTCAAATTGTAGCTCCAACGGCTTCAACCTCTTTTAGCACAAATTATTCTTCACAATATTTAGCTTCTGGTGGTCAAAACGATCTAGTTTATGTATTTTGCTCAGACGAAAACAATAATGCCGTTGGTGAGCTTCAAGTTACTACTCCTGGTTGTAATGTTACATGGTTTGTCTATGATGGGTTGTCTTACTCTGATTTGAATTTAATAGGTAATACTGCCACAGGTTTAACTTCGGGATTATATATGGCTCAAGTTAATTGTGAAGGTAACATAACTTGTTATAAGGCTTGGGTTTGGGTAAATCAAACTTTTGTTAACATTGACCCAATTGAACCTGGTTGTGAAACATTCACGTTAAATGCACAAGTAAATGCTTTAGATACTCAGTTCAATATTATAGACCCACCGGGATTAAATTTTGAAATTGATGCGAATACTTATATTCAGATATGCTTTTGGGCTAATCACACTTATGTTTCAGATTTAGGATTTTACTTAAAAGCTCCAGGTGCAACAGCTCTTGAACCAAATAATACTGGCGTTGTTGCACTTCTGCCGGCAGCCTCAGATTGGGGAGCAGGTGGTGCTTTTCAAAGTAATACAACAATACCTTGGACTGTAACAGGTTGTAATCCAGCAGATGAAAATGTGCCATGTAATTCGGGAAACCATCTTGATGAATTTTGTTTTTCAACAAATTATTGGCTAGGAGGTCCTCAATTAACTCCTGGTAATCCTGCACAAGTACCTTGTGTTTGTGATTTGCCAACACCATTGACAGGAATGTACGCCCCGGCTGAGTCGTGGAATAGAATCTATGGATATATGGCAGGTGATCCAGGTTGGGCAGTGCAAATATACGATTGCGAACCCGTTGACTATGGAGCCTTAACTATGGCACGATTAGTATTTAGCGCTACTACAAGTTGCGGAACAACAACTTTTGTATATGATTCGGGAGATATTTATTCGCAAATAAATGATAATTCATGTGCTGCAAACACAGCCTCAATTTTTGTTGTACCCCCTGCAATTCCACCTAGTGGCTACACTGTAACATCAAGTATTACAAGTCATAATTGGACTTGCACAGGCTCCGGTTTTACAGGAAATCAACTTTCGCACCAAATAGTAAAAGGAACATCAGATTATCCACACACAACCAGCGACTTTATTTTAACCGTAACCGAAACTATAAACGCACCAGGTTCTCCAAAATGTATTACAGTCGAAAGTTCAACATTATTTACTCTACCTGCCGATGCTACAATTACTCCAATAGCTCCTATTTGTGCCAACACAGCACCCTTCCAACTTCAAGCTGCTGATGGCGGTGGAGTTTGGACAACAAATGCACCTGCCGGATCAATTGTTAACAATATTTTTTATCCTAACGTTGCCGGTGGTGGAAATTGGACAATAAATTATAGTATCGGAGGACCTTGCCCAGATGCTGACCAAACAAATATTACCATTTATGAAACAGTATCGGTAGAAAATTTTTCTGACCAAGTTTGCGACGGAACAGGTTCGTATTTCACAGTATCTTTTAATGTTGTTAACAATCAAGGCACCCCCGCAAACTTTTTTGTTGATTATGGCACTGGTCCAATTTCTAAAACAGGAAGTTTTACTCATAATTTTCCAAGCCCTTCAACATATAGCATTACAGTAACAGACGTGCATGGTTGTAACGAATTTGTTTTAAACGGATATAGAAATTGCGGCTGCACGACCTTTGCAGGAACATTATCTTCGACTGAGCCTATTCAACTTTGCGTTGGCGAATGTACAAGTTTGAGTCATAATAACAATCAAATTTTAGATGCCAACGATATGCTTGAATTTGTGTTACATGATGGCAATATCCCACCAACTATTTATGCATATAACCCAAATAATCCTAACTTCTGCTTTAACGACATACCTAATGGAGCAACTGGAACTGTTTATTACATTTCTGCTTTAGCAGGCAATAAACTTGGTTTACACGTTGATTTAAACGACCCTTGTTATTCATTGAGCTACCCAACACCAGTATTATGGCACGCTAATCCTACAGCTCATATTACTGCTACCACAATGTCTGTTTGTGGACTTTCTGCACACATAGTGGCGAATCCAATTCAACCAGGCGAAATTGGAGCTTGGACTGCTAACGGTAGTTTTGTTGTATTAGGTGGGCAAACAATAAATAATAATGAAATAAATGTACTAAAAGAAAATGGATATGGGTCTTTAATTTTTACTTGGACAGTTCAAAATGGTATTTGCACAGCAAGCGACAATATTAACGTTTATTTTAACGAACAGCCTACAGCTTATGCTGGAGCAGATATTCAAGTTTGCGGGAACGAAGCACAATTAGCCGCGATTATTAGTATTGACGGTGGTACCGGATATTGGACAGGCGATGGTTCATTCTTATCAACCTCAGACCCTGAAACAACAGTTTTGTCTAACGGTACTCAAGTATTTACTTGGAGAGAAGAAAATGGCGATTGTTGGGATGATGATTATGTTACTGTAACCTTTATTCCAACGCCACAACCATTTACTACTCCTAACACAGATACAGTGTGTGGGGTAGTTTATGATTTGAAAGTTTTTAACGTTCATGGAACTGGGCAATGGAGTGCTTTTCAAAATGGCGCACTTATAAGCCCCCAACCATTATTTTATAACGGCATAAATAACCCAAATACTCAAGTATTTGTTTCTTATGGAAACCAACTTTCATACCCGGTTGATTTTGTATGGACAGAAACACAAAGCACAAATGGTATAGAGTGTACAAACACTGCAACAAAAAGAGTAGTTTTCTCTAGACAACCTATTGCTAGTGTAGGACCTGTTGACCATGCTGAAATTTGTGGAAACTGTTTTACTTTTAACGCTGATACCGTAGGCTCTGGCTGGGCACAAGGCTTTTGGATAGCAAAAGATATTATAATGGAATCTTTTGATGATTTATCTAAACCAAACGCAAATATTTGTATTAACCCTCTTGGAATTTTTGGAGATTCTGCAAGAGTTGAAGTAGAATTTTTATGGGTAATGAAAAATACAGGTTGCGTTTCTATCGACACTATGTGGGTTACTTTTTATCAACGACCACAAGCAAATGCTGGATTAGACGCTGCCGTGTGCGGTTTTGAATACGATTTACAAGCATTCTGGAATATTCCTTCTGTAAGTAATTACACTCCTACAGGAGTTTGGTCTGTTGGCACACACCCAGCCGGAGAGTCTGCACATTTTGTTGATAAATATAACCCAAATTCACATGTAACTGCAAGCGAGACTGGTATTTGGGAATTTATTTTTAGAGAAAATAACTCACTATTAACAAGCTGTTATAGTACAGATACCGTAAAAGTTGAATTTGTTGAAATACCAATAATATCAGCAGGACCCGACAAGCACGCTTGTGGCTCATGCACGAGTTTAGATGGAGTTTCAGGTGGATTTTCGGGTTCATGGCTACCTAACGGAAGCG
>CAYRQZ010000117.1:0-3937 GCA_964426585.1 uncultured Bacteroidales bacterium | reverse complement strand
TTATTAGAAGCATATTTTAATTTCATTGATAAAGCAAAAGTTGCTGTTAATAATACCGTTGAAGTTTATCTCCCACTTTATTCTTACCAATCCAAAGAAGTTGAAGAAAAATCGGGATTAAATGCTTGGAACGCAGCACCAAAAAATAAAGAAAGTGAAACTTTACGACCGTTAAACGAGGTTTATATCCCAATCCCAAGAGAATTTCACAAAAAGTATCCAAACTTTTTTACAAAAGATATTTTTGAATTTGAAAATGAACAAAAAAATTATCAAGGCAATAAGGAAAATAAGCCTGAAATTCGTTTTTATTTACAACTTCCAAACGGTAAGAAAATCCCATCTTTGGTAACTCAAAGTAATATGAAAAGTTTACAATCAGGTAGCAACACAGAAAGAGATGAAAATGGAAAACGTTACGGACAATCTGCTCTTGGACAATGGCTTTTAGTTGATGTTTTGGGTTTAAAGGATAGAAAATTAGTAACTCGTGAATGGTTGCAGAAAAGAGGGACTGATGCCGTTCGTTTGTGGAGGAAGAAAAATGACTACTCAACAATTTATATTGACTTTGCTCCAATAGGTGCTTTTGAGGCATTTATGAATGATGAACCCGTAGTATCTCAGTATGAAGATTAAGCTGCAATATAACATCTAATATTTAACATAAGCTAAAAATATAAATTTTCAGCCTAGAATATTTTATTTGAAATTAGCATTATTTTCTAAGCCTTTTCAAAAGTATTTTTAATAATTTTATTTAGCATGGCAATCATAAACCCAACGATAATAATAAGCAAAACAAAGCAAGGTATAATAATATGGCTGATTAATTGAACCGAATTTGTATAGCCAAATAGAATAAGATTTTGAGTATAATAGTTTCTTAAAATAAGTAGCGGGATTAACGAACTTAAAAAACTACTTGCAAATAAAATACTTAGCATAATTTTATACGGTAAAGCAATTTCCCTTAAAGAATATCCGAGCATATTTAATTTTATAATATTTTCATTATTGCGTTGCAATAATAGTTGTATCGAAATAATCATAAGAGCAAATGTTAAAGCAATAATAATAATTCCTATGCTAAGCACAATTCCGATAATTATTTTTAAAAACGCTAAGGCTTTGCTATTGCTAAGATCCGATTTGTTTAAATCATAATTATGTTTGTCGATATACTTAAAAAGTTCCGGACTTGAAGGGTCTTTTGCAATAATTATTAAACGTCCTGGTTGAGGGTTTTTGACTTCACCGAAGTTTAAATTTCCCCAGTCGACAAAAGATTTTGGCACTAAGATAGTATTTATTCTTTCGGAGAAACCGACTATTCTAGTTTCAAATTTTTGATATTTACCTTGACCTTGTACATAAATTATGAATTTAACTAAGGACGCCCCGTCTTCGGAAATCTGGGGTAAATTTTGACTTTGAGCAAAACCAAAATTATAAAGATTTAAATAAACTTTTGGTAGAATTACGGGAATAAAATTATCTCCTTCATTCCATTTCCAATTTTGGTAATTAACATCTATATATTTATCAGGGACAGCCTCAAAAAACAAGTCGGTAGAAAATCCAGCTAAGGGACTATTTGCATCGGAATAAGCGCTTATAGCAAATGAGCAGTTAGAAAATTCAGCAACATCTTTAACAAAATTTTGTTTTTTTATGTCTTCGATTTCTTCAAAACTAAAAAGAGGCTTTTTTGCAGTGCTTTTGCTAATTTGTTCGTGTGTATCTTTAAGTGCGATTTTTTTGTTTATTATTATATATTCATCTTTCCAGAAACCTTCTTTATCATCGAAAACTGGTTTTATATCTAGATAAAACGACACGGCGCCCATTAAAATAGAAAGACCAAGCATGATGCCTAAAAAAGTGCCAATTAATTGGGCGGGTTTGATATTATCTTTTAAAACTTTCCAAATCATACTTTTATATTTTCGATTTCTGGGTCAAACTCATTATTTAAAGAAGTTATTATAATTCCTGCATTTTGATTTTTTGCTTCTTTATTAATTAAATCCCAAGCAATTTGTGTATTTTTTTTATCTAAATGGCTAAAAGGTTCGTCAAGCAAAATATATTCAAAACTTTGACATAAAGCTCGAATTATCGCAACCCTTTGTCTCTGTCCGAAAGACATTTTTGCAGTTTTTTTATGCTCAAATCCGTTAAGACCCAACACCTCTATCATCTCTGATATTTGTGAAGAACTTTTATAGTTTTGAATTTTGTTTTTGATATTAATATTCTCTAAAACGCTAAGTTCAGGAAAAAGCTGTAGTCCTTGCGGTACAATACTAAGTTTAGTTTTTCTAAGCTCTGAATATTGTTTATGTGAAAAATTTAAAATGTCTTTATCATCGATAAAAACTTTTCCTGTAAAATCTTTTCTTGCTCCGAATATAATATTTACAAAAGTAGTTTTACCTTTACCAGATTCGGCAAATATTAAATAATTTGCTTGTTGTTTAAGAATGACATCCCTATTCCAAATTTCAGAATTAATTATATTATTTTCGGGTATTGGAATAGGGATGACTTTGGAAAATCTAATTTCCATAAAAAAGTTTAAAATGTTTTATTCTGTTTCTAATTCGCTTAGAATTCTTTCCCACTCTTCATCGCTAATATCATATTCGCCATCGTAGGATTGGTCATTATTATAATTACTGTCGAACAGAGCATATATCTTTTCGCCAATTTCGGCAAAGAAATTAGTTATTGCATCGGCATTTTTTATTAGTTTTTCTGAATCTAAATTTTGAATAGATTTGTTGAATCGTAAGCTAGAAGTAAATGTTACGTATTCTTTTGCAAATTCGATATGAGCATGACCATAATTTCCAGCAATTTCGATACCTGTAAGGTTTTCAAATTCTTTCATTTCAGAAAAGTCGGCTTCAAACTTTTTAGTAATATCCGAACTTATCCAGAGGTTAATATCTTTACAATTTTTATAAAACTTTTTATAGTCGGCATTTGCTAAAATAGATTCATTTTCTTTTAGGTTTAGATATTTTTCTAAAAGTTCAAAATTCACATTTTCTTCTTCTCCGCCAATAAACATAAACACATCTTTGTTCCAGCCAAGAATCATGCCCTGGCTTGGTTCAACAAATTTAATGTCGTTTTTTGTTTCTAAAAATAAACTTATAGGCATCCCTAATTCTTTACCTATTAAATCTAAATTTTCTTCTAACTTTTTTTTGTCGATTGATAATATAGCACCATAGACAATCTCATCTTTTTCAATAGCAGCAAAAGCGTAAGATTTTTTTGTTAGGAATATACCTAATTCATCAGGGTTTTTTTGTAGTTTTTCGATTAGCTCGGCGAGTTTTTCGCTCTGTTCTTTTACTTGTTTTAGAGTTTCTTTAAAATCTTCGTTGTTATACAACGTGTTTAGGTTTTTAGTTTCTTTCCAACTTTTTCCGTCAAAAACAGCTACAGCAAAAGCGTCTTTAGGAATGTGTGAAGAATTGTTCTTTGAACACGAGGCAAAGAAAATTGCAACAAAGGACAATAATAATAATTTACTTGATAATTTAAGGTTTTTCATAACTATTTAAGGTATTAAATTTATATTCAACAAATTTATAATATTAATTACTATTATCAAAATTATAATTAAAAAATTTAATTATAAAAAAAATCCTAAAAAAGTAATAACTTTGTAAATTATGAAATTTAGTATTTTTGCGATATTATTAATTTTAAGTTTAAATTTATTTGCTACTCACAACAGAGCTGGCGAAATAACTTATAGACAAATCTCTGACTTAAAATTTGAGATAACAATAATTACTTATACAGCAACTGGTCCTGGTTGGACAGCCGACCGTCCTGACTTAGAGGTTATGTGGGGTGATAATACAAAAAGTGTTTTGCCTCGTGTAGAAGAAGTTTTTTTACCCGATTATTACAA
>CAYRQZ010000116.1:0-3938 GCA_964426585.1 uncultured Bacteroidales bacterium | reverse complement strand
TAAGTATTTTTTGATAGGATATCTTAAAATTGAAGCGAAAAATTTTGTAAATATTGATATGCCTTTATCAGTTTTTTTATAATACGACTGTAAATTGTCTTTACGAAAATTTGTGATTTCTTGCAATTTGCCACCATCAGCATAGTGACCGCAATGGAAATTTATTTTTGCAAAACTATATTGTTTAAAATTTAGTTTCCCTAAGCCGAACAAATTAAAAGAGTTTTGTAAAAAGGTTTTATAACTTGTAGTACATTCTATTCCACCGCCGAGATTAAAAATTTGTTGTTTTAGCTCTTTTTGTTTGTAAATTCCATTTACAAAAGCTCTTGCGGTATCCTCTGGCGTACATATTTCTAGTGTTGTTTCCAAGGGCATGTGAAACATTAGTTCAGAAATTTTATGATTTTTCATTATCGCAGCTAAACGGAATATTGTCCAAGTGAGTTTTGAGTTTTGAATTATTGATTCAGCTTCCAACTTGGTTTTGGCGTATTCATCACCAAGGCTGGGGATAAGCGGGTCTCCAATATTAATATTTGGGTTGTTTATTCTGTCGCCATAAACCGAAACTGAAGAGCTATACATGAAAAAGGCATTAGGTGAATGTTTTTCTAAAGCAGAAATTAAATTTGCCGAACCAAGAACGTTTATTTTGCGTGCAAGCTCTGGTTTTTTGTCGGCTAATGGTGGAATAATTGCTGCTAAATGAATTACTACATCTTGATTTTTAGCAATTTTTTCGACATCTTCTGTATTCGTTATATCTCCGAAAATAATATTTGCTTTATTTTTATATTTTTTAAATTTATGTGTCGTTTTTTTTGATTTTATGTCAAATATTGTGAAAACAATATCATCTTTTTCATATAATTGAGTTAAAACTTCTGAGCCAACTGTACCAGAAGCACCTGTTATTAATACTCTAATTTTTTTTTCTTTCATTCTTTAAATTTTATAAATAATTTATTTATAGCCTATTTTCATATAGCTTTTGACGCAAAATTAATAATATTGAATGTAAAAAAAGTTCGACTTTTAAAAGTTGAACTTTTTATTATACGCTTATAGTCAATATTTTATTTTATTTTTTGTTTGACTTTCATATTGTGGTCTTAAAATTTGTATTTTTAAGATAATTATTTTGATAATTTTATGTTAACCCCCATATTAAATGCTATTCCTGGACACGGCAAATTTGCAAGGTCAGAATATTTGGAGTTTGTTAAATTATTTATGTTTAGAAAAGTAGAAAAATATTTAAACTCAGCAAGTATGTCTAAATTGATAAGTTTTGCCCAGTCGTATTGTTTTGTTTCGGTATATTGTTTTAAACTATAATCAAAATATAAATAGCTTCCATTTCTTTTATAAAGATTGAAAGACCAAGTTGCAGCAATGTTTTTGTAGATTTTGTGTTGTAATGTTAAAATGAATTTATGTTTTACTTGATCTAAAGTATATTTTGATTCTAATCCTGCTGATTTCTTGTCTTGATAAATGTATGAATAACTAAACAAAATGCTATTTAAAAATTTTTCTTTATTAAAATCTGAGTATTTTAGTAAAAAATCACAACCATAAGTATCTAAAAAGGTTAAGTTTTCAGTTTTCCATTTGTCTTCAGGTTTTTCGCGAACCCAAGCAATTAAATTATACGATTTTCGTTTAAAAGCTGTTAAATTAATATAAGAATTAGTTTTTAAATATTGTTTTATTCCTGTTTCAAAGTTTATTGCATTTTCGGGAATAAGAGCTGAGTTTCCTGTTATGTCGGGACTAGAATAATATAAATCTGTGAATGTTGGTAAACGGAATGATTTATTGATTCCTGCTTTTAAAATAAAATTTTCGAAAAATTTATAGCCTGCATCTAATCCATAATTGAAATTAAAAGAATATTTTTTATTATAAAAAGCTAAAGCCCCTACATTTAGGATTATTCGGTTTTTTATAAAAATGTGTTCAGCAAAGACAGTGAAATTTTTGCGATAATCATATTTTGAAAAAATGAGGCTGTTTAAATTTTTGTTATTCCCGAGAACATTTGAAAAGATATTTTCGTATCGAAATTCTGCACCCACTCCTGTTTTTCCAAAAGCCCATTTTTTTTCGAGATTAAAACTTGTTCCTACAAGCTTTGTTAAATGTTTATTGTGATTGTTGTACCAATTTATAGTATCTTTTGTGTTTAAGTTTATCCATAAATTGTTGATATGTTGATAAAAATTATAGCCTTCGCGAAAAAGTTGAAATTCATCATAAAGAGCTTTATAGTAAAGTTTATATTCCCACAGTAAGTTTGAACCTCCCGAAAGTTTAATAGCCGAAAATCCTGAATTAATTTTCTCGAATTGGTCTATATATTTGGGAGAATAAAAAGAATTGGCGCCAAAGCTTTTGCTTAAAAAACCAAGCATTGTTTTCACTCTAAGTTTATTTATTCCAAAATTATTTTCATAATAAGTGTTTAAATTTGAAAAGTCGGTATTATTTGAATAACCGCTTGATTTAGAATAGTTTAAGTTAATGCTTTGCTTAAATTTTGTTGTTACATGGTTTAAAACTAATTCTCCATTAAAAGTGCTAAAACTTCCGTAGCCAAGTTTTAAATTTAGTGCCGATTTTTCGGGTATTTTTGTTATTAGGTTAATTGCACCTGTTAGAGCATTTGCACCAAAAATTATAGAGCTAGGTCCGTAAATAATTTCTATTGCTTCGATTATAGTAGGGTTTAATGGTAAATTCAAATTGTGATGACCTGTTTGTGGGTCGCTAAAATTTATTCCGTTTAATAAAACTATCGATTGGTCAAAATTTCCGCCTCTAATACTTAAATCAGACTGAACAGAGGCAAAAGATCGTTGGCGAATATCAACAACAGAGTTTTGTTTTATTAATGTACTTATATCGGAACATTGAAAAGAATTTATCGAAGTTTTATCAATGATTTGAAGTGGTAATAATATTTGAGATTCTTTTATGCTTACTCTTGACGAATTGACGGTAACTTCTTTTAATAGTATAGTATCGTTTTGTGTTTTGGCTATACTGAAACACAAAATAAAGATAGCGATAAATAGAGTTTCTTTTGTCATAAAATTATTGCAAAAATCACAATAATTTTTGAAAATGGAAATAATAAAATTAATAAAAAACCGCCTTAACTCGTAAGGCGGTAAAGAAAAAAACTACTTAAATATTAAACTTAATACTCTATGTCCAGTTTAATAAGTTTTTGAGAAAAAAATCTCGTATATTTTTGTTAAAAACAGCAAAATTAAAATATATTACAAAATTAGATAAATAGTTTTATTTAACAAATATATTGACAATTATTTTATAAAACTTTTTTTCAGCAATATGGATAAAAAAATAAATAGCAATTTTACTACTATTATAATTAATTGCTAATTATTATCCTGACTTTGTTATTGCTTAGCCCAAAAACGGGGTAGGTAATGACGCAACATTTTGTATGTCGAGTAGTTTTTTTTAATAATTTTTGAGTGATGAAGTCTGGAAAACTATGTTTTAATAAAGTTATATCCTCCCATATATAATCCGAGTTTATAATTGTATACTAAAAAATATGAAAAGAATTGAAAGAGAGATATATAAAAGGGCAACTAGTAATTAATAATAGTATTTTAGCAAAAAAATTTCCTTAACTAAGTAAGGAAATTTTGTTTTGATTTCGAAATAGCTTCAACAGCCTTAATTTATTTCTTTATAACTACTTTATAAGTTTTTTCACTATAAACTGAACTTATTTTAACAAGATAAATCCCAGATTCCACGTCTTTAATATCAATTGTAGAAATATTTGAGTTTGGAATTATTTGTGAAATTTCTTGTCCTAAAATATTTGTTAAGCTAATTCTATCGGCTTTAAACCCTTGAATTTCAACACTAATAAAATCTTTTGCAGGATTTGG
>CAYRQZ010000115.1:0-4758 GCA_964426585.1 uncultured Bacteroidales bacterium | reverse complement strand
CTACAATTTGCAATGTGTGCTCTGCAAGCTACAAAGCAGCGTAATCATTAGCATAACCTGTTAGGGCTATGACGAGGATTGTGTGTCGGCATAAGCACCGAAGGTGTGTAATAAAATGAAAAAGTTGAAAGTTAAAAGTTGAAAGTGTACTTTTTCCTTTTATCTTTTTCCTTGTCCGTAGGACAAAATGTGATTAACCGTAGGCGAATCCTGCGGTGAATTGTCCCCTCCAAGTCTCTGCCCGTAGGGCAGCACATTTCTCTTATACGTATTTTTTTTCAAAAATGTTGCATTTTTACAAAATAATTAGTCCAACTTTTAAAAGCTGGACTAATTTGTTTGATGACGCACTTACAGTGCTTGGTTTTTTTGTTTGGTTTAGTACTTGGGCTTCACCCAAGTTTATTGATGACGCTGCTTTGCAGCTTTGTTTACGAATTAACTTCGTACAGTTTTGATAATATATGATTAATTGTAAGATTTCCCTGTGGTTTTGCTACAAGCTGCAAAGCAGCGTAATCATTAGCATAGCCTGTTAGGGCTATGACGGGAATAGCGTGCAGGCATAAGCACCAAAGGTGTGAAATATAAATATTTTTTGCATTTTCTAGCATAATTATTTAAAACTTAACATACTTTATAGCTTAGTTCACGTCTTATAAAAAAATAATTTATTATTATTTACTAATAAATTATATATTTGTAAATTAAGAATATTAAAATGTTGGGTAAAAGGATAATTATAACTGGTGGAGCAGGATTTATTGGAAGCAATCTTTGTGATTATTTATTAAACAAATCATACGAAATTGTTTGTATTGATAATTTTGATGATTATTATAACCCTTCAATAAAACACAAAAACATTAAACAAGCTTTAGAACAGCCAAATTTTAGCTTAATTGTTGAAGATATTAAAAACACAAACTCACTTTTAACGAAACTAACTGGAAAATTTGACGCAATAATACATTTAGCAGCAAAAGCAGGTGTTAGATATTCAATAAAAAATCCAATCGGATACGAAGAAATTAATGTTCAAGGAACAAAAAGCATTTTAGAGCTAGCTGCTCAAAAAAATATCGAACATTTTGTTTTCGCCTCATCTTCAAGTATTTATGGAAACGCCCCTACTCCATTTAATGAGAATTATTCTGACTTAAACCCTATTAGCCCCTACGCTCAAACAAAATTATTATCTGAAAAAATTGGACTAGAGTTTTCTAAAAATCATAATATAAAATTTATATCATTAAGGTTTTTTTCTGTTTATGGACCTCGTTTACGACCCGATTTAGTAATGAATAAAATTGCAAAGAGTATTTTTGAAAACGAAAGCCTTAAAATTTTTGGAAGCGGAAATACAGCACGAGATTATACTTATATTGATGATATAATTGCCGGAATAGAAATGGCTCTTAATTATAAAAACTCAAATTTCGATATTTTTAATTTGGGAAGTGCAAATCCAATTAAGCTTTCACAAATAATTAATTTATTTGAAATAGAAACAGGTCAAAAACTGAAAATTGAAAATATTGAGCCTATCAACGGAGAGTCTGAAATTACTTGGGCTGATAATAAAAAAGCTAGTAAATTATTGAATTTTGTTCCCAAAACTAATATTGAAAATGGCATAAAAAACTTCTTAGCTTGGTATAAAACAAATTGTTTATGAAAAAAACTATTACAAACAATAGTAAACAAAATATTTTCTCATATTTAAAAACAATTTGGGACTTCAGGTTTTTTGCTCATTCCTTATCACTGGGGGAAATTAAAAATAAATACGCAAAAGCATACACAGGAGTTTTTCTTTCTTTAATACAAAGTTTAATCGGATTAGCAACTTATTGGCTAATTTTTGGAATTGCAATTAAAATCGACACAGGAAATATTCCTTATCCTGTTTTTGTTCTTCCCGGCATAATTAGCTGGCAATTTTTTTCATATTTAATAGGAAACTCTAGCGGAGCTTTAATTAACGCCGAATACTTGATAACAAAACTTTATTTCCCAAGAATAACTCTAATTTTATCCAAAATTTTACCAGGATTAGTGGACTTGGCTGCCGGTTTAGTACTGTTTTTTATATTATTTCTAATTTTTGGTTTAAAACTTCAACTAACTTGGCTTTATATTTTGCCAATATTTTTATTTTTATTAATAACAGGATTAGCTATTGGTCTATGGACTAGCATTTTATCATTATATATTAGAGACCTAAGCCAAATTATAATTCAAATAACTAATTTTCTAATTTTTGTAACTCCAGTTTTTTATCCAGGCACTATTGTCCCCGATAAATTTAGACTTATACTATACTTAAATCCTATTGCAGGAATTATAGAATATTCACGCGCTGCATTTTTTAACTCGCCTCTGCCTGATAATGGTTATCTCATAGGTTTTGGAATTATTCTATTACTTTTTATTTCTGCTATATTTGTTTTTAAACGTTTAGAAAAAAAGATTACCGACTTATTATGATAAAAGAAAAAGCCATAGTAATTAAAGATTTGGATAAAGAGTATTATAAACAAAAGTCCATTAAATCAAGGTTTTTGGAAAAATTAAATCCAAAACTTAATTCTGAGGCTTTTTATGCTTTAAAAGATATAAATTTAGAAATTAATAATGGTGAAGTTATTGGAGTTATTGGTCTAAACGGTTCAGGAAAAAGTACTCTTCTGAAAATTATTGCCGAAGTTACTCCCCCAACAAAGGGAAAAGTCGAAGTTTACGGAAAAGTTGCCTCTATTCTTGAAATTGGAATAGGTTTTCAACCAGACTTATCGGGTTATGAAAATATATTTTTATCCGGAAGACTATATGGCTTAAGAAATAAACAAATTAAATCTAAATTAAACGAAATAATTGAAATGTTTGGTTTTCCCGACTTTATAAACACCCCTGTTAAATATTACTCATCGGGAATGTATATGAGACTAGCATTTGCAATAATTACAAATATAGAAGCCGACATTTATTTATTTGATGAAATATTGAGTGTTGGGGATTTGGGGTTTATTTCTGTTGTTATAAATGAATTAGAAGAATTAAAAAATAGAGGTGCAACAATTTTAATTGTAACTCACACACCCATAAATATACATCAAATTTGCGATAAAATTATTGTGCTTAATTCAGGAAAAATTGACTTTAAAGGCTCACCCATTGCGGCTATTTTATCTTTTAAGAATACTATTTACAAAAATCAAGAAATTAAGACCTCAAATCTTAATTTATTAAATGAAAACAACTTAAAATTATTAAAAAAATCTGAAATAAGCACAGAACTTGCTGATTTTAATTTATTATATTTTTCAATTTCAAATTCATTAGAAAACATTACTGATACTGTAAATTATGAAAAAAATATTTATGTAAAACTAAAATTTAATTATTTTTCGCCTGAAAATTTTAATATCATATTGGCACTCCTAGATAAAAACTGGACTGTAATAAGTACTACTTCAATTAAAATAAATCAGTCTGTTAAACTTATAGAAAACGAAAGCATCATATTAATTGAAAAGAATAGCTTAAACGAAATAAATTTAGTACTTTCAGTATTAATCGCAAATTTAGATGGAAAGATATTTATTTCTTATAGACAATTACTCAATATCCAGTTAGTCGGCGACAAAAGTGCGTCGAATCTACAGGGTTTTGTAAATTTACCTATCAAAATAATAAAATAAAACACATGCAAATAGCTTTTAACAAATTCAACAATTTTTATTTAAAAAACAAAGAAAATATTCTTTCAAATCTTGATAAGGTTTTAATTTCTGGAGAATATATTAGAAGCAAAGAAATTGAGGCACTCGAAAAGAGAATTTCCAAAATTTGCAATAGAAAGTATGCTATAACTACATCATCTTGTACAGA
This sequence comes from uncultured Bacteroidales bacterium, assembly GCA_964426585.1. GTDB lineage: Bacteria > Bacteroidota > Bacteroidia > Bacteroidales > ML635J-15 > Bact-19. Next base: position 864 of record CAYRQZ010000115.1, on the reverse strand, counting down.
TGCTTTGTTTTTATCGCTTAAATCTTGTGGAGTAAATGCAGGTGATGAAGTCATTTTGCCAAGCTTTTCTTATATAGCTAGCTTAAGCCCTATTTTAATGTGCAATGCAAAACCTGTTTTTGTTGATATTGAACCCGGAAGCTTAACTTTAGATTTTAATTCAATTAAAAATGCGCTTACTTCAAAAACTAAAGCCGTTATTTTTGCACAATTATTTGGAGCTTCTCAAGATTTAAGCGATTTAATACTTTTTTTAAAAGATAAAAACATTGTTTTAATTGAAGATGCTGCACAAGCTTTAGGTTCAAAAGTAAATAAATTTAATGGCGGTGAACAAGGTGATTTAAGTTGTATAAGTTTTGACCCTACAAAAATAGTTTCGGCATTCGGAACTGGTGGAATTATTCTTACCGATAATCAAAAATACTACAACAGGCTAACAAAATTAATTCATCATGGCAGAAATAATAATGGCGAATTTGAAGTTCTAGGTTATAATAGTAAAATTTCTGAACTAAATGCTGCTATCATAAATTTACAACTAAAAGATCTAAATCCAATTTTAAAAAGAAATAATATCATTGCAAATCAATATTTTGAAGAGCTAAAAAACATTAAAAATATTAAAGTCTTAAAACCAAAAAATAATTCATATTCATCTTTTCATAAATTTATACTTCTTGCTGAAAATAGAGATGAACTTAGAAAACATTTGCACAAACATGGGGTAGAAACCAAAATTCACTATCCTATTCTACTTCACGAACATAAATTAATAAAAAATTTAAGTTCAATAAAACATGAAACGCCGATTAGCGATTATATTAAAACTCAGGTTTTAAGTTTACCAATTTATCCTTCGCT
>CAYRQZ010000114.1:0-4847 GCA_964426585.1 uncultured Bacteroidales bacterium | reverse complement strand
GCAAGTAGCACAAGCCGAAACGCCTAAGCCCTTATATTTTTCCTCTGATTCTAAACCTAAATAATTAGCAGTTGCGCCAGTTGCAATAATCACTGTCTCAGCTTCAATTTCATGGGTATTATCTGCAATTATTTTAAATGGTCTTTGCGATAAATCAGCTTTTGTAATATATCCAAATCTTACGTCCGTTCCAAATCTTTGAGCCTGTGTTTTTAGTTCTTCCATCATCACAGGACCGGCAACACCTTGTGGATAGCCTGGAAAATTATCAATGTCTGTTGTTGTTGTTAATTGACCGCCTGGCTGTAAACCTTCGTAAACAACAGGATTTAAGTTAGCTCTCGCTGCATAAATAGCGGCAGTATAACCAGCTGGACCTGAGCCGATTATTAAGCATTTAATCTTTTCACTCATCTTGTAAAAATTTTATATAATACTTTAATTTGATTCTTATCTTTGAATTGTCAAAGGAATTTCTTCATAAATTTGCGAACATACACCATTTAGCGTATTGCATATTTGTCCTTCAATAATTATGTTTAATGACATTATGTCAGTTTTTGGTAGATAATTTGCTTTAAATTCGGCTGTTCCTTGGTGGGTGCTAACATTCATGTTAAAAACATTATCAAAAATAGTATTTGCTTGGGTAATTTCTGAAAATTCGGCATAATAAACTTTATTATCTTTATCATCTATGCTAAATTCTAAGGGCATAGGACCATCTTCGGCATTGTTCATTCCATAAATATACCAATTGTTTTGAATTTGTGCAGAAATGTGTATGTTGAATGAACCGTCAGCAGATCTTGATTGTGAAATATTCCAATTAACAGGGTTTTCTTGTGAAAATGCAACAAAACTCATAAAAATAATAAGACTTAATGTTGTTAAAAATTTCATACTTATATAGTTTTATATTTGACGGTAAATATAACAAATAGTTTGCCCAAAATTAAAGTATTTTTTTGTTTCTAAATAATAATTGTAATATTCGCTTGTAATAACAGTAAACTAAAAAATATTTTATAAATTGCTAAGTTTAATTAAAAAAAATTAAGCTGGCAGTGTCGGCAATATACACATTTTTATAATAGGTTCCTGAACCAATAAAATAACCATTAGCAGGACTTCCATAAATATTTGATTTTACCGAGGCAGGGTTTGTAAAAGGATTACTTTCTGTTACAACGTTCCTATAAACAGAACTCCAAAAATTATAGCTATCAGTATCTATTGTCGAAAGTTTAATGCTTACACTATCTCCAATTTTAAAACATATTAACTCCATAAAATCTAAATCTTCGTCTGACCAAATATCGTTATAATACGCATTCCTTTCATAACCTTTAGTTAAAGGTGCGAATATGATTTCTTCTCCATTAAGTAATTTGTCATCTAAAATATGTGGGCTCATAGAAGGGCGGTAATACCATTTTTGCTTTCCTAAAACTTTTGAATAAATCGTATAATAATTTCCAATTGTTGCAGGGTCTTTAAATTTAAAGTTTAAAAATCCCATAGTATCAATGCTAGGCAATATATTAAACCAGACTGAGTCAATAGAAATAGGTTCGGGTATTGTTGTTTTTGCATTATATTCATTTTTATCATATTCTATTTTTAAGAAATATGTTCTGTTAACTTCGCCTTTAAATTTTGTTCCAATATAAGCATGATATGGGTATCTATCTAGGATTGTAGGAATTAATGTGTCGCTAATATCTCCATTTGAAATAATTACTTTAGCATCAGAGTTTTTTATAATAGAAGCATCTAGAATTGCGGTATCAACATAAGTAAAATAGCTAGAATTTTTTGTAATAAAAACTATAGGATAATCATCTAAGTCTATCATAGCTTCAATTACTATTTTCTCATCTGCAAGCGGAAGCTCTATGCTTATATCTTTTATGCAAGAGTATGTCAAAATTGCAGTAATAGTTATTATATATATATGCTTTAATTTCATAATTTAAAATTTAAAATTCCAAGTTATTGATGGTAAAATAGGGATTAAAGATACTTGTTTTGCTTTTGTAGTAAAGTTTCCTGTTTCAACACTACCTGAGTCTTCGAAATAAATAAAATATGGATTTTTTCTATTATAAGCATTAAAAACTGAAAAGTTCCAGGAAGACTCCCATTTATCAGTTTTTTTATGTTGGTATGTAACAGACAAGTCTAAGCGGTGATATGCTTTCATTCGATATGAGTTACGTGGTCCAAACTCGCTAATAAGCTCTCCGTCAATCATGTATCTTGCAATTGGTAGGGTAGTAGTGTTTCCTGTTGCAAAAACAAATACTAGTGAGGCATCCCATTTTTCAGAAATTTGGTAAGTAGTTGTAAGTGAAAAATCGTGTCGGCGGTCGTATTTTGCAGGGAAAGCTTGCCCATCATTAATTTTATCAAAAAATCTATCAGTTTTCGACCAAGTATAACCCAGCCAGCCGGTAAAACGTCCTGTTCTTTTTTTAATAAAAAATTCTAAACCATAAGAATATCCGTCTCCAAAAATAAAATAATTATCAGCATTATCATTTACGTCATCCCCGGGTAAAGCACCGTCTGCATATTCAATTAAATTATATAAATCCTTATAGTATGCTTCTACAGAAGTTTCGTAATGGTCGTTAAAGAAATTTCTAAAATATCCTAAAGCATATTGACGTCCTCCTTGAGGCTTAATAACGTCGCTGCAAGGAACCCATAAATCTGTTGGTAGGGTAGAAGCCGACAGAGAAGCTAAATGAATAAATTGTTTATTTTGCATAAACGAAGCTTTTAAAGATGAGTTTTTATCTAAACTAAACTTTATGCTTGCTCGTGGCTCGTAAGAATCGTAAAAAGCAACAGATTCGCCTTTTTTATATTTAATTGTATCAATATTATTCATTAAATTTTCGTCTTTCACATATCTTGTAAATTTACCAACTTGATTAAATGCCGCAATTCTAAATCCACCATAAATTGTAATTCTGTCGGACATTTTAAAATCTTCACCTATATAAATAGCAGCTTCATGTGCTTTTTGTTTCTGAGCCGTTGAAAAGTCAATTTCATTGTCGCCAAGTTTTGCACTTACAGAGTTTGGTCTAAAAATATGATAAATATAATTTAGTCCGAACTTAATTGTGTGCCTCGGATTGGGAATATATGTAAAATCTTGTTTTAGGTAATAATCTCTTACTCCTGAATTTTGCACAAATCTAAGCCCTTGGTCGGGTTTATCATGCTCGCCCATTTCGACTAAAGTTTGAAATTTATAATCAGAAGCCACTAAAGTAGTATTTGAGAAAAATTTAGAGCTAAATAAATGATTCCATCTAAGGCTAGTCATTCCGTTTCCCCAAGGAATACTCATATTAAATCCCGAATCTTTTGTTTTAAAATCAAAAATATCTTTTCCATAATATGCACTAAAAAACAACCTGTCTTTGTCTGAAAATCTATAGTTTAGTTTTGCGTTCAAATCGTAAAAATAATAGCCCGAACCTTTAAAAGGCGATGATTTTTTTATAAACGGTTGTAATAAAATATCAATATAAGTTCTTCGTGCTGAAAGGATAAACGATGATTTTTCTTTAATAATAGGACCTTGAACAGTAAAGCGAGAGGCTATAGTGCCAATTCCGCCTTCAACTTTGTATTTATTCATATTTCCATTATTCATAGAAATATCGAGCACAGAGCTAATTCTTCCGCCATATTCTGCCGGCATACCGCCTTTATAAATTTCCATATCTTTTATTGCATCGGCGTTAAATACAGAAAAAAATCCAAATAAATGAGCAGCATTATAAATAATAGCCTCGTCTAATAAAATTAAATTTTGGTCTGGGCCACCTCCACGGACATAAAAACCCGAATTTCCTTCACCTGCCGATTGTACTCCTGGTAAAAGTTGTAAAGTTTTGAGAATATCAACTTCGCCCATAAAGGCAGGAAGAGTTTTTATAGATTCGACAGGTAGTTTAATTACCGACATTTTAGAGTCTTCAACATTTTTATTTTTTTCGCCACTAACAATAACTTCTTGTGTTATTATTGCAGAATTTTCTAATGATATATTTCTGGTTTGGTTGCTGTTTAAATTAATTGTTTCAGTAATTTCGGAATAACCAATAAAAGAATATGTAATTTCATATTTACCTGATGGTAGAGATAATGAATAAAATCCATAAGCATTAGTTGTTGTTCCAATATTTTTGTCTTTTACTAAAATATTTGCCCCTAATAATTCCTCGCCACTTTCTTTGTCTTTTATATAACCACTAAGAGTGTATTTTTGCGAAAAAACAGATGTCGCAATGAATAAAAGAAATAAAGTATATATAAATCTAGTTTTCATTTTATATGTTTACAAGAGTGGCAAATATATTTAAATTTTTAGTTTTATGAAAATTGAAAAGTTTTTTCATATAATAATCACTTAATTAATTCAATACAGCTTATTTTTAAGAATTAATATGAAATTTAAAGCAGAAAAACTAAAAATAAAAATATTTGTTTAAACTATAAAACTTATTATTTTTGCAAAATAATTTTGCGGGGTGTAGCTCAGTTGGTTAGAGTACGCGTCTGGGGGGCGCGGGGTCGGTAGTTCGAGTCTACTCACCCCGACAAAATTAAATTCCCATTTATTAGGCTTTTATTTATCGAAAAGTCATAATAAATGGGAGTTTTTTATAAAAATAAAGAAATGCAAGTCCACCGATTAACACACTTGCTCAAAATTATTATTTATTCATTCAAATGAACCTCTTACAGCCCAATAAATTTAATTATTAGAGTTTAGCCAATTTTACAAATCTTATAAACTTTCCCCTCAATTTTTAAATAAT
>CAYRQZ010000113.1:0-4972 GCA_964426585.1 uncultured Bacteroidales bacterium | reverse complement strand
CAAGAAAATTTATTTGTAGTACAGCCAAATTTTACAACAGAAGAAAATTTTTGGATATATAAGTGTCTTTAAATGAAAATACAGCAAGCGCAAAATATTGTAGATAAGTGGATTAATGAATATGGAGTTAGATATTTCGATGTCAAAACTAATATGATCATCCTTACAGAAGAAATAGGAGAGCTTGCAAGAGTAATTGCTAGACAATACGGGGAACAATCAATTAAAGAAAACGAAAATTTGAATTTAGAAGATGAAATTGCTGACGTATTATGGGTTTTAATATGTATTGCTAATCAAACAGGAATAGACCTTACCAAAGCATTTCAAAAAAACATTGAGAAAAAAACTAAAAGAGACAAAACTAGACATAAACAAAACCTTAAATTAAAATAATATGGAAAATATTTACAAAAACCAAAGCCCAAAAGAAAACATCGTAAAACTTAAAATTGAAGAAATTAAATCTAAAATTATTGAAAATAAAACAAAACAAAACCTTATAGAAATTTTAAATTTAATAGACTTAACCAGTCTGAACGCAACAGATACACAAACAAAAATTAAATCTATGACCGAAAAAGTAAGCGGTTTTAGTAAAGAATTTCCAAAATATAAAAATGTTGCAGCAATATGTGTTTATCCTGCCTTAATCCCAATTGTAAAAGCAAATCTATTAGACGATAAAGTAAAAATTGCAGCTGTTGGGGCAGGTTTTCCAGCTTCACAAACATTTCTATCAATAAAAGTAGCCGAATCAGACTTAACAATAAACAAAGGAGCAAACGAAATTGATATTGTAATATCATTGGGCTATTTTTTCGAAAATAAATTTAAAGAATTACAAGATGAAATTAAACTAATCAAAACTGCAATTAAAGAAAATGATTTAAAAGTAATTCTAGAAACGGGAGAATTAAAATCAATAGAAAATATTTACTTAGCCTCAATGTTAGCAATGGAGGCAGGAGCAGATTTTATAAAAACTTCGACAGGTAAATCTAGTATTTCGGCAACGCCAGAAGCTGTTTACACAATGTGTTCAGCAATAAAATCATTTTACTTAAATACAGGGAAAAAAGTGGGAATAAAACCCAGCGGAGGAATGACAAATTCAGAAGATGCACTTTTATATTATCTTATTGTAAACGAAGTACTTGGCGAAGAATGGTTAAATAATAAACTGTTCAGATTAGGAGCCTCAAAACTTGCAAATAATTTATTAATTGACATACAAAAGCTTGATAACCAGAAAGATATTAAAGAATATTTTTAAACTAAAAAATATTTGGAGTACGCCATTAAGCTATTCAATAAAAATCAATAATACACAAAACGCTTAAATAACTTTTCCTAAGCAAAGCACAATGTCACATTAAATTGTGTTGCATTTATACTTAGAATTTAGATTATTAAGTATAAAAATAATTATTTTGCAACAGAATTTTTTCGAATTAAAGAAACTTGTTCTGCTATTAATCCCATAAAAAATATAATAATAGAAGTAATAAAAAGTAAAACTGTGCCAACACTAACACCATCGTTCCTAAGCATTATCGGCAAACCCCAAGCTAATCCAAAAACAAAAAGAACTAAAGAAATAGGGAAGAAAATTTTAAAAGGATTAAAAAGTATAACTATATTAAAAATTTCTTTAATTGTGTCAATAGCAGTCATAGTTCTGATTGTGCTTTTGCCAGCAATTCGTTCGTTTATATTAATATCATGTTCTAAAACTAAGTGCTTAAAATTTACAAAAACAAGTAAAATTATATCACTATAAGCCATTGAATCAGGGCAAAGTTTAATATAATTTTGTGCTAACTCGGTATTATAAATTTTCATACCCGAATTTAAATCTTTAATACTTAAAGGGAGTAATAATTTAGCAATACTTCGAATAATAAATTTACCTAAATTTCTATAAATATTTTTAGATTTTTGCTTAGCTCGACTACCAACAATCATATCCGCATCTTTTTCAATAATTAGCTCATGCAAAAGTTTCACATCATCTAAAACATGTTGACCATCAGCATCAATTGTAATTACAAATTCCGTGTCAGCCTCTTTAATTCCAGATTTTATAGCACCACCATAACCTTTATTAACTTTATGAGAAATTATAGCAATTTGTGATTCAAATTTCATTAATACATTTAAAGTATTATCTTTTGAACCATCATTAACGACAATAATTTTATAATTATTGTTCTGTGCAAAATTAATCAAACTTGGCAAAAAAACTTCTAATGAATTTTCTTCATTGTAGGCTGGAATAACAATCGTTAAATCTTTATTGCCTTTCAACATAACATTATCAATAAATAATTAAATAAACAAATACTTAAACATTTCTAACTTTTACAAAGATAATGATTATATGAATTATTCAACTAAAACTCATCAAAGATTATATTTGCATTTTTATTAAAACATTGTTTTCAACCATTTCTATTTTTGCCTTTCGATAACAAAATCCACAAGTTTTTCCAAAGCTTTGCGATAAGGATTTTTAGGAAAGTTTAATAATAAACTTAAAGCTTGATTTTTATAGCTCACCATTACTTTCTCGGCTTCTTTTATGCCATTATTTTCAACAACCAAATTAATAATAATACTTTGTTTATTAGGATTTTCAGTATCTATTAACCATAAATTTTGTAAAACCTCTTTATCCTTATTACACATATTTGCATAGGCTCTAATAAGTGGCAATGTAATTTTCCTTTCTTTTATATCAATTCCGTTATCTTTACCTGTATTTACGTCTCCAACATAATCTAAAATATCGTCTTTAATTTGGAAAATTATTCCTAAAATTTCGCCGAATTTTTCAGATATTTTTAAAATATTTTCATCAGAGTTGGTTGAGTAAGCACCAGCTACACAACAAGAGGATAGGAGGGAGGCGGTTTTGTTTTTTATAACAGAAAAATATTTTAATTCATCTATTTCAAATTTTTGCGAATTTTTTAATTGCTGAAGTTCGCCTAAACTCAAATCTAAAACAGCAGGAGTAATTATGTCAAATAATTTATACTCCTTATAATCGGTTGCAATTTTCATAGCTTTGGCAAAAAGATAATCACCTGCCAAAATTGCTGTTTTATTGTCCCATTTATAATTAACAGTATCTTTTCCCCTTCGTAGATGGGCCTCATCAACAACATCATCATGTAGCAAGGTAGCTGTGTGCATGAGTTCTACTAGCATTGCAGCATTATGTGTAGTGTTATTTACTTCACCAAAAAGTCTAGCAAATAAATAAACTAAAATAGGTCTAACCCTTTTGCCTTTTGTTTTAAAAACAAACTCAAAGACTTCTTTTAAAGCTTCATCCTCATCTTTAAAAATTAAAGATAATAATTCTTCAAACTTTTCTAAGTCTGAATTAATATTTTTTGTTATTTCAATAAAATTTTTCATTAAAAAAAATAATATTACAAAATTAAAATATTTTAATATTTATCAACTAAAAAAAAATAAAAAACAAAACTCAAAAAGCAAATAGTTTAGGCAATAAACAAATAAATACTTAATTTTGTTAAATAAAATAAAAACATGAATAAAATAAGATTAACAAAACAGTTTGAGTTTGAAGCTGCACACGCTTTACACAATTATGACGGTTTATGTCGAAATATTCACGGACATTCTTATAAATTGTCGGTAACAATAATTGGAAAACCTAATTTAGATGAAAATTCGCCTAAATTAGGAATGGTAATGGACTTTGGACTACTCAAAAATATTATTAAACCAAACATTATTGATAAATTTGACCATAGCATTTTATTAAATAAAAATGAAAATATTGAATCTTTAATTAAAGATAATCAATTATTTAAACGAATACACATTTTCGATTTTCAACCAACTGCCGAAAATATGCTTTTACATTTTGTTAAAATAATACAAAATTTATTACCCCAAAATATAAAACTTCATAGTATTAAACTTTACGAAACTGCAAACTCTTATGCAGAATGGTTTGCAGAAGATCAAAAATAAAGCAAAATGATTAAATTTTTGGTATTATTAACAATTCTAATTGCAAATAATAAGCAAGATAATGTAAAAAATAATTCAATTTTTACAGAGACTAATATTTCAAAAAACTATTTACTTGGCAAAGTTAAACCTGAAAATGACCCAATTTTTGCAGTAATTCCTGAAAAATATTGTAAATACAGAAAAGAATATATTCATAAAGACGTTTTACCACATTTTATCGAAATGTACGAAACAGCAAAGCAAGAAGGAATAGAATTAAAGGTTGTATCTGCATTTAGGAGCTTTGAAACTCAAAAATGGCTATGGAATCAAAAAGTTTATACAAGTTCCGATAAAGTAAAAATGGCAAATAATATTTTACAATATACAGCAATGCCAGGAACATCACGACATCATTGGGGAACAGATTTAGATTTAATTAGTATAGAAGATAAATTTTTTGAAACAAGCCAAGGTATTAAAGCATATAATTGGCTTTGCGAAAATGCTAATAAATACGGTTTTTTCCAAGTTTATACAAAAAAAACTTACATAGGCTACAAAGAAGAAAAATGGCATTGGACATATTTACCCGTAGCGAAAATATATTTGGAAAATTATAAAATAATAATAGATTATATTGATTTACAAGGATTTAATGCTTGTGAAACAGCAAGTCAAATAAATGTTTTTAAAAATTATGTTTTTGCTATTGATAGCTTATGTCTTGACATAAAATAGATTTACACAAAAATGTATCCCATAACCTCCGAGGCTAAAATTTGGCGGGCATTTTGGAGCATATTACTGTGTTAATCTGCGATAAATTTTATTAGTTGCAATACCCTTCAAATTACCACTTTTTGCCCGCTTGATTTTAGCCTTTGTTAGCTGCTGGCGATTTTAGTCATATCAAGAGTTTTCTCATTTTATAATACGTAATATTAAACTTTTCCTTTTTCAACAGTTGCAAATA
>CAYRQZ010000112.1:0-5192 GCA_964426585.1 uncultured Bacteroidales bacterium | reverse complement strand
TTTTCATAGCTCGCTATTGAAAATTTCTATTATGGGCTTACAGCCCGCCAATGGAATTATGATTTATTAGCCTAAGGCGTTGCCTCAGGCTATGGTATTTGTTGACTTTCAGCCAACATACCCAGGGATTGGTATAGTATTAAAAATAATCTTAATGTTTTTGGTTAAATTTTCTGAAATTCTGCCCTTTGGGCAGGAGATAGAGGGGGACAATTCACCGCAGGCTGCGCCTACGGTTAATCATATATTGTCCTACGGACAAGAGCCGACACTTTATTTTCAACATTGCAGATTGTGGGGGCATACATTGCAGATTGTGTGGCGTACACGCAGGTACGCACCTACAATCTGCAATTTTTCTAATTTTTCCATTTTCGCCTTGATTTCATGGTAATTATTTTATATTCTGGTGCTTTGTTGAAGTCTTCTGGCAATGGGCTTTTTGTGATGCTTTTGTGTAAAAGCTTTTCTATTTTGTTAAAATTAATAATTTCATTTTCGCTAATAAAACTTATTGCTAGCCCAAGTTTGCCGGCTCTGGCTGTTCTACCAATTCTGTGAACGTAATCTTCGGCTTTGTCGGGAATATCATAATTTATAATCAGGTTTACATTGTCGATATCTATTCCTCTGGAAAGTAAATTTGTTGTAATTAAAATATTAAAATTTCCGCTTTTATATTTTTGTACTATCTCATTTCTTTCGTCTTGGCTAAAATCCGAATTAATAGAAGAATGTTTGATAGTACACGATTTAAGATAAGCAGAAATTTTTGAAACGCTTAGTTTTGTGCCAGTGAATATTAGTACTTTATCATTTTCAAACTCGGACAAAACTTTTTTTAATAATTTAGGTTTATCTTTTTCATAAACCATAAAAACTTTTTGTTCAATCTCTTCTGCTGGCAACGAAAAGTTAAGATCAATAATTTCGGGATTAATTAAGATTTTTTTAGCAAGGTCTTTAATTGCTGTTGGCATAGTTGCCGAAAACAATAAATTTTGACGAATTTTTGGCAAAAACGAGATAATATTCATTATATCATTATAAAAGCCCATGTCAAGCATTTCATCGGCTTCGTCAAGAACTAAATGTTCTAGTTTATTAAAATTTACATAACCTAATTTTACGTGAGCTAAAAGTCGTCCTGGAGTGGCAACTATAATATCAGTTTTATTTTCGAGAGCTTTTCTTTGTTTAGAAAATTCATCTTGGTTACTACCGCCATATACAGCAACAGACGATATTCCAGCAAAATATCCCAATCCAGCAATTTGTTCTTCAATTTGTATGCAAATTTCGCGTGTAGGAGCAATAATAAGTGCTTTTATGCCATTTCTATCAGAGTATAAAATTTTATCCATTAATGGAATTAAAAAAGCGGCAGTTTTACCAGAACCTGTTTGCGAACTCGCTAATAAATCTTTTCCTTTTAAAATAATTGGTAAAGCAGTTTCTTGTACAGAAGTAAGTTCGTGATAATTAAAACTGTCGACTCCATCCTTTAGGCATTTGGCGATATTTAAGTCTTTAAAAAGCAAATTTATTTTCCTTTACGTTGAAATAATTTTAAGGTTGAGCTATTGTTTTGCATAAAGACTCCTTTATTAACTAATCTAATATCTTCGACTGTATAAAAAGCCCCTTGATTGTATTGATTTATTAGTTCAATAAGTTCTTTTAAATTTTTTCTACTTACCGTAATAAATAAAACATTAACAGGACCAGTAGCTCCTTTAGCATCCATGTGAGTGTGTCCGTATCCATTTTCTTTAAGAGCTTCAATTAATTTACTGGCAGGGCTTGCTGTAACTAAACGAAGTCCGACAATTCCCATAGCTATTTTTTCTTCGACCAACATCCCGATATAATTACCAGTTGCAAATCCAAGGGCATAAGCTAAATAGGATATCCAATTATTGAGATTTCCCATAATTTGACTGATAGCAATAATCCAAATCAAAATTTCAAAAAAGCCTAAAATAGGTGCTAAAACTTTTTGCCCACGAGCAACTAAAATAATTCGTATTGTGCCAATTGTAACATCACAAATACGAGCCAAAAAAATTAATAATGGCAGAATAATAAAAGCAAAATAATCGAATTCCATAAATTTTATTTTTTGCAAAAATACGAATTTTAATAAATTTTTAAACATTAATTTAACTTATCTGTTTAAAAGTTTGTAAGATAATCAAAATAATAATAATTATAAAATAATAAAATATGGAAATATTATATACAGCAAAAGTAACAGCAAGTGGGGGAAGAAACGGACATGTGAAAAGTTCAGATGGAATTATAGATATGGACGTAAGAATGCCAAAAGGTTTAGGTGGACAAAATGATGATTTTTTAAATCCTGAATTATTGTTTGGTGCAGCTTATTCGGCTTGCTATGACGGAGCTCTAAATTTAGTTGCTCGCATGGGAAAACATAAAATTACTAGTACAACAACAGCCAATGTAAGTATTGGGAAAACTGAAGATGGCGGATTAGCTATTTCTGTTGTTTTAGATATTGATGTTCAAGGAGTAGAAAGAAATATTGCTCAAGATTTGATTGAACAAGCACATCAAGTTTGCCCTTACTCAAAAGCAACAAGAAATAATGTAGATGTTGTATTAAATTTACTATAATTTTTCATTAATGTGTGTTTTTTGGTTTTGCCCCACTATTTTTTAGTGGGGTTTTTTTATATAAAAAATAGGGATAATGGTAAATTTAAAAACAAAATTATTAAATAAAAAGTTGAAAGTTAATAAATTCAGTAAGTTTAATAACTTTCAACTTTTTTATTTCTGAAAATAATCATATTAAATGTTTTTAGTTTTAATAAAGAATTATTTCATAAATATTTGTAAAAAATTATAATGTTAAAGAAGTAAGTTTAGAATTTACGTTAAAAGTTTTAGATGAACCACCAGAATAAGTTGCATTAGTGTAGTAGCCGTTACAATTTGTTCCGCCGTTTATTGTTCCGCCATATTGTATTGTATATGAGCCATTTATAAAACTAGGGTCGCTAAATAACATTTGCATTTTGTTCCCGCCAGGTCCACCAGGTCCGCCAGGACCGCCACCGGTGAGTTCAGGTAAAGCAAACATTAAAATAACTTGATTAGATGAATTTTTAATACAAATATTTTGGTTTGGCGTTATGGATAGTTTAAAAGAATTTTGTGTAGAAACATTTGTTGTTGGATTACTAGTACCTCCGCCAGTACCGATAAAAGTTCCCCCTAAAACTTTAAAGGTATTATTATCGCAGTCAAATCCTTCTTCTGGAGCGGCAGCACCTTTCGAAACAACAAATCCGCCAGAAATAATTAATGTACCGTTAGAGTCCACTCCATCATTACCTTTAGAGGTAAATGAATGACTTCCTCCCGAAATTTCAATTAATAATTTAGAGTTAATGCAATCATCATAAGTTGAGCCATTAATTTGCCCTCCTTTTATATACATATTTGCTTTAGTTTCGATACCTTCGCCGCCTTCTTCTGACTGTGTACAATTTACAGTTATATGTCCGCTATTTACAGTTAAATTTCCTAAGGCTTTCATTGCTTTTGGATTGGCATAATCAGCGTTTTGTCCTGAGCCTGATACATAAAATCTAGATCCAGAAGTCGTTAGACTTAGCTTAAGTAAATCATCATTTGCATCAAAATTTCCGAGTGTAATAATTCCGTCTGCGTTAACGCATTTTCCGCCAGTCCCCGAACTAGAACAGATTATTGTCCCTGCTATTATGCTAATATTTTCATTTGCCTTAATGCAAGTTGCTGTGTAACTGTCAGTTACTGCAGTTTGATTTAAATAGCTATCTCCATTACCTAGTGTTGTAATATTTATATTTCCACCGTTTATAACAACACTTGAATCTGCTGAAATTCCTTTTGCTCCTTTATTCGATGATGGACAGTCTATAGTTAAATTTCCGTTGTTGATAATTATGTTAGCATCACTTTTAATGCCTGTACAATAAGAAGGGTCGTAACCGTTACCCGAAGCAACAAGAACAACCGACCCTGAAGCAATAATCTTAATAATTCCTCCATTAATTGTTGTATTTCCGCTTGATTTAATTGCTTTAGATTGATTTCCAGAAACTGTAATATTATAATTTCCATCGTTAACTACGATATTAGTTGCCTTTATTCCTTTAACATCAAGAGACTCGCAATTTATTGATAATTCTCCTCCATTTAGTGAAATAGTATTTGAAACATCTATGCCATCGCTGTTTGGAATAATTGTAATTATTCCACCATTCTGAGTAAAATTATCAGCATGAATACCATCAGAGGCAGCATTTACAATATTTATAATTCCTGATTCAATTGTTAATTTTGCATCTACTGAGATTCCATGTTTTTTGTACCCGTTCACATTTAGTGTACCCAAACCTGTAATTGTTAAATTTGATTTTGCATACAAGGCTCCATTAGCTGTTGAAGACGAAGCATCGTTAAGTGTGTTTACTGTGCCTGATGATAAAAACATTTCGCTAAGTGTAGAACCGTTTATTGAAATTGCAGCACCGTTTGGATTAGTGATATTTGCATGGCACATTATCAACTTTATTGGTTCTATGCTCGTTATATTCAATGAGCCATTGCTTGTAGTTCCTAAAATATGATATTTCAATCCTCCAATAGAATAAGTAGATGTTGCGTTAACATGCCCAGCTTCGCTAGTTATTGTAACCCCCAAACTAGAAAATGGATTAATAATTGTCGTTTGTGAGCCATTGTATATAATATATATTGAAGGCTCAATATTATTACTAAATGTTAAACTGTCAATTCCGAAAATTGGTAATTCAAACATTCCTGTAGTTGGATAAAAAAAAGAGTTAAAATTTGAAAATTTTAAACTATCTAAGTTCTCAACTTGTTCTTGGTAAATAATATTACTATCACTATGAACACGTATTATGTTCTGACCGTTAATGTTTAAACCAAATACTATAAGTATTAAGAATAAAAATAATTTTGTTCTTTTCATTGTTTAATAAGCTTAAATGATTGATTGTTCACAACAACAATGTAAATACCTTTACTTAAATTTGAGACATCTACTCTTTTTTCGTTTTCATAAATTTCGCTAATGAGCATAGCACCGTTAGTGTCAAAAATACTAATTTTTAATTTGCTATAATTTGGAGCAACTATATCAAAATAAT
>CAYRQZ010000111.1:3081-5442 GCA_964426585.1 uncultured Bacteroidales bacterium | reverse complement strand
AAATGACCCACATAGTTTATCAACTACCGACCCAAGTTCAATTACGGCAAATGAAAATTTTACTTCCGGCACCGAATTTGGTAGCACAACTCCATATTCTTTTGTAGTGTATAAAGGCACAGGAAATTATGTTGAAGTAACAGGTTTAACAACAGGGCAAACATATAAAGTAAAAGCTTATGTTTATAAAGGCACAACTTGGATTCCCGACAATAAATGTCCTACATTAACAATTTCTAATCTTGGCTTGTCTGATGTAAGTGCTTTTCAAAATACTGATGGAGACTCAAATTCGCAACTTTCCTGGGTTTTGCCTTCTGTTGCTTGCTTTGACGAAGTATTAATTCTAGCAAGACAAACTTCAAATATCAGCTTTACGCCCTCAGGCGATGGCTCAGGATATTCTCCTAACTCAGTTTTTGGCTCCGGAACAAACTTAGGCTCTAACCAATATGTGGTTTACAAAGGGACAGGAACTAGTATGACAATAAGTGCTTTAACAAATAATGAAAAATATTATGCAAAAATATTTGTCCGTAAAGGAAACGAATGGTCTAGCGGTATAGAATTAGAGCTTAATCCTAAAATTTCTTCAGTTCTCGAACATGGCGATTTAGCTATTCTTGCCGTAAACACTACTAGCGATTTCGGAGACGAGTTTTCTTTTGTTTGCTTTAAAGATATTGTGCCGGGTACGGCAATTGATTTTACCGACAATGGTTACGAAAGAGTTAGTGCAGGCAAATGGGGCGACACAGAAGGAACTATTAGGCTAACGCGAAAAAACACAAATTTGTCCGCAGGAAAAGTTATTAGTTTAGAAATAAAACAATCCGGCTCAAGTTTGGGTTGGGTAACACAAGCAAATATTTATATTGACGGAAGTTTAGACAACACAAATTGGAGTTTAGAAAGTCTTAATGGTTCAAGTCAGTTTGATTTAAATAAAGAAGACCAGCTTTGGATAATGCAAAATGGCAACTGGGTAAATCCTTCCGATTCGCATGATGCAGTTTACACAGGCAATGTTTTGTATGGGTGGACAGCCACTGGGTGGAAAAGCTCACCAAATTACGCAGATACCAAAGGCTCAACAATTTACCCGGGTTGCGAATGTGCAAACACAAATTTATATGATATAGAAAGCTCTAAAAAAGATAAAGTAAAATATACAGGAATAACAGACCAAGCAGATAAGTTTGAATGGATAGCCAGAATAAATAATCCGGCAAATTGGACAGGATTTTCATCAAACGCGGATTACAATGCTGCAAGTCCTAAATTCAAATCCGTTGGGCTTAGTTTAGAAATTATTCCTACACAAGGCTATGAGGCAAAATGGAGGGGCTATAAATCAGCTGGCTGGTGCGATTGCTCAAATTGGTATAATTTAAAAGTGCCTGACGAAAATACTGATGTTGAAATTTCCGGTCATATTGAAGGATGTTTTTATTTAAGACTTAGTGCTAATGCTGATTCTTTGGCAATTTGTAGAAATATGATTATCAAAGGTAATGTTTTTAATGCCGAAAACGCCGGCTTAAAAATTAAGGGCAATTTGCAACTTATCGATGGAATTTTAAACTTTGATTTTAATACAATAAATGTTGATATAGGTGGAGATATAATTATAGACAATATAAATAATTTTAAGGTTTCTAAGGCTAACTTTACATTTAATGGAAGTACAAATCAAAATATTTTTGGCAATAACACTGTGAAATTTTCTAATATAATTGTAAATAAGCCGGCAGGTGAATTAGTTCTTAATAAAAGCATTGAAACAAATACTCTTAATTTAACAAAAGGGAAAATTACTACAGGAACAAATTTTGTGCATATCACCAGCACAGCAAATGGTGCAATAAATGATGGGTCAACTCAGTCATATATAAATGGAAATTTAAAACGTAATGTAATTACAGGAAACACATATTCTATGCCTGTTGGAGTTTCTTCAAAATATGAGCTGGCAAAAATGACAATTAATTCTAGCACAGGTTTAACATATTTAGATGCAAAATTTACCGAAGGTTTTGGACCATCAAGTTTGAATATATCTAGCCTTGGCTTATTGGTAAATGGCACTTTGTTACAAACTTTGCTTGATGCGGGCTATTGGACAATTATTCCAAATTCCGAAACAAGTTCTATAAATTATGATATTGGCTTATTTATGCGTGGAGCTACAAATGCAGGAATGGAAGCAGCTCAACATAGCATAGTAAAACGCGATAATAGTTCTGGAGAATGGACTTTAGAAGGTAATCACGCAAACTCAAGTCAGAATATTTCTGGCGCTGTGGTTTATGCTTTTCGCGATAATCTTAATTCCTTATCAGATTTTGGAATTGCTAAGCA
>CAYRQZ010000111.1:0-2981 GCA_964426585.1 uncultured Bacteroidales bacterium | reverse complement strand
AATATTAATATCGAAAATAACAATTCGGAGTTTGTAAAAATTGAAATTTTAGATTTTATGGGTAGAACTGTAAAGTCTTTAAATATTTCAGATTTGAAGCTTAATTCTAATATGGAACTTGATTTAAGCGAACTTAGCTCGGCAATTTATTTAATTAAGTTTCAATTCGAAAACGAAGTGTTATTTAGGAAAATAGAAAAACAATAAGCTTGTTTATAAATATATTTGATTTACAATTGGGAATTTTGTAACTTAGCAAAATCTATAATAGCTTTTGTTATGTATAAAATTTTTTGCTTAGCTTTATTTGTGTTTTGCTCGGTTTTAACATTGGCACAGCACAATTTATATTTTGCTATACCACCCTGCTCAACTAGTGAAATAATTGTTGAAAACGAAAATTCCGCTTTTCAAATATTTCCAAACCCTGCAAGCGAACAATTAATAGTGAATTTACCAAACAAGATAAATTTTGAGCTTAAAATAATTGATATTAACGGAAAAATTCAAACTAAATTCAATACTAAAGAATTAAACACAAGTTTATTTGTTAATATTTCTGACTTGGAAAATGGATTTTATTTTATAGAACTAATAAGTAAAGAAAAAATTTATAGAAAAAGTTTTATAAAAATTTAGTTATGAAAAACATTTTAAAAAAAACAATTTTATTTGTAAATTTTATTGTTTTAATTAGTTTTTGGTCGTTTTCTCAGGATTATTGCCTTGGCGATTATTTCAATTGCATTGCAACAGACTATGTTTCAGGCGATTTGCAGTGGCAATATTCATTTAATAATACAGATTGGTATGATTTTGAGAATGCAAATTCAACAAATTTTACTTTTACACCTCAAGAAAATATGTTTATACGATTGAAAACTACTGATTCTCAATGTATTCCTTCGGAGTATTATGCCGACAAGCAATATATTTATTTGATAGAGCAACCGACAATTGCAAATGCTGGGGCAGATCAACTTGGAATAATGGTAAGTTCTGTAAGTTTGGAAGCTAACCAGCCAGAAATAGGAACAGGCTATTGGACAATAATGTCGGGCGAAGGCGGGAATTTATATAATCCAAATTTGCATAATACTTCTTTTTCGGGAATACCAAACGAAATATATGTTTTACGTTGGCGAATTTACAATCCTTGTGGCATTTCCGATGATTTTGTTACAATTAGTTTTGCAAGTTCTTTTGTTTGTGGGCATGATTTTGTTGATAATAGAGATGGACAAACCTATCCGACAGTGTCTATAGGAAATCAATGCTGGTTTGCTAAAAATCTGAATATTGGCACAATGATAAATAGTATTGAAGACCAAAACGACAGCCAAAACTACCAAAAATATTGCTATGCTAACGATATAAATAATTGTAATGTTTATGGCGGTTTATACCAGTGGAATATGGCAATGCAGTTTTCTACTGCTGAAGGAAGTCGAGGTATTTGCCCTGAAGGTTGGCACATACCCACTGATAACGAATTTAAACAACTCGAATTAACATTAGGTATGTCGAGCAACGAAGTCGACTTATTAAATACCTGGCGAGGCGAGAGCCAAAATGTTGGACAGAAATTGAAAATTAACGGAAGCTCAGGGTTTGAAGCTTTATTTGGCGGTGCAAAAAATAGCGGTTCCGGATTTATGTACATCGAAGGTAGTGGATCTTATGAATTTGCTTATTTCTGGACAAGTACCGATAACGGAAATGCTTTATTTGCCATGAGACGCTGTCTCCAGAATGCTAGCTCAGGCTCTGGTAGATTCGATACCTTTACTAAAAAATATGGTTTCTCGGTTAGATGTTTGAAAGATTAATGATGAATGGAGAATGGGAAAAGTTAAAAGTTGAAAGTTGAAAGGAGGATGTAAATTTGCATTGTAGATACACAATTCATTGCGTATTGACTATTGCAAATTTTGCAGGCACAAGCTGCAACGCAGCGTAATCATTAGCATAGCCTGTTAGGGCTATGGCTGGGATTGCGGGTGAGCATAAGCACCAAAGGTGTGTAATAGAAAGTTAAAAGTTAAAAGTTACAAGTTGAAAGGAGGATGCAAATTTTAAATTTTCGATTTTTGTTGAAAATTCCACCTTGTCCGTAGGACAAAATATGATTAACCGTAGGCGACAGCCTGCGGTGAATTGTCCCATCCATCTTCCTGCCCCTAGGGCAGCACATTTTGATTATACGCATTTTTCCCAAAAAGGTTTCATTTTTTTCGAGAAATTAGTTCAACTTTTAAAAGTCGAACCAATTTGTTTGAAAATTTTAAAAAACTTACGAAATTTTATAGTAAAATAATTGTATTATATTTGTAAAAAACTTTTGAGAATGGAGAAAGTTGAAAGTTAAAAGTTAAAAGTTGAAAGGACAATGGAGAATGATTAATAGCATGAAAGAAAATGTATTAAAAAATAAAAATTTTGTCTTTGCAGTGCGAATAGTTAACAATTCCAATTATTTAACAAAACAGGAATTTAAAAACATAAACAAGCTGCGGTATAAAACATTTAAATCATGACAATCATCATCAAAAACACGAAAAAACCTGACAATTAACAATTAATAAAAATGAATGTAAAAAAATATCGAAAAAATGAAACAAATAAAATGAATAGAAACAATTCTAAAAATCTTAAAATCAAATAAATTAAGATGCAGGCAAAAATAAATGTAAACCATTCAGAAATTACGATTATATCGGTTGATGAACAAGATTATATCTCCCTCACAGATATGGCAAATGCCAAAGAAAGTGAAAGCCGAGCTGCCGATATTATAAAAAACTGGATTAGAACCCGTTATTCTCTTGAATTTTTAGGCACTTGGGAGCAAATTAACAACCCCAATTTTAAAGTGGTGGAATTTGACCACTTTAAAACACAGGCAGGATTACCAAGTTTTGTCTTGAGTATTTCCGAATGGATTGAAAAAACCGATGCAATAGGAATTATCGTAAAAAAAG
>CAYRQZ010000110.1:0-5528 GCA_964426585.1 uncultured Bacteroidales bacterium | reverse complement strand
AATTTCATTGGAACAAATGCAAGTTGTTATAATTCAAACGACGCTAGTATAAATGCCTCTACATCTCAAGGTGGAGTTACACCATACTCTTATATATGGAGCATAGGAAGACTCACTCCTACTATTTCAAATATTACTGCAGGAACATACATGCTTACACTAACAGACAATAACAATTGTACAACTAGTGCTAGTTATACAGTTAGTCAACCTGACGAAATTATTATTGACCTCGAAATAGTTGATGCAATTTGTGGACAAACTAGTGGATCTATTAATGCTTCTACCTCAGGGGGAGCTGGGGGCTTTTCTTATTCCTGGTCAAATGGAAGTATTTCTAACAATATTTTTGCACTTGTACCTGGTACCTACGTCCTAACCGTAACTGATGCAAACCATTGCACAAAATCTATTTCTGCGAATATTAATAAGACTGGAAATATTATTGCAAATATAAGCGTTATACAACCTATTTTATGTGCAGGAGCTCCCGAAGGAGTTTTACAAGGAAGTTCGGTAAATGGTGCTATGCCTTGGTCATTCAAATGGAGTAATGGAGCAACTAGCGAAACAATATCACAACTACCTGCAGGTACATATAAACTTACCTTAACTGACGACTGGGGTTGCACCGGAATTGCCGAGCAAACGCTTTCAATGCCCGTAGAAATATTAATTACTTCAAGCGTATCTCATCTAAAATGTAATGGCTCTAATGATGGAAAAATAAATATTAGTATTAATAGTGGAGAACCTCCATTTCAAGTATTATGGTCTAATGGTTCATCCGGATTAAGTTTAAATAATTTATTAGCAGGACAATATACTGTTACCATAACTGATAATAGAAATTGTGCTATTTTCGAAACTTATGTCTTAAACGAACCTGCTCCAATTAATTTCGGTTTTGTAAAAAAAGATGTAAGTTGTTATGGACAAATGGATGGCTCTATTATTATGAACGTTTCCGGAGGTTCTGAACCTTACTCATATACACTAAAAACACCAAAAAATCAAACCGTAGCAAATACAGCTATTGTTAATGCTCTTGCCATTGGTGATTACATAATGCAAGTTGTAGATAATAATGGCTGCAAAGAATCAAAAGAAATAAGTATTTACCAACCGGCAAAACTAACAGCCTCAATCTCATCTTCAAACCCTAGTTGTATTGGTAATAATGACGGATATATTTTTGTTACTCCATTTGGTGGCTCATCACCATATATTTTCAAATACGATAACTTTGAAGTTGATACAAATGTTTACGCAAACCTTAAAGAAGGTAGATATCACATAGAAATTCAAGATGTAAGTGGTTGTGAATATACTATTGGGGATGTAATAATAAATGATGGTATTCTTCAATGTCTAGATATTCCTAATGCTTTTTCTCCAAACGGAGACGGCATTAATGAAACTTGGATAATTAAAAATATCGAACTTTATAAAGATGCTCAAATTCAAGTGTTCAACCGTTGGGGACAGGAAATGTACTATGGCAAATATAATTCCGAACCTTGGGATGGTACTTTCAACGGCAAAAAATTACCCGCAGGAGCTTATTTGTATATCATTAATACACATAATGACGAAGCCGAAAATTATAAAGGAACTGTTAGTATTATCTACTAAAATATTAAATGTCAGAAAAATTTTAACAATGTTTTCTGACATTTTTTAATTTAAATTTTTAATCACACGAAAAAAAATTATTTCCCAAAGTTTTGCTTTGCTAATTGCAAATTATTTTGTGCTAATACATAAGAAGAATCAATTTCTAAAGCTTTTTCACAAGCCTGAATGGCTTCTGCATATTTCCCTAAAGCATTATACGCAGAACAAATATTATTATAAGCAAATGAATAATCTGGCTTAATTTCAAGAGACTTATAACAAGCCTCAATACATTTTTCGTAATCACCTAAATTATAATACTCTAAACTCAAGTTCAAGTAATTCTCTGCACTTGGATTAGTTTTAACAAGTTGTTCAGCATAATAAACAGAGTTAGCCTTTTGTGAATAATCTAAATTTTTATAAAATATAGAATATTCATCAGTCGGATAAATATTTAAAGTATTATTAACTAAATCAATCAAATCACTTATTTTATTCAAATTATAATAAATTTCATACAATAAATGAATATTGAGTAAATAATTAGGACTTAATGACCTAGCAGTTTCTGCTTCATACAAAGCTTCCGAATAACGTTTATTTTCATTTAAAAACTTAGCATACAAATAATGAGTTATATAAATGTTGTCCCCCAAATATATTCCTTTTTTAAAATAACTTTCTGCTAATTCAAAATTACCCATTGCACTATATAAGGTACCTAAATTTGTATGAAGATAACTATAATTAGGGGTATAAATTAAAGCACGATTAAAGTATTCTAAGGCAATATCATAATTTCCTAGACGCATTTGACTTAACCCATAATTCATTAAGCCACGCCCATTATGAGGGCTTTTTATAGTAACATCATACCATAAACTCTCGTAAGAACTCCAAACAACATTTCTTTTTCTAACACCATAAGCATTAAAACCTAAAATTACTACTCCTAAAAATATAACAAACAATTTCATAATTACTTTTTTTTGTTTAAACATGTTTTCGTATTTTATAAAAAGTAATTTTAAGCAAGTAACTCCAGCAATGCACAAACCAACAAAAGGGAAAAACATTCTATGATCATTAGTAACCTCAGCTAAAGGAATTATTGAAGATGTTGGTAATAAAGATAATAAAAACCATGATAATCCAAAAGATATAGATTTTGTTCGTTGTTGATTTGATGTCTTAATTATTAATATAATAATTAAAATTATAAATAGATAACCAACAATTGCTCTCTCGTCAAAAACATTTGTAAACGCAGTCCAATCAGTATCAGCCGATAAATTTATAGGTAAGAAAAAAGCTATAAAATATCGCAAATAGACCCAAGCTTGTGTGATAAAATAATAAAAACGCGAATTACCACCAGTTACCATATTTTCGCCTTGCATGCGAAAAATAATAAATACTATTACAGCACACACTATAATGCTAGGTAAAGTCTTAACTATAGTATTTCGAATAGGTTTTATGGCTTTTTTTGTAAAAATATCATTTAAAGAAAAATCTTCTTCAAAAATAAGAATATAAACAAAAAATATAGGCAAAAACATTACAGCTTGCTCCTTGCACAAACTTCCCAAAACTAAAGGGATTAGAAATAACTGAAATCTTCTAATTTTTGGGAAATAAAAATAAATAAAAAAACTTAATACGACAAAAAACGTTGAGTAAGAATCGGAACGCGAACTAATATAATTCAAAGTTTCGGCATTAGCTGTATGCAAGCCATAGAACAATACAATAAAAAACGTCAAATAATCATTTATATAATGTTCGCTTATCTTTGCAAGTAAATATTTAATGACAAAAAACATTAATATTAATTGTATCAAAAAAATTATAAACATACTCAAATGAAAATAAAACGGATTTTCGCCATTTGCTATATAATAATCAATTGCAGAAGATAAGCTTATTAAAGGTCTATACATTTGATTGCTCGGATTAGAACTAAAACTTGAGGCATCTTCGAAAAATAATTTATAATTTGCAATATTTTTTATAACTATATTATCCTTGATAGTATGAAAATCGTCAAATGCAAAAGGATTATTAAAATGATTTGAATAAACTAAACTTACCACTATTACAATCAGGGATACTAAAACTATGTTTTTTATCTTACATTTTTTTTTCTTCATGAATACATGTTATTTATTAAAACTTAGCATTATTATGCTAAAATAACATAAAATTATGTTTCTTCAAAAAATAAAAATAAAATAAAAAAATAATGATAAAAAAAAGAGGCTTAACGCCTCTCTCACTTATTTCTTTTCTTTTAATAAATCTCTAATTTCAGTTAATAAGATTTCTTCTTTTGTAGGTTCTGGTTCGGTAGCAGGTTGTTCTTCTTCAACTACTGCTTCTTTCTTTTTAAAGGAATTAATACCTTTAATTACCATAAATATAGCAAACGCAATTATTAAAAAGTCAAATATAACTTGAATGAAAGCTCCGTAATTTAAAGTAACAGCAGGGGCTTCACCTGTAGCACTTTTTAGTACGATACTCAAGTCGGTAAAATTAACCCCACCTATTAATAATCCTAACGGGGGCATAATAACATCAGCAACTAAAGATGCAACAACTTTTCCGAAAGCAGCACCCAAAATTATACCTATTGCCATGTCAATAAGGTTACCCTTAATTGCAAAATTTTTAAATTCTTTTAACATAATTATTATTTTTAAAGTTTAAAATTTATAAGTTAAGCCAACGCCAACCATTTGTTTAATTTGAAGCTTAGGGCTAAAATGAGCTAAACCATCTGAATCAATCCAGTTTATATCAACGTCGTCATCATATAACATTGTATAATGAATACTAGCACTAAACCAATTATTAATTTTCATCATAATAATATTTTCCCAGTTAATATCAACATTTTTTGCTTTTTCGAGATAATTTGAGAATAAGTCTAATTTTGTTGAATAAGTCATATTTTTAAGAAAATCTACTTTATATTGTGCTTTAACATATCCCCCAAATTCGGGTCTATATTTTTTGTTAGGTTTAACACCAAAAGCACCAATACTCGACAAATAATCATCCTGTACGAAAGTCATTTTACCAGTTAAAGGAGAAATAAATAATGAAAAATTATCGCTAGGTTTATAGTCCATACCTAAAGCAATATTCAAATATGCAGGAGCCATAAAATTTGAAATTCTGTTAACATCTGTCGGTTCTTTAAATCCTTCATCAAATTGAGTTTTGAAACTAACCAAAGCGGCGTAATACCAATTTTCAAAAGCATATTGTCCGTATTTTGACGAGAAATCTATTTTGTCGTCAGTTTTATAATAAAGGACATTACTTTTGTTACCTTGTCTCATTTTACCGTAACCAAGGTCTAAAGTATTGTCCCAAGTCATTCTATTTTTCTTAAAATTTGCAAATAAATTTACAAAAGCATTAGCTGCGATTGAGTTTTGTCCACCAGCAGCCCAATTTGTAAATGAAACTTGAGAAGCTGTTAAGGACATCATACCACCTTTTTTCCACTCTCCTTTAGCAGGTTTGTCTTGGGAAAATATAGAAAGAGAAAAGCTAAGTATTAAACTTAGGAGTAAAAAATTTTTCATACTGTATTAAGTTAAGTTTTTAATGATTAAACATATTATTATACAAAAATCGTAAAATGAAACGAAAATATAAAAATATTGTTTACAAAATATTTTAAACATAAAAAAAACAGTATCGCAATGATTCTGTTTTTTCGTACCCGGGACCGGAATCGAACCGGTACGATTTTTAAAAATCACTGGATTTTAAGTCCAGCGCGTCTACCTATTCCGCCACCCGGGCACTAATAGTACCTTTTTTCAAAAAAGAGCGAGAAACGAGACTCGAACTCGCGACCCCGACCTTGGCAAGGTCGTGCTCTACCAACT
>CAYRQZ010000109.1:0-5564 GCA_964426585.1 uncultured Bacteroidales bacterium | reverse complement strand
CTTAGGCTATGATATTTGTTGACTTTCAGCCAACATACCTACGGATTGGCATAGTCTTAAAAATAATCTGAATGCTTTTGATTAAATTTTTATTAAATTCTGCCCTAAGGCAGATAGTTGGGGGACATTTTAACCGCTGGCGTTGCCTAAGGTGAATTGTATTTTGTCCTACGGACAAGGGGGCAACATATTTGAAATTTATGATTTTTTTTATTTTTAATTCTCCATTTTCCATTTTTCACTCTCCATTTTTCATTCCCCATTCTTAATTTACATTATCTTTGCCCCATGATAAAAGCAAAAAAACATTTAGCACAGCATTTTTTAGCAGACACTCAAATAGCTGCAAAAATCGTTAATTCTCTAAAAAACACAGCTAATATTCCTATTCTTGAAATTGGACCTGGCACTGGTGTTCTCACATCTGAGCTTATAAAAAAAGACTATTTTCTTACTTTAATCGAAATTGATGAGGATGCTGTTCATTTTTTAAAAAATACTTATTCAAATCAGTTTCGACTTATTCATGCTGATTTTTTGAAAATAAATATTCGAGAATTATTTGATGATGAATTTTGCCTTATAGGTAATTTTCCGTATAATATTTCTTCACAGATATTTTTTAAAGTATTAGATAATTTAACACTAATACCTGAGATTGTTTGCATGGTTCAAAAAGAGGTAGGAGAGAGAATTGCAGCTGAGTGTGGCAATAAAACTTACGGAATTTTATCAGTTATCATGCAATTATTTTACAAAATTGAATATTTATTTACCGTAAACGAAAATGTTTTTATTCCGCCTCCAAAAGTTAAGTCAGGCGTGCTTAGATTTACACGATATCGCACAGAAATTGAAGATATAGATGCGAAAAAGTTTATTTTATTTGTAAAAACTGCCTTTAACCAGAGACGCAAAACTTTAAGAAATTCTTTAAAATCTATAATTCCCGAAAATATTGATAAGACTAAGCCTATTTTTTCGCTTCGTCCCGAACAATTAAGTCCGGAAGATTTTGTGAAACTTTATAAACTAATTAATAATTAATTTGTGATTTTTTTTTACGTTTTTAAAATTTTTATGTTGAGCTTACAGTCCGCCAATGGAATTATGATTTATTAGCCTAAGGCGTTGCCTTAGGCTATGGTATTTGTTGGCTTTCAGCCAACATACCTAATGATTGGAATATTATTAAAAATTAATTTGATTTTTTTTGATTAAATTTTTATAATGTTCTGCCCTACGGGCAGGAGGTGGTGCGATTATTCACCGCAGGCTGTCGCCTACGGTTAATCATATATTGTCCTACGGACAAGGGGAATTTTTGACAAAAATCAAAAATGGAAATTTGCAATAGTCAATACGCAATGAATTGCGTATCTACAATGCAAAATTTACATCCACCTTTCAACTTGCCACTTTTAACTTGCAACTTGCAACTTTCCACTTGCAACTTTTACTTTTCACCATTCACCATTTCTTCATTTTTAATTATCTTATCAATAACTTCCGCATAATAAAACGGCAAACTCAACAATGTGTATTTTTTTTTCGAGTCTAATTGGATTTCATCTTTTTGCAGCTGATTATTCCAAAAGCGAAGAGCTAAATTGCTATTAGATTGTTCCATAAACAAGTGCATTGAGCGTATTTTTGAATTATGTCCAGACTTAACTTCAATGGGGATAAGTTGTGAGCTTGTTTGAATAACAAAATCGAGTTCGGCTTGTGAATTTCTTGCATTGCGAACCCAAAAATTACGTTGTGTTAAAACAGAGTTTTTATGTGCAATAAGTTCTTGTCCCACAATTTGTTCGGCAAGATTTCCTTTCCAATGTTCGCTAATATCCTTACTGCCAAATAGTTTTAATTGGTTTTTTGCTACATAATTTACAATTCCGCTATCTAACCAAAGTAACTTTGGTGATTTTTTAAAATCTGGCAAGATTGGTAAATTAGAGGATAGTGTTGGGTAACATAGTTCTAAAAGCATTGCTTTTTCCAAGGTTCGAAAAGCTTCACCCACTTCTCTAGATTTGTAATTAGACTGCCCAAAACGCTCAAACTTAATACGTTGTCCAGCATATTGCCAGCCATTTTTTAAAATATGTCTTATAACATTTCGCTCAGTATTATTTTTTGCATATTTCTCAATATCATCTTTATATCCGTTTAAAAGACTGTCATAAATTTTTTGCAAAGCCACAATATCTCGATTTTTTGCATAAAAAGCTATAACTTCGGGCATTCCGCCAACTAGAACAAACTCGTTGAAAAGTTTCATCACGTAAGAGTGTATAGCTGCGGGAAGATTACCTGTTAA
This sequence comes from uncultured Bacteroidales bacterium, assembly GCA_964426585.1. Lineage (GTDB taxonomy): Bacteria > Bacteroidota > Bacteroidia > Bacteroidales > ML635J-15 > Bact-19. The sequence goes on along the minus strand of CAYRQZ010000109.1, from coordinate 3,241 downwards.
TATCTTTTCTCGTAATTGATTTTCGCCGAGGGCACCAAGAAATTCACTAAATGAACAAGCACGTAATGCTAAATATTCTACTCTGCCAACAGGAAAAGAAGCATGAACATTAATTAAACTTTCAAGTAATGAACCCGCTGCTATTACATATAATTCGGGCATGTCTTCATAAAAATAACGTAAAATAGCAATAGCTTTTTGTGAGTTTTGAACTTCATCTATAAACAATAAAGTCTTTCCTTTTCTTTTCTCCTTATTTTTTAATAAATAAATCGCAGTTAGAATATCTTCAAGCGAACTAGTAAACTCAAATACAGCTCTGTCTGTTTCCTTTTCTAAATTTAAATGTAAAAAAGTATCAAAATTTTTGGAAAACTCTATAACTGCTGATGTTTTTCCAACTTGCCTCGCACCGCGTAATACCAAGGGCTTTCTATTAGGACTGTTAGCCCATTCACATAAAGTTTTTATAATTTTTCTTTCAAACATTTAAGTAAAATTTGTATATTTAATACAAAATTATATCTTTTTTGTAATAAAACCAAACATATAATTTAAAATTCTTGTAATAAAACCAAATACATAATTTAAAGTTTTTGTAATAAAACCAAATATATAATTTAAAATTCTTGTAATAAAACCAAACATAACTGAAATTAATAGAATTTTCTCAGGCTGAATATGCCATAGTGCTATTCTTCATTTTTCATTTTATTACACACCTTTGGTGCTTATGCCTAAGCGTTATCCCAAACCATTGACCTAACCAGACTATGATAATGATTACGCTGCGTTGCAGCTTGTAGGGTGTACATTGCAGATTGTGGGGCATACACGCAGTTACGCCCCTACAATCTGCAAATGTGAAAAATTGCGGTATATACATAATGATAATATCAGTTAAAAATTTTATATTGAGCTTACAGTCCGCCAATGGAATTATGATTTATTAGCCTAAGGCGTTGCCTCAGGCTATGGTATTTGTTGACTTTCAGCCAACATACCAACTGAGTGGCATAATTTAAAAAAATAATTTGAATATTTTTCATTCTCCATTTTTCATTCTCCATTTTTTATTTTTCATTGGATTTACAACCTAAAATTGCCCCAAATAATTTAAGTTTGTTTGCCTATAAGAATATTTATAAATTTGCGATAAATTTTATTGTTTTTTTTAAATGGCTCAAATAAGGAAAATGTTTGTTAGTGATTTTGACGGCACTATTGCAAATAATCAGTCTGTTGTAAGTGAAAATACTATCAAACTTTTGACAAAACTCGGACCAATTGGAGTACTTAGAATAATTGCTACTGGACGAAATCTTTTTTCTTTTACGAATTTAATAAAATCCGATTTTCCAATAGATTATCTTGTGTTTTCGTCTGGAATTGGAATTTATGATTGGGAAAAAAGAAAAATTTTACAAGCAAATCATATTGAGGAAAAGCAAACTAAAGAAATTTACAACTATCTTGTAAAAAATAATTATGATTTTATGGTTCAACTGCCTGTGCCTGACAATCATTTCTTTCATCATTTTTCTTCAGATTGCCCTAGTCAAGATTTTTTGACAAGAATAAAGTATTACGAAACAAAAGGAGTAGAGCCAATACTAGAATGTCCGGAAACTGCCTCACAATTTGTTGTAATTTGCCCAAAAGAAAACGGGGATATGAAAATAATCTCCGAGAAATTCCCTGAATTAAAAGTCGTTAAAGCTACTAGCCCGCTTGATAATAAATCTATTTGGATAGAAATTTTACCTAAGGGCATTTCAAAAGCTTCGGGGATTGAGTATATTAGAGAACTTGAAAATGTAAATTTAAAAAATATTGTGAGTGTAGGAAATGATTATTACGATTTGGACATGCTAAATTATGCTATGAAAGAAAATTCTTATGTCGTAGAAAATGCTCCCGATGCGATAAAAAATAATTTTAATATTATCCAATCTAATAATGATGAAGGAGTTGCAAAATTAATTGAAAAATTATATTTTTGAAAAAACCTTTAACGTATTTTTCTTAAAAATGTTTCATTTTTTCAAAAAAAATGGTTTGACTTTTAAAAGTTGAACTAATTTGTTTATTAAAAAAGCGAAAACACCATTTGTTCCCAGTACAAAATGTGATTAACGCTAGACGTCAACCCATCATTAATTAACTATGCCATTAATTATAGCTTAATTATTCTTTCTTATTTAATAATATTTCCTTGTAAATCAGAAATTACTAAAAAATAAACTCCGGATTGCAAACTGTCGAAAATATTCAAACTTAAATTTGTATAGCCTAAATTTAATTCTGTGGTATTTGAATAAACTTTTTGAGTGGAGCTATTATAAATATTAATAATATATTCAGTTTCGATATTTGAATAAAAATCAATATTCAAAATCTCATTTACAGGGTTGGGATAAATGCTGAAATCATTAAGTAAATTATTTTTTACACTAATAATATTCGAAAATGAAAATTTTTTGTCATAATCAACCTGCTTTAAACGATAATATGTGATTCCTGAAGTGAAATTATAATCTAAAAAGCTGTAATTTAATATTTGTGAAGAATTACCTGCTCCTTCAACTCTGGCAATTTCCGAAAAGTTAATGGCGTCTTCCGAAGATTCTAATACAAAATAATCATTATTAATTTCACTTGTTGTAGTCCAAAATATTTCGTTAACATTTTCTGAATTTTTAACTTTAAATGAAAGCAATGTGATAGGTAATGGGTTAACATTCATATCAAAATAATAATTTTCTTTTTTGTAATCTAGGCTATTTACAACAACTTGTAGTTGGTTAAAATCTATGTCATCTAAACTTACCTTATTACAATCAATATTTCGTTCATTAATTGATGAAGTAACAGATTTGGCAGACCCTTGCCCGGGTAGATTTAAGTTAATATCGCCATAAATACTAGTACTATTTTTAAGAATAAAGTAGAATTGAAAATTATAAAAATTATAATTTGATTGCAGTTGTCCTTTTTCATAAACTTTCACATCGTAATTGTATTTTATTTCGTAAGTAAAGCCTCCGCCGTTACAATGAATGTCTAAGCCTGTGAGGTCAACATGTATATTGATTTTAACATCTTCATTATCATCAATAATGCAATCAAAAGAATATTGCGAATAGGTATTATTAAAGCTAAAAGCTAAAATTATAATTAGAAAATATTTATAAAGTTTTGTCATATACTATATTTTACGTTCAAAATTTAAGTCTAAAAC
>CAYRQZ010000108.1:0-5588 GCA_964426585.1 uncultured Bacteroidales bacterium | reverse complement strand
TATTTGCAACTGTTGAAAAAGGAAAAGTTTAATATTACGTATTATAAAATGAGAATACTCTTGTCGTGTTTGAAATCGCCAGCAGCTAACCGCAGCTTAGCACAATTGCGGGCTCAGAGCGTGTTTGTACGTTCGGAACTTTTAATTAAATTTGTAGCGGGTTTGACAGTGTTGTATTTCAAAATCCGCAACATGTGCCAAGCTGCATCACGTTAGTTGGAAGCGAAAAAGACTACAGAGCACAACATTTTATTTGAATAAGGATACGTAATATTAAACTTTAAAATTTTGAGGATTATGGAGAAAAGAAAGTTCATTACATTAAAAACTGGGAGGAATACATTTAGGAAAATTGACTTTGATGATATATTGGTTATCAAAGCTGATGGGGCATATTTTGACGTTTTTTGCAGTAAAGACAAATTTACAGTATCTGGTAAAACTTTCGAAAAATTGGAGGAAGAATTAAAAGATACAGAATTAGTTCGGATTAATCGTAGTTGCATAGTAAATACAAAAAAATGTGTAGAATTAAAAAACTGCACTTGTCCTGAATTAAAATTAAGCAACAATGAAGTTTTAAAGCCAATTACAATGAATTTATCTAAATTAAAGAAGATATTTAATATTGAGAACTGAATTTGTTTAGAAAAACTAATGAAAACAATTGAAATTTATCACATTTCAAAAACGCAAAATTAGCATTTCATGCTTCAAACTGAAGGATTCGTTAAATAAACTATGAAATTTGCAAAACAAACACTTTCTGCGCATTTTTGTATTTGTACAATGTGTATTTTTAACAGTGTGAATTATTTATATTATGTTTAATTAAAAATTATTTTTATGAAAAAAGAAAAAAGATTTGAAAAATTGGAAAAGACAGATTTGTTGAAAATTTGTGGTGGTGCTGCAAGAAAAGAAGATGAAACCTATTCTGTTGGAGATGGTGAAACGTCTGAAAATGAATATGGCTGTACAGATGTTGAAACTATAGAATATTGGGACGATGGAAGTTTCAAACAATCTTGTAGGTGTTGGACATGTAAAGATTAACAATTTTAATTCAACTTATTATGAGCAAATTAACAAAATTGAACGAAGAATCATTTATGAAATTATCTACCAAATTTTTGGGTAGCATTTATGGTGGACAAGTAGGTTCAGAAAGAACTATGTGCATTTGTCAAGAATACACAGACCCCTCAGATGATTACGTATGTGGGGATATTAAGGAAACTACAACTTTCGATGGATCAGGTGTTGGACGATGGGAAAACAAGGAAGAGATATATGATCGTCCATGTGTATAAATGTATTCTAACAAAAAACATGAATTTCCTATTTATTACAAACAGAATAAAGCAAAATATTTTAGTGCATGTTTTGTTTTATCTGTTTGTAATAGTTTTTGCCAACTCATGTACAAATGTAAATCCCTATTACAATTGTTATAGCATTTCAGAAGGTTTGAGTTTTGAAATACCAATAGACACAATTTCACACAACAGATTTACTATTGACAACAGATTTTACAAAGGGAATAATAAATATAAAATTGCCTATATTTTTTTGGATAAACACGGTAATCAGTTTTACTTTAAAAAGAATGGTAGGGATTGGTTATTTGTGAGTAAGGATAGTATTGATGAGCAAACAATTTATAGTATTTCCTTGACAATATTAGACAACTTTGGTCCATTTGAAAAAGAACAAAGTTGGTATAATCAGTCTGTCATTAAATACGAGTACATTAACGTTAATGGTAAAACCCTTTATACAGAACACACTGGATTAGTGGAGAATGATAAAAATATTTGGTTTCATCCTCCAAGGTATGGCTTGTTTCGAATTTTACAATTGAATCCTTTCCCATACATTCACTTTCCTGCTAAAAAGGGCACAGACTGGGATTGGAGTTTAGAAGTAGGTTCCGCATGGGGTGATAATAGATGGATAATGTGGGATAGCTTAATTATTTTGAATAGTCATTATTTAGTAAATGAAACCGAAATACTTACAAATGCCAATGAAAGTATAAAATGTATTGTAATAAATGGAGCTTGTAATAGTGAATTAGGGACTACTTACTTAAAGTCATTTTTTAGTGAAGATTACGGATTTGTGAAGTTTGAATATTACAATATTGATAGTTCAAGTATTATTTTAAATATTACAAAAAATAATGATTTTAATAATTAGCAATAATAATGACCAGAGTACTGTCAAAGTTATTGATTGGTTATTATTTAAAAAGGCAGAATATTTACTTATTACACCTAATGATGTTATTGAATTAGTTACAGTATCGATAAGTGGAGAATTTGTTTTTAAGAAAGACAACATAATATACAATAGTCAAAACATATCTTCAGTTTGGTATAGGAGAGGGGATATTAATCTAATTGATTTAAATATTGAAGGTACTACGATTGTAAGTGATATTAGAAATGCTTTGTTGGCTAATTTAAATTCCGAATTGTTCACAATTAAAGAATTTTTGCATTACTCTTTGAATAGAAAGAAAACACTGAATAATTATTTATATAGTAATGTAAACAAACTTGTCGTATTAAGGAAAGCAAAAGAAATTGGTTTACTAATTCCTCAAACAATAATAACTACATCTAAAAAGATTTTACTAGAATTTAAAAATGATTTTGGCAGTTTGATAACAAAGGGATCATCTGAAGGTTCTTATTTTAGATCCAATGACTATTGGTTTTACTCATACACAGAAAAGTTAACAGATGAGATGGTTCTTGAATCTGAAGAATCTTTTTTCCCAAGTTTATTTCAAAAACGAATTCAAAAAAAATTTGAGATTCGCTCTTTTTACTTTAACGACCAGTTTTATTCAATGGCAATTTTTTCACAAAATAATTCAAAAACAAGATTTGATTATAGAAATTATGACCGTAATTTTCCTAATAGAAATGTTCCTTTTAATTTACCTATAGAGGTAGAGAGATTATCTAGAAAACTCATGAAAACACTTCATTTGAACTCAGGGTCTATTGATTTTATTTATGGAGATGATGATAACTTTTATTTTTTAGAGGTAAATCCTGTTGGACAATTTGGGATGGTATCAAATCCATGCAATTACTTTATTGAAAAAGAAATTGCCGAATACCTATGCAACTAATATGAAAAGTAATATTGATAAGATATTGTCATCATTTGAAAAAGATTTAAAGGGCAAAATACCTATTGTTTATTTAAAGATGCGATGTAAAAAGATAAATAATAATCCAAAAGAAAAAAGTATAGGAAAAGTAATTTACTCACATAAAGAATTAAAAATTGGTAGAAGAATAACAGAGTTTTATAAACAAATAGTTTTTGTAAAATGAAAGATTTAAAATATTTATACATAATACTATTCACATTACTTAATAACTTAATAATTGCTCAAGAAATTAGGAATAATGAGTATTTATATTCAGATTATCTAACTGATATTTCTCGACAAAAGACAATACTGAAATTGATAGATGAAAACAAAACCGATGAAGCACTGTCTTTATGTAAAGAAATTACTTGTGCAGGATTTGGGTGTAGGGATAAATACTATTACTTTGCTCTTTGTTATAAAAAATGTGGATCAATGAAAGAAGCGAAACATTACTATTTAAAAGCAATTGAAAATGGATTTAATCCGTATGATATTCTTGGAAATGAATTATATAATGACTTTGATTGTAAAAAAGAAGACGTTGAAGAAGCGTTTAAAAAATACTTTAATTCTATTGATATTGATTTGAGGAAAAAATTTGCTTTATTTGGCAGGAAAAATTTTGTCATTAAGGATACATCGTTTCTTGATAGCATAATTACTAACATAGGGTGGCCAGGCATATCTTTAATTGGGCACCAAACAAATTGTAATAAAATTATTCCCAAAAAAAACATTTTTGCTACCCTTTATTATTTAGATTATTATGAAATTGAGAAGTATTTCTGGACAATTTACACTTCCTGTTTGCATTTTGATGAAGACTGGAAAGATCTTGAGAATTTATTAAAACACAAGATGGAAACAGAAATATTCTCTGGGAAAAAATATATCCCACTTTACTTTATCTATTTAGATGATAATCAAACGCTTCAAAAAGAAACTTCATTAATCCAAATTGTGGTTCTTAAAAATTATATTAGTAACAATTTTATAAATGTTAAACTTATAAGTTCAAAAAACATAAGTGCTCAAAATGCAATTATTATACTAACAGAATTAAAGACTGAATTAGTAAAACTTGGAGTTGATGATAATTTAATTGATATAGAAATAGAACAGATTGAACTATCAGGAAATTTTTATTTTTCCATAATCGAATAACAGAAAGATGTAATTTTATGCTTTGCAGTGATTTCGCTTATTTGAGGCTATATGCTTGTTGCATTCCCATTGTAGGGTATCGTAGGGCAAACATTGTTGATTTGCAAAGAAACGAAGCTTTTTTTGTGCCGAATGACATAATATATATATTAGATAAATTCAAAAGGTCGACTTATATGGAAATTTGTAATCATTTAGATAAGGAAGATATTGAAACTTTGAATGATTATAATGTTTTTCTTTTGGAGAACGAATTAGCATTTAAACTAACTTCTGCCGAATTGAAATTCTTCCCGAACTTAGACTTGCAATGGGATCTCCCATATTCTATTACAAATGCTATAATAGAAATTAATAACTATGAAAAAATTGTTTTGCAAAATTACTTAAAGCAATTATCAGATTTAAAATGTAATGCAGTTGCATTATTTATATATCAGGAACTTAAGATGAATGATCTTTATGAAATTTCGGATATATTTAAATCTACATCGGTTTTATATTATTATCTATACCTAAATCATTCGCAAAATTTTAATGATTATGAAATTGTAGAATTTGCAAATCAAAATTTAAGGATATCGAGTTTAAATTTTTATTCGACAAATCGCAATTTTAAAAAATTAAAAACAATTTCAAAAATATCTGGAAAATCTTCAAAATTGAGTTTTTTCGATTGTAGTTCTTTATTTGGGAATAATTTCACTATTAATATTCCATTCTTTACCGAATCTCAACTCCACAACACCTGTCTTAACCGCAAAATCTGCATCGATTCCGATGGTTACATAAAAAACTGCCCTTCGATGAAACATCATTACGGACATATTTCCGACACAACTCTAGCTAAAGCAATAGAAAAACCTGGTTTTAAAGATTGTTGGTTCATAAAGAAGGATGATATTGATGTGTGTCAGGATTGCGAATTCAGACATATTTGCACAGATTGCAGAGCTTTTATAAAGTACCCGAACAACATTTATTCACAACCTGCAAAATGTGGATACAATCCATACATCGCCAAATGGCAACGCGAAGATGGATGGATAAGCGTTGAACAATGGCGCACCGAAAACCCTGGCTGGGAAGAGCAGGCAATCGAATTAAGAGAGTTACAAAAGAAATTTGTAGATTCTAATAATGAGTAATTTTCCACATTACACCCAACTTGATTCAATGGATTGTGGAGCAACTTGCTTGCGTATGATTGCAAAATATTACGGCAAATCTTACTCATCACAAACAC
>CAYRQZ010000107.1:0-5652 GCA_964426585.1 uncultured Bacteroidales bacterium | reverse complement strand
TGCCGACACTTTTGAATAATCCAACAGCATTTCAGCAAAAGTTTTTGGAAAATGTACTTGCTCAAATCACTTGGACCAACCATTTAGAAATACTATCGGGAACAAAAACAGTTGAAGAAAAAATCTTTTACTTGCTTGGTTGTATAACTGAAAAATGGGGTATGCGTGAATTACGCAGACAAATTCAAACCGCAACTTATGAACGCACAATGCTTTCCAAACAAATTGTGTCGCCAACAGCGACACAATTACCCGAAAATGTTTTTAAAGACCCTTATGTTTTTGAATTTTTAGATTTACCGGACGGACACAGCGAAAAAGATTTAGAGAAAGCCATTACGCTCAATTTACAGAAATTCATTTTGGAAGTAGGTAAAGGATTTGCTTACATGGGCGAACAATTTCGTTTGCAAGTCGGAAATAAAGATTATCGCACCGACTTACTTTTTTATCACAGAGATTTACAATGTTTAATATTGTTTGAACTTAAAATTGGAGATTTTGAACCAGAATTTTTAGGCAAACTTAATTTCTATTTAGAAGCATTAGACAGAGATGTAAAAAAAACACACGAAAATCCAAGCATCGGAATTTTACTATGTAAAGGTAAGGAAATTGAAGTCGTTGAATATGCCATGGCTCGAAATATAAGTCCTACAATAATTGCCGACTATGAAACCAAATTGGTTAACAAAAAATTGCTAATGGACAAGTTGCGTCAATTAGGACAAGTACTAGACAAAACAGACGAATGAGCGATAAAATGGACGATATTAAACAAATCATTGAGCAGTTTAACAAAAGTATTAAACAGCAATTGCCTTTATTGGAAAGTGAAGTAAACACACTCATTACAACCAAAAGTACTGACAGTAATGCCATTGAACACTGCCTGGATACTTTGGTTTCACTCACTGTTCATGGAATTGGAGATGATTTGTTTATTCGATTGTTAGAATATTACAAGATAATAAATGTAGAAGCTGCGGCATTTTATTGGAACGAATACGACAAAGACGAATAAAAATCAAAAACCATAACTGCCAACATGTGGCTCAGAGAAATAGCTGATAAACACTTCGGTTTTAGTTTTTTTCTTAAATTTAAATATTCGCTTCGAGTTTTGGTTTATCGGAAAAAGTGCCACTTCTCTGAGCCGCCAATCGTCAAACTATCTAAACCACAAACTAGCAGCGAAGCTAAACCTTTCCTTCAATTTTATAAACTTGCTGATTATCTGCAACTTGTCAGTTGGTTTTATTTGCCTAATTGATTGATTGTTAGCATTTTGACTAAATAATTTTACAAGCCTAAACCCTAAAAAAAACAATAAAAATCACCAAAAGTCCATTCGATGATTTATAAACGGCATATATTATTTGTTAATATTCATTATCATTTAGATTAGGAATAAATTTCAAAAAAAAATGACTAAATGCTTGCGTTATAAAAAATAGATGTATATATTTGAAAAATAAACTTCACAACTTTGTCAAGCCGACAAAGGTGTGTTGTATAGGCGGGAGTTACTCGAAATGTTGAGTCAAGACGTGGGGGGGTATAAGTGAATTAGACGACATCACAGACAGTGCAATCTTAAAATATCGCCTAATAAAGGAGGATGCAGAAAATCCTATAAAGAGTAAGCAAAAATGTAAGCTTAAAATAAACATGAATGGAACAAGAATTATTTTTTTGACAGCTGTATTATTTACTATAAACACCAACCTATTTTCACAAACAGCAGAAGAATGGAAAAAACTCGGCAATTTAGAGTTAGATAGTGCTAATTTTGACAAGGCAATTGAATATTATCTAAAGTCCATAGAAACAGACAGCACATATTTCGATGCTTATCATAATTTGGGTTTAGCATTTGCTAATATTCAGGATTTTGAAAAAGCGGTAGAATTTTATCTCAAAGCCATAGCCATTAAAGATACGGAAGCTGATACTTATTTTTTACTTGGTAGTGCTTATGCGGAGCGTAAAGAGTATGACAATGCTATCAAAATATTAAAACGAGGCATAAGTTTAAAGCCCGATTCGCCGGACGAGCACTATTTTTTGAGCTTCTTATATAATGAGAAAGGAAGTTATATTTATGCGATGTTGTATTTAAAAATAGCAGCACAACTGGGAGATACATCGGTTCAATATTTTTTTAACAATAACGGAATATCGTGGGAAGATGATTTTATGAAACCAAATTATGACTTAATAAAGTTGAACATTGAAAACAAACAATCCAACTTTTATTATTCTAAACTTTGGGATAGATTTCAACATGGTGACAGTACGATGACGCTTGAAGAAAAAAGGCATTTATATTATGGTTATGTTTTCCATAAAAATTACTCGCCTTATGGGGGAGTGGACAATTCAAAACAGGTTAACCCCATATTAGACAAAGAAAAACCAACACAAAAAGATTGGAAGAAATTAGTATCATTACTTAACACTTCATTGAAAGCAGAACCGTTTAATTTTAGGTATCTTTATTATCAAAGCATTGCGTATGAATATTTGAACAAACCTGTGAATGCAAGAAAAAATATACAAAAAATATGGACTATTGTTGATGCTCTAATTTCGACAGGCGATGGGCTAACAAAAGAAACTGCCATACATGTTATTGCGGTATCAAGTGAGTATGATTATTTGTTTTTTAATAATTTGTCGATGCGAAGCCAGGCTTTGATGAACGGTGGTTACGATGTATTATATTTGCAACCAAATGAAGATGGTTTAGAAGAAATGTGGTTTGATGTAAATCAATCGCTTAATTATCTTAATAAATTTTTTGAATAAAATTCCTCAAACTTGAAAATATTTCAATGTTTAAGTAATTTTGTGTGTCTTTGCAGAGTAAAATAAAAATAATTTTCATGCAAAAAATCATACTAAAAACAGAACTTGATAAACTTTTTGTTCTCAAAGACAAAAACTTAATAAAAGTGATTACTGGTGTGTGGCGAGCAGGAAAGTCAACTTTATTGTTACAGTTTCAATAGTTGTTGAAAGCAGAAAATCCAAATGTATCGCTCATTTCTATCAATATGGATTTGCCTGAATTTTGTTTTCTTGCAGAAAAAAATCAGAAAGAAATCTATGACTATATCAAAAAGCTATTGCAAAAAAATGCAACAAACTATGTTTTCATTGACGAGATTCAGAATATTCTTGAATTTGAAAAACTGCTTGAAGGACTGTTTGTAACACCAAATGTAAATTTGTATGTTATCGGTTCAAATGCTTATCTTTTGCTGAGTGAATTAGCTAGCTTGCTTACAGGTAAAGAATTTGAGATCAACATTTTATCATTCTCATTTGCAGAATATTTGGAGTTTATAGGCGAAACGGCAAATCCTGATCGTGCTTTTGCTTGATATATGTGCATAGGATGTTTCCCCGAAGCGGTTTGATTTTCCAAATCCGGCGAAAACTTTGCTTATGAATATCTGAAAACTATTTTTCAAAATATTTATGAAAATGACATAAAAACTGTACACAATTTATTACGAAACTTAAAGGCGATTTCAATTTAGTATGCTATTAAATAGGCTTGATATAATATTTTCAAACCTGTTTTTGTTATCTTTGCAGTAGGATTATAGGCAGATAAAATGAGCAAAGAAAACCCTATTAAAATATTTGAGTAAAAGAAAGCCCGTACACAAAGGGACGAGAAAGAGGAAAAATGGTATTTTTCTGTTATAGATGTAATTGAAATTTTAACCGAAAATCCACGCCCAAGAAAGTGTTGGAGTGCCTTAAAAACCAAAATCTACGCGACCATACGAGCGAAGCCGAACTAGTATTCACTGCTCTTGCCGAACTTTCAACCCGGCAAATTGCAGAAGCCGAATAAGCAAAAGGATTAACCGAAAATGCAAAAGTAAGTAAACAAGGCGGGGCAGTTGCCAAAAACGCCTGTTTAGAACTCGAAGCAAAAACAGATAAAAAAGTAATTACAGGCGTAAATTTTTTACCACCGGCAAAAGAAAATAAGAAATTGAAATAATACACAAACACAGTATACAATACCCGTTCTGGCTATTTAACTATTTACCACCTGGGATATGCAATTATCTCACAGGGGTTTTCTTTGTATCCCATGCCGTGGGAAGCTAAAATACCTATTTTAAAAACGTTTAAAGCATTTTTTTTCTGTTACAAAAATTAAAACGGACAGGATTAAAGGAAAATTAAAGGTTTCTTTTGTAAATTTGTTGTTTTAATTAGGAATAAATATGACTAAATCAAATTCAAAAATAATAGTGTCAAATACAGAAATCTCTGTAATTCAACTAAATAATGAAGATTATATCTCTTTGACAGATATGGCTGGTTATAAGGATAATTTAGAAGCACGGATTGTTGTTTCAAATTGGATGAGTACATATTATACGGTAGATTTCTTAGCTGTTTGGGAACAAGTCAATAATCCTGATTTTAACCGTATGGGATTCCATACGGTTAGAAATGGAGAAGGTAGATTACTGTTAACACCAAAACGCTGGGTTGAAATGACAAACGCCATAGGTATATTTTCAAAATCCGGACGTTATGGCGGTGGGATTTTCGCACATAAGGATATCGCTTTTGAATTTGGAACTTGGCTGTCTGCCGAATTCAAATATTTTCTCATACGCGAATTTCAACGATTAAAAGATGATGAAACGAATCGTCTGAAATTAGAATGGAACCTGCAACGCACCTTAGCTAAAGTAAATTACCATATCCACACCGATGCTATTAAAGAAAACCTGATACCGAAAGAAATCACGAAACAACAAGCAAGTTTTGTTTATGCCAACGAAGCAGACTTGCTTAACGTTGCTCTTTTCGGAATAACGACAAAAGAGTGGAGGAATAGCAACCCTGACAAAACAGGAAATATAAGAGATTATGCGACATTAGAGCAGTTGGTTGTTTTGAGCAATATGGAAAGTATCAATGCCCTGCTTATTCAGCAAAGCTTCCCACAAAGCGAAAGGCTTATACAGTTAAACAAGGCTGCCATAGCACAAATGAAATCGCTGATTGAAAGTAAGGCGATTAAAAAGCTGAAATAACCACCGAAATCTTACTTTTCAAAAAAGAGCAAGAAGATTTTATTTTGCTGACTGATATAGCCAAAGTTCGAGACAGTGATAATCCTTCGCAAATAATCAGTTTGTGGCTGAGGACATACAATACGATTGAATATATAGGTTTGTGGGAAATGCTGAACAATCCAAATTTTAATCCCCACATTTATGAGGGGTTTAAAATAGAGTCAGCAAAACCACAAAGGACTCCCTCAAAAAGAGCAATTAATAAAATTAAATCAAATAGCAATTCAACAGATGAGAATATTGCAAGAAGTTGAAGAGTGTAAACTGTTAAAATAACGAAATAAGACAATGTAGTAATCGATAACAAACAGTTTGTAGCCACCCCTCAGACTATCTAAATCACGAACTAGCAACGTAGTTAAATTTTTTTCGATTTTGCTAATGCCTTGATTGTTAGCAGTTTGTTTGTTTTTCATTTGCGTAATTGATTGATTATTAGTATGTTTACTAAATAAGTTTTTCAAACCCATATCCTAAAAAAATCTTAAAAACATTGTCTAAAAGCCAAAATAATATTGTATTTTTAGCAAAA
>CAYRQZ010000106.1:0-5707 GCA_964426585.1 uncultured Bacteroidales bacterium | reverse complement strand
ATTAAAAAATAATAAAACTAATGAAGAAAAAATTATTGACATTCATGGTTTCTTTGTTGCAATTGGACATACACCGGCGACAAGCCTTTTCAAAGATTATGTCGAATTAGACCAACAAGGTTATATAAAAACTTTGAACGACAGTTCTAAAACAAATATTCCAGGAGTTTTTGCCTGCGGTGATGTACAAGACCCTCACTATCGACAAGCAATTACTGCTGCTGGCTCAGGCTGTAAAGCTGCTATCGACGCAGAAAGGTTTCTATCAGAAAATTAAAATAATCTAGACCGAAACTTTTCGGTCTTTTTATTTATTATGAAAATTAAAGAAAGATATAAATTAGTTTTAGACTATTTTAGAGAAAATATAAAATTAGCTGAAACAGAGCTAAATTATCAAAATGGATTTCAACTCTTAATAGCAGTAATTTTATCGGCTCAATGTACCGACAAAAGAGTGAATTTAATTACTCCTAGTCTTTTTTACGACTATCCCGATGCCCATAGCATGAGAAATGCTAATCAAGAAATTATATTTGAATATATCAAATCTTGTAGTTATCCAAATAATAAAGCCAAACATATTGCACAAACAGCCAAAATAATCGCTGAAAAATATAATGGCGAAATTCCTGAAGACGTTGACGAACTTCAAAAATTACCAGGTGTTGGCAGAAAAACTGCACACGTAATTGCCGCTGTATTATTCCGACAAGCTAAAATGCCCGTAGACACTCATGTATTTCGTGTATCGGCAAGGATAGGATTAACAAATAATGCTAAAACAGTTCTACAAGCCGAAAAACAATTAGTAAAGTATATCCCCGAAAAAGATATTCCCGATGCTCATCATTGGTTAATACTTCACGGTAGATATGTGTGTACAGCTAAAAAACCAAAATGCGAAACTTGCGGAATATCACAATATTGCAAATTTTATCAACAAAATAATAAAAAGATGTAAAATATTGTTTTCTAATTGTATTTTTGTATTAGATTTATACGTATGGAAAAAAATATAAAGAAATATATTAAAGAAGCACTCCAGTCTTTATATTCTGTTGATACAGAAAACATTGAAGTGGCAGTTGAAAAAACAAAACTTGGTATTGAAGGAGATTTTACTGTAGTTGTTTTTCCTTTTGCTAAATTTAGTAAAAAATCACCTGTCGACACTGCAAAAGACTTAGGTGCTTATTTACGGCAAAAAAACGAAGATATTTCTTCATATAATATTATTAAAGGCTTTTTAAATCTTAGAATGACTTCAGAATATTGGATTAATAGATTAAATGCTCTTAATGCACCAAAAGAAAATCACGAAAATCTTGACAGGGAGACTATCATGGTCGAATTTTCTTCACCTAACACAAATAAACCTTTACATTTAGGACACATTAGAAATAATTTATTAGGTGATTCTATTTCACGAATTTTAAAAGCAGCAGGAAAAAATGTTATTAAAGTAAACTTAATTAATGATAGAGGTATTCATATCTGTAAATCTATGCTTGCATGGATGAAATGGGGAAATGGAAGCACACCCGAAAGCACAGGCATCAAAGGCGACAAGTTAGTTGGAGATTATTATGTTATGTTCGATAAAGAATATAAAAAACAAATTTTTCAACTAATTGAACAAGGACAAACAGAAGAACAAGCCAAAACTAACTCCCCTATTATTCTCGAAGCAAGAGAAATTCTTAGAAAATGGGAAAATGGTGATGAGGATACTCTCAGGATCTGGAATATGATGAACTCTTGGGTTTATAAAGGTTTCGAGAAAACATATAACGATTTAGGAATTAGTTTTGATAAATTATATTACGAATCACAAACTTATTTATTAGGCAAAAACATTGTAAATCAAGGACTTAAAAATAATGTTTTTACAAAAGATGAAGATAACTCGGTTTGGATTGATTTAACAAATGAAGGCTTAGATAGAAAAATTCTTTTGCGTAGCGATGGGACAACAGTTTATATGACACAAGACTTAGGCACTGCAATGCAAAGAATACAAGAGTATAATCCAAATAAAATTATTTATGTTGTTGGGAATGAACAAGATTATCATTTTAAAGTTTTGAAAAAAATTTTAGAAAAATTTAATAAATCATTTTCCAAAACAATTGAACACCTCTCCTACGGCATGGTTGAGTTGCCCGAAGGAAAAATGAAATCGCGGGAAGGAACTGTTGTTGATGCTGATGATTTATTAAATAATATGATTCTTACAGCTGAAAACATTTCCGAAGAAAGCGGAAAAATTAAAGATTTAGAAACCGAAGAAAAGAATAGAATTATTAAAACTATTGCCTTAGGCGCTTTAAAATATTTCATTATAAAAGTTGACCCAAAAAAACAAATGACTTTTAACCCAAAAGAATCTATTGATTTTAATGGAAATACAGGTCCTTTTATACAATACACTTATGCAAGAATACGCTCTATTTTGAGAAATGCAGAAAAAATGAAAATCAATTTCGACAGAAAAGCAAACGCAGAAACTCAAATTGTTGATTTAGAAATTGAGCTTATTTCTCATCTTTGCGATTTTCAAAATATTGTTGACGAAGCTGCAAGAACTTATAACCCGGGGATTATTGCCAATTATGTATATGCTTTAACAAAACTTTTTAATCAATATTACCACGAACATAGTATTCTAAAAGAAACAGAATCTAAAACCTTATTATTACGTTTAGTTTTAGCAAAATCAGTAGCCGAACATATAAAAAAATCAATGGAATTATTAGGTATTCAAGTGCCTGAACAAATGTAAACTAATAATTTGAGATATTTTGTACCTAAAGCTAGGTTGATTTACTAATCCCCTAAGGGATTAAATATCGGCAAAAAAATCATGCCATCACCATAATTGTCCCGTAGGGACAAAATGTTTACTCTTTCAAATCTACACCTTGCTACCAAATCTTTTGCTGCAAAAATCAAACAAATTGGTTAGCCTTTTAAAAGTTGAACTAATTTCTCAAAAAAATTGAAATCTTTTTTGTGTAAAATACGTTATAATAAGATGGGGTAATTTTAGAAACAAAGTAATTTAATAATTTCATTGACATTACCATTTTTCCCAATGTAAATTCTCAGCTTTCCATTTATCTTTTGGTTTTTCATCACCTTTTGGATAACCAATAGGTAGAACATTTAAAGGAATAATATGTGAAGGTAAGTTTAATATTTTAATTATAGGATTCATTCTTTCGGGATAAGGATAAGCAGCAGTCCAAACAGAACCTAATCCCAAAGATTCAGCAGCGAGTAAAATATTTCCACTTGCTAATGAGCAATCTTGCACCCAATAAGCAGAATCAACTTCGGTATACGCTTTATTCAAATCACCACAAACAATAATAGCAGCATGAACATCATAAAGCATTTTTGCATAAGGAAGAGAGCTTGCTAAAGAATCTAATTTTTCTTTTTCTGTTACAACAATAAAAGCCCAAGGTTGCAAATTACGTGCACTAGGTGCTGCCATGCCAGCACGTACCAGAGTTTCTAATTGTTCTTTCGTTGGGGCTTGGTCTGTAAAACTACGAACAGACTTCCTCGAATGAATTATCTCTAAACATTGATTCATATTTTTTGTCTCCGCTTTATTTATTATATTTTTATTTGAATAATTTGCATAAAAAAAGACCAGTAAACTTATTATAAAAATTAAATTTATTAATAATGGTAAACTTATATTCTTCTTTTTGTCTTTTCGTGCTTTTGCTCTAAATAAACTTAAAATTGCACCTGTTGGGCAATAATATCTACACCAAGGTTTGTTAAAGAAAAACGATAATAAAAGCATTAGAACTGCAAGAGAAATAACAACTAAAGAAGCAAATTGAAATTTAAAAGCAGAAAACGGCTCAAATTCTTCAAGTTTGACATCAACAGCTACTAAGAGCAAAAGAAGAATTACAAATAAATAAACATATTTTATATATTTGAGTGCTTTTGTAAATTTATAGCCTAGTTTAACTTTATTTTTGTTCAACTTTCCAACTATCTCTTGTGCCGATCCAAAAGGACAAAGATATTGACAATAAAAAGCTTTGTTAGTTACTAAAGGAATAATTACAGACAGTACTAAAACTGTAAATAAAAATATTTGATCCCAAATATTTAATCCATGTAAAAGCCAGTTATGCAAAAGTGCGATACTTAAAAACTTTGCTTGCCAAAATCCTAAAATTCCGATAGAGGCTAAAAGCAAGAATATTCGATATTTATTTGCTTTTTCGGGTTGTAAAAATGAAAAAACAGCAAAAATTAGTACAATAAAAGACAAAATTAAACCTAATAAATTTACCCAAGATGCCGAAAAATCAGAAAAGCTAGTGTCTGTATATAGAGAAAGTCTATGTCTAACAGTATTTATAATAGCCCGACTAGTATAAGTGGCACCACTCACGGCATCAACCTCAAGTTTCAAAGCTTTTTTTGCCGATAAACCATTCCAATTTTCAAAAAAAGACTCTTTCTCCAAAATTTTCATCCAAGAGCGAGTTTCGTAATTTGGAAAAAAGAAAAGCTGTTCAATTTTATTATTTGCATCAAAAACAATAGCTAAAGGAATATTACTACCGTAGCCAATTATTGTGTCGCAATATGGAAAACTAAAAATTATTGTTGCAATTTTCCTATCATTAGAATCAAATAAAAAATAAGAATCGCTTATAGAATCAAATAAATAATAATTAAAATCTTCAAATATTTCGGGAAAAATTTTTGTATGTTCAGTATTAACAATTTCTTTTTTCAAAGAATTTTCGATATTTGATTTAATACCGTGATTAAAAATTTTTCCTGAACTTAGCACTATTAAAGCAAGTGCTGTTATTAAAAGAAATATTTTAAATAATTTATTTGTATTCACCATAAAATTATACACTTAAATTAAAGAATAAAAATACAAGGTTTTTTGTTTAATGAAAGTTTAATGTTTTTCCATTCAGCTATTTTTTTTGTCATAATAAACTCATCATCGCAGGTAATATTTACAGCAAGACATAAATAAGTTTGTGAATTTAAAACTGATAGTAAATCGGAAAGCAATTTATCATTTCGATACGGCGTATCCATAAAAATTTGCGATTGCCCTTCTTTTGCGGAACGATTTTCTAATAATTTAATTTTAGAAATTCGTTGAGAATTTTCAATAGGCAAATAGCCATTAAATGCAAAATTTTGTCCATTCATTCCCGAAGCCATCAGAGCCATAAAAATTGAAGAAGGACCAGAAATAGGTTTTACTTTAATATTGTTTTTATGAGCTAATTGAACGATTAAATTTCCAGGGTCTGCAATACAAGGTAAACCGGCCTCACTTAGTAAACCTATATCTAAACCATTTTTAGCAACAGATAGATAATCATCAAAATTATTTCTGTCGGAATGATTATTTAATTCGTAAAATTGCATATCATCGAGGTTAAAATCTTTTGATAATTTTCTCAAAAAACGTCTTGCATTACGAATATCTTCAACTATAAAATGCTTAATATGAGATATTTGTGAATACAAGCTTTTTGGTAAAACATTATCTTTTTCAGTCTCACCAAGTAAATTTGGGATTAAATATAAACAAGATTTAAAATCCATTTTTTTAAAAAATAATGTACAAAAATACAAAAATATTTTTGAAAATTTAGTCTATAAATTTTTCATGTTTAACAAAGTTAATTATTTT
>CAYRQZ010000105.1:0-5933 GCA_964426585.1 uncultured Bacteroidales bacterium | reverse complement strand
TATTATTAACAGCAACTTTTGCTTTATCAATGAAATTAAAATATGCTTCTAATAAAAATGAAAAAGGGTCTTCAATAATTTGAATATCAAATTGATGAAGTAGAAAGGTATCTTTTTTAGATGAGTCAAATTTTTGATGAATCTGCGAATCTCCAAACGTGTATTTATAATCTTTGTGTCCATCTGACCAAGAAAATGCAGTTGGAGTTAAATTGAAATTTTGTAATTTGTTTGTGTCAATTAAAGGATATGCACATTCATTGATAATAAAACGACCTGCGTCACGAGTTACATAATGATAAATGTTTTTATCTTCCGACAATCCCAAACGTTCGTAGTCGCTTTTCATTCGCTCATTTTTGATTTCGGAAATTTTATAAGCTAACGCTTCAACATCATTATTTTTTAAAACTCCGTTAATTTCATTTTGATAATGTTTAAGTTGCATAACTTTTTGAAAAGACGCTTTGCTATTCATCCAAGTTTTTAAACCGATTCCAATTCTATCATTACCAAATACAGAAACAACATCATGAGGAGTGTTTCCAATATCTGCATTTTGACTATCAAAAATTTTTGCAAATACCGTTTCTTGAAATTTCGAATCAAGATACGGAATCATATCGCCTTGTTTTTGACGAAAGAGATTAGATAAAGCTCCATAAACTTGTAGAAACTTTATGTACTCTTCCCTTTGTTCTATAAGATATTTTTCCCAAACACTCATTATATTATTTTACTGAATAAGCATAATGGTACAATTCTCCTTTTCCATTCGTCATTACTTCAATCAAATTTACATACTCTTTTGGTTTTCTTCTTTTGATAGATTTAAAAAACTCTTGAACAACATAACTTTCAAGATTTGACAAATAATCATTATAGTTTGATTGCTCTCTTTCTAAAAATATATCTGGACAAAATCCATTGTGTTCAACAGAAATATCGTAGATATTTTCATTACCGTCTTTTATCTTTAAAGCATAAATATTTTTAGGATAAGTGATATTCTTTAAATCGAAATTAGAGTTTAAAATATTTGTTGTCATAATACTTTAATTATTTCGTTACTAATTCTTTCAATCAATGATGTTGTTACTGAATTTCCTGCTTGCATATATAATTTGCTGTTTGCAATAGGTGGTAAAATATATTTGTCCATAGGATACCCTTGAAAAGCAAAACATTCTTTTGGTGTTAGTTTTCTAATTCCAAAATCATCTTTTATTAACGGAACATTGTGTCCGCCTGCTCCCATATTTGCAGTTAAAGTCGGGCAAACATTATTTTTATTTTCTCTTACATAAACTCTTCGCCACTGATAGACTGTATCTTTTTTTGTTATTGTTTTTACTAATTCAGGATAATATTGATGAGTTTCAGAGTAGTAATATTTATCATCTTGTTTGCCTTGTTCCAAAATATCGTGAATAGTTTTTGTTAATTTAATCTCACTTGGGAATTTAAATTTTTTATAATTTTTTACTTGTTTTGGGTCAAAGGCAACGATAAAAATCCGTTCTCTGTTTTGTGGTACGTTTGCATGTGTCATTGAGTTTAAAACTTTGTGAAACACTTTATACCTTAATTTGTTTTCTAAAATTTCGATAATAATTTTAAAAGTTTTACCCTTGTCGTGAGAAACTAAATTTTTGACATTTTCCAAAAATACAACCTTTGGTTGATGTTTTTCTATAATTTGCTCAATGTCAAAAAACAATGTCCCTCGTGTGTCGGAAAACCCTTTTTGATAGCCTGCAATCGAAAATGCTTGACAAGGAAATCCTGCACAAAGAATATCAAAATTTTCAGGGATATAATTTTTTACAAGTTCTTTCGTAATATCTCCAAATGGAATTTCACCAAAATTTTCTCTGTAAGTTTTTTGAGCGTCTTTGTTCCATTCACTTGAGTAAACGCATTTTCCTCCTATATTTTGTAACGCAAGCCTAAACCCTCCTATTCCAGCAAACAGATCAATAAATTTAAAGTTATAGTTTTTTAGTGCAGGAAATGCTACATTTTCAACTTCAAAAAGTAACTGTTGCAATGCAATATCTTTGACAATTGAATTATCTTTTACTTTTTTATATTTTATTAAATTACCTATAGCCTTAAAAG
The DNA here is from genome assembly GCA_964426585.1 of uncultured Bacteroidales bacterium. GTDB lineage: Bacteria > Bacteroidota > Bacteroidia > Bacteroidales > ML635J-15 > Bact-19. The sequence goes on along the minus strand of CAYRQZ010000105.1, from coordinate 3,812 downwards.
CCTCCTCTTTATAATTTTCTGAAAATGTATTGTGAATATTTTGTAAATAATGTGTTACTACTGCTTTCGGCTCGCATAAAACATTCGCCTCGTACCTAATTTTGTAATTGTCATCATCAAATTCTTGAATACTTATATGTTCTTTTCGTTCCATCAAACCTATCAATAAAAGTTGCAATATACAAAATTAATAATTAAAAAGAATCTTAAATAATAATATAAATAATTAATTTCCTTAGATATAATCATGTTACGCCAAGAATTTATAACATTTTGCTAAATATGTTAAATAATCGTTATTTTTTATTTATAGATATTTTTATATTTTTTTGCATTATTTATAGAAATAATATTATATTTACGCAGTAAAATTAGATTTGCAAAAGTGAAAAATAAATATTGTTTATTAATTGTTGAAGACGAAGTTATTAACCATTTTCTTTATGAAGAATTTTTTGCAGAAAATGAGTTTGAAATTTTATTTGCTCTTAATGGAAAAGAAGCTTTAGAAATTTTTCAAGCAAATATTGATAAAATAGATATTATTTTAATGGATATGGAAATGCCTATTATGAATGGTTATGAAGCAACACGTGAAATCAGGAAAATTAATACTAAGATTCCAATAATAGCACAGACTGCCCATGCTCACCGCGAAGAGCTGGATAAAGCAATATTAGCAGGTTGTAATAGTTTTATTTTAAAACCAATTATCGAACAAGATTTAATTAAAAAAGTTAAAACTTTATTAAATATAAATTAATTTGTATTAATTAAATCTTTTTGTCAGCATTGCAAAATTCAATTTTTCCCCATTTTTAAGTAAGCGTTGGAATGATATTTTTAAGAACTTTTTACGAAAAAGCTATTTTTTTTCGATAAGAATTGTTTCTTGATCAACTTTACATATTCTTGTTAGTTGCCTTAGCCTTTATTCTTGTGTTTTATTAAGATTTAAATCTAAATTTGAATTATAAATTTCCATTAATCAGTTTTTATATTATATCATTGCCTTTTATAAAACAGTTTTGAATAAGTCTTTTAATATTATTAATTTTTTGTGGCTAAAACTTTATTTCTAAATAAAATCCTTTAACTTTGATTTTATGAAATTGTTGATTTTAAATTACGAATATCCTCCTTTGGGAGGTGGTGCTGGGGTCATAACGCAAAATATTGCACAAGGGCTATCTAAACTCGGACATGAAATTTGTGTGTTAACAACTTGGTTCCGTGGCGAAGAAGAAGTGCAAACTCAAGAAAATTTACAAATTATTAGATTAAAATCTAAACGTAAGTTTATTTTCAAATCTAACCCTTGCGAAATGCTTTCTTGGATGAGAATGAGTAAAAAGTTCTTAAAAAAACATTTAACAAAAAACAAATATGACTTATGTATAGCTAATTTTTCGCTACCTGGTGGCGAAGTCGCTTATAGCATGAAACTTTTACACAATCTTCCTTATGTAGTCATTTCGCATGGGCACGACATTCCTTGGTTTATGCCCGAAGAAATGATGTGGTATCACGCAATTACATATCATTGGATTAAAACTATTTGTACTCATGCAAAACGTAATTATATTCAGTCCCAAGACATGAAAAATAATATTGACGCATTTTTAGGACCAAAGTTTTCATATAAAAACAAAATTATATATAATGGTTGGGATAGCAACATATTTAAGCCCGACTACAGTTTGCGTAAAAAACAATTTACAATTTTATTCCCTGGACGGCTAGTAAAACAAAAAGACCCAATGAACTTTTTAAAAGCAATAAACTTAGTAAAACATGAAATTACTGATTTTAAAGTTGTTATTCTTGGAGACGGTAAATTAAGAAAAAAAATGGAGAAATTTGCTGCTGTCAATAATTTGGAAAAATTTGTGGAGTTTAAATTATGGGTAGATAAAAATGAAATGTTGTATCAATATCGCTCGGCTTCATTAACAGTACTTCCTTCTCTAAACGAAGGAATGAGTATAGCAAGTCTCGAAGCTTTAGCTTGTGGACAATATGTTTTAGCAACAGAAGTCAGTAATAATAAAAACCTTATTTCTCCAAAATATAATGGTGATTTTATCGAAAAACAAAACCCTCAGGATATTGCAAATAAAATAGTAGATTTTTATAAAACTAAATTTTCTAATAATTATACTATTCCATTAGATGAATTAAATAAATATCATAAACTTTACGAATGGGACAAAATTATTGAAGAATATCAGGCTGATTTTTTAGAAATACTTAATAAAAAGTAAAAACTATATTTTATTATAATCTGAATCTCTTTCAAGTGCTGTAAAGCCAGCATTTTTTGCTAAATCTTTAAGTTCATCAACTTTAAGTTCGGGTTTTTGCTCGGCTCCAGCCATAGAATAAATTTTTGTTGTATTAGAAATTGTTCCGTCAAAATCGTCAGCACCAAAGGACATTGCCAAAAGCGCTGTTTCTTTACCGCACATGGGCCAATATGCTTTTAAATGCGGAATATTATCTAAAAATAAACGCGAAATAGAATAGTTTTTTAACTCGTCAAGCAAAGAAGCTTCTTGTTTTAATCCAAGTTTATTCCCGGCTATTTTATACTTTAAAGGTATGAAACAATTAAAACCTTGAGTTTCGTCTTGCAAATTTCTTAATGTTTCTAAATGTTTAAGTCTGTCTTCGTTTGTTTCGATATGCCCATAAAGCATTGTGCAATTAGTTTTCATGCCAAGTTGGTGAGCTAATTTATGCACTTCTATCCAAGTTTCGGACTTTGTTTTTTCAGGACATATTTTTTTCCTAATTTTATCATCAAGAATTTCAGCGCCACCACCTGCAAGCGAGTTTAAGCCACAATTTTGCAAAACTTTTAGCGTTTCATACAAAGGCAAATTATCTAATTTTGAAAAATGTTCTATTTCTACCGAAGTAAATGCTTTTATATGTAAATGAGGATACCTATTTTTAATTTCTTGAAATAATTCAGAGTAAAATGCTATTGATTTTTCAGGGTGCAAACCACCGGTAAAATGAACTTCTGTAATTCCACTTGCAACTTTTTCATCAATAATTTGCAAAACATCAGATTTTTCTAAATCCCAAGCCCCTTTTTGTCCTTTTTGACGGTAAAATGAACAAAATTTACATTTATTTAAGCAAATATTTGTAATTTCTATATGAATATTCTTATTAAAATAGATATTGTTTTTGTGCAAAATCCTTCTTTTATAGTCAGCTAAAAAACCACAAAATACGGGATCAGAATTATCATATAAAAACAAAGCTTGCTCCATGCTTAAACGCTTGTTTTCAACTACACATTTAGCAATCTCTTGCTCTTTAAGTGAATAGTTATTTAATAATTTTAACATTTTGCAAAATTAAAAAAATAAAATTTGAAATTGCTTTTTATTTAGAATCATCAATAATTATAAAGCAAAAAAAATTGATTAACTACATTATCAAGATAAAATAATATTTTTATTGAAAGTTTAATGATTTAATGAAAATTATAAATTTTATTAATAAAATATAAAAACATAGCTAAATTATTTGTTTTATCAAAAATTTATTATATTTGTGGTAAAATTTCTTTCAATTTTAAATGATATTTGATTGAAAGTAATATACGATGTATTATAGGATAAAGTCGCTGGAAAAAAGTAAAAATTAAATATTAGATATTAAATATATAAGACAGAACCGTAACTGTTCTCAAAAAAATGCGGAGTGAAACTGTACGACACTTATCATACGGCAGGAAAGAACAGAGACTTTCTAAAAAACGGGCGAGTTATTCCTACAAAAGCCATACGAGTAGG
>CAYRQZ010000104.1:0-6040 GCA_964426585.1 uncultured Bacteroidales bacterium | reverse complement strand
GCAAAAATAATTAATAATGAAATTTTTAGATCCTAAAAACGACATACTTTTCAAAAAAATATTCGGACAACATCCCAATATTTTGATGAGTTTTTTAAATTCCATGTTACCACTTTCCGAAGGGCAAGAAATTGTGGAACTGGAATATTTATCTCCTGAGATGAGGCCTGAAACTTATTTGGAAAAGTTTACTGCGGTTGATGTTCGTTGCAAAGACAGTCATGGTAGACAATTTCTAGTTGAAATGCAGATGAATTGGACAACAGCTTTTAAACAAAGAGTTTTGTTTAATGCTTCGCGAGCTTATGTAATTCAATCCGAAAAAGGTTCTGAATTTAGACAATTAAAACCTGTTTATGCTTTAAATTTAATTAATCAAAATTATTTACCCAAAAGTCCCGACTATTATCATCATTATGCGGTAATTCATGTAAAAGATAGCAACGAAAAATTGGAAGGCTTAGAGTTTGTATTTATAGAATTGGAAAAATTTAAAGCACAAAATATTCGAGATAAAAGGCTACAAGTACTTTGGTTGAGATTTTTAACAGAAGTTAATGAAAAAACCAAAGAAGTATCAGAAGAACTTTACGAACATGAAGAAATACATCAAGCCTTAAATCATTCGCATGAGTCATCTTTGTCTGTAGAAGAAAAATTGCTTTACGATAAAAATTGGGATAGGATAAGTTCAGAAAAAACAATTTTAAATCAAGTTAGGGAAGAAAGCGAAGCAAAAGGCGAACAAATAGGCTTGCAAAAAGGCGAACAAATAGGCTTGCAAAAAGGCGAACAAATAGGCTTGCAAAAAGGTGAGCAAATAGCAATTCAAAAAGTTGCTTTAAATGCTAAGAAAAGAGGAATGTCTATTAAAGATATTTCGGATTTGACAGGTTTGTCAGAAAAAGAAATTATGGACTTATAAGCTATTCCCATTTTACTATGGGTCAACGTCAATTTCAAATTTTACGCTAGAGAAATCGCTTTCAGTTTTTATTTTTGCGATTCTATTATTAATAAATTCTCGCACTTTATTTCCGGATATATTTTTTTCAAATCTAATGTGAATATTTAAAATATAATAATTACTTATTTTATTAATTAGTGGTTCTTGGGGACCTTTTATTCGCGAGCCTAGTTTTGTTTTTAACATCATTGCAAGCGTGTCGGCAGTACGTCTGACTTTTGCCTTATCCTTATGTTTAATTTTAATAATAATAAAGTTCGCAAAAGGTGGATATTTAAAAAGTTTTCTTTCTTCAATTTGTGATTTGAACAAAGCTAGATAGTCTTCATTTTTTACATATTGAATTATAGGGTTTTGGATATCATAAGTTTGAATTATTACTTTACCACGTTTGTTGCGTCTTCCAGCTCTACCGCTAACTTGCGTTAATAGTTGATAAGCTTTTTCATAAGCTCTAAAATCGGGATAGTTTAATAAATTGTCGGCATTTAAAACTCCAACTAAACCTAAGTTTTCAAAATCTAACCCTTTGGTTATCATTTGTGTTCCGACTAAAATGTCGAAATTATGATTTTCAAAATCTGTAATTATTTTACTAAATTTATTTTTTGTGCTTGCTGTGTCGTAATCTAAACGAGCTATTCTGGAATATGGGAATATTTTAGCTACTTCGTCTTCAAGTTTTTCTGTGCCTAAACCTTTATGACTCAATTTATTGCTTTTACAAATTTCACAATTATTTACAATATCGTAAACTTCGCCACAATAATGGCAGAGCAATTTATTTTTAAATTTATGATATGTTAAACTTACATTACACGCTTTGCAATGTGGCACCCAACCGCAATCTTTACATTCTGTAATTGTTGTGTATCCACGTCTGTTTTGAAATAAAATTATTTGCTGATTTATTGATAATGATTTTTGAATTTCGTTTATTAAAATAGGGTGGAAGTGTCCATTATTAATTTTACGTTTGTATGCATCTTTCATGTCGGCTAAAATAATTTCGGGCATTTCGACATTTCCGTATCTCTGTTTTAGCGTTGTAAGCAAATATTTTGAGTTTAAAGCATTATTGTAAGACTCAATTGAGGGAGTTGCCGAGCCGAGTATTATTTCTGCTTTGTGCAATTTTGACAAAACAATTGCAGTATCTCGTGCAGAATATCTTGGGTCGGGGTCTTGTTGCTTAAAACTTGACTCATGTTCTTCGTCAACAATAATTAATCCGAGATTTGAAAATGGCAGTAATACAGCAGAGCGTACACCTAAAATAATTTGAACTTCTTGTTTCAAAAGTTTTATATATGTCTCTGAACGTGCTGAGGCAGAATACTTGCTATGAAAAACGGCTATTTTTTCTCCAAAATACGATTGTAAACGGTTTATCATCTGGGTCGTTAAGGCAATTTCGGGTAATAAATACAAAACTTGCTTGTTCGTTTTTATAAGTTCTTTAATTAATTTAATGTAAATTTCCGTTTTTCCTGATGAGGTTACGCCGTGCAGTAGAACAGGTTTCGATTTGTTAAAATTATTTTTAATTTCTAAATAAACAGCTTCTTGTGCTTCCGATAATCTTAAATTGTTCTTTATTTCAAACCCTTGCCCAGAAAATCTAGATTCTTCTTTTTTAATTATTTCTATTAATCCTTTGGCTTCGAGAGTTTTTATCGTTGTTGTGGAAACTTGAAGATTATCTTTTAGTTCTTTTTCTGAACATTGGAAAAAATTTGAGTTATTATTAAAACACTTTTCAATAAAAAAACTTAATACTTCTTTTTGTTTGTTATTTCGGTTTAAAATTTTCTCAATTTCTTCTTGATTTGATTCGTTAGAGTTTAATTTAAAGAGAATAAAATTTATATATATAGGTTTGTAAATATTAGTCAGTTTTTGTTCTATGTTTAAAAATCCATGTTTTTCGAGATTTTCAAGTTGTTTTATTGGATTTTTTACATTTATTGAACTTGAAAGATTTGCAATATTTGTTTTTTTAACATTTTTAATAAAATCTAAAATTTTAATTTCTGTATTGCTTGGATTATAATCAGATTCGTGTTTTTCGCAGAACCATATTTGAGTCTCGCCTGAGGGTAATAATTTTGATGGAATGGCAGCATTAATAGTTTCGCCGATTGAGCAACAGTAATATGTTGATATCCAATTTATTAGTTCTAATTGTTTTTGACTTATAATTACATTATTTTCGTCTATATCTATTATTGGTTTACAGTCATAATCGGGTTTTTTGTTATGAATATCAATCACCACACCTGAATAAAGTTTTCTTTTTCCTAATTCAACAATAACTTTAGAGCCTATTGTTATTGTATTAGCAAAACCTTGAGGGATAGAGTATGTTAAAGTTTTGTCTATAGCAAGAGGTAAAGCTATTTCGAAGTATTGCGGATAAGTCATAAAAAGAATTGAGAGTTTATGATTAAGAATTGAGTATACCAACTATGTCAATCATTCTTTGGTCAATAGTTTTATGATGTTTAATTGTTTTATTAAAAGGTGTGTGTACGATTTCTCTATTTATCATTCCTATCATAATGCTTCTTTGGTCGTCAATAAGAGCTTCAACAGCAGCAATTCCTAATCGACTAGCTAAGTACCTATCGTAAGCTGATGGCGCCCCACCTCTTTGTATATGGCCGAGTACCGTAACTTTAAGGTCATATTCTCCTTTAAATTTTTCCATTTTGTTTTTAATTTCGAAAGCACCTCCCGCATCATCACCTTCGGCAACAAGAATAATGCTTGAAGTTTTTTTAGTTTCCATATATTCAGAAAGTTGCTTGTGTAATGCTTCTAAATCAGTTGGTGTTTCGGGGATTAAAACAGCTTCTGCGCCGCTTGCTATGCCTGCTCTAAGAGCAATAAACCCTGCGTCTCGTCCCATAACTTCGATAAAAAATATTCTTTCGTGAGAAGCGGCAGTATCTCTAATTTTATCTACAGCTTGGACAACTGTATTTAGTGCAGTGTCGTATCCAATTGTCATATCCGTTCCGTATAGGTCGTTGTCGATAGTTCCAGGTATGCCAACAGTAGGGAAGTTGTTTTCGTCGCTAAAAAGTCTGGCTCCTTTTAAAGTTCCGTCTCCTCCGATAACTACTAATGCATCTATTTCATTTTCAACAAGGTTTTTATATGCAATTTTTCTACCTTCGGGGGTCAAAAATCTTTCGCTTCGGGCAGTTTTTAATATTGTGCCACCAAGTTGAATAATATTAGCCACACTTTTTGATACCATTGGGATAAAATCGCCATTAACTAAGCCTTCATATCCTCTTAGTACACCAACAACTTTAATTTCGTCTTTTATAGCTCTTCTAACGACTGCTCTAATTGCAGCGTTCATACCTGGTGCATCACCACCCGAAGTTAATACTGCTATCTTTTTTAGTGTTGCCATGATATTAATTTCATTTTTTTGCTAATCTAATGTTTTTTCTAATACATTATAGTTTGTTTTGCAATAATTTTATTAACTAGAAAGATTGAATATCTTATTTGAATCATTTTTATAATTTTTTTAAGTGTTGCGAGGGCAATTATTTTTTATTATTTTTGTAAGTTAAAATAGTCAACTTTATAAATTATTCTTATACATGGAATCAAAACTTAATAAAAAATCACAAAAAGAAAAATACGCTGAAATTTCGTATAAAAATATGGGAAAATATAAATATAAACCAGGCGATGCAGTTGCAGTGATTTTCTCGGGAGGTCCTGCTTCGGGTGCAAACTCAGTAATTTCGTCTTTAGCCTTAAACTTTATTAACGAAGGAATTCCGATTTATGGGATTTTAAAAGGTTATGAAAATTTAGAGCAATTTTCAAGCGATGAATTGAAAAAGTTAGAAAAAGATATTCACTATATTGAGTTAGATCGAAGAATTGCGGGGATTAGAGGTAATGCAGGTGTGATATTAAAAACCAGTAGGGCTAATCCTGGAAAAGAGATAAAAAAAGTTGAGGATATTGATGATGCTAAAAAAAGTAAAAAGCTTAATAATATCATCAATGCATTATTGTCTTTAAATGTTAAGGTCGCTATTACTATTGGTGGCGATGATACTTTAAAAATTGCCAATTTTCTTCATTTAATGGGTTTTCCAACTATTCATGTGCCTAAAACTATTGATAATGATTATTTTGGTATTCCATGGACTTTTGGTTATTGGTCGGCAGTAGAAACAGCAAAAGAAGCTCTTATAAATTTTAGAGAAGATGCTAGAAGTACAGATTCCTATTTTATTGTTGAGCTAATGGGACGTAAAACCGGTTGGATTACTTATGCGGCAGGAGTTTCTGCTCAAGCAACAATGATGCTTGCTGTTGAAGATTTTATCGACCAAGAGTTTATAGATATTGAAGAAATTTCTAGCAAAATTGTTGACCAAATCATTGCACGCGAGACCGAAAATAGATATTATGGCGTTATTTGTGTTGCCGAGGGATTAGTAGATAAATTACCCGAAAATTATGTAGCAAAAGAAAAAGATAAACACGGTAATATTTATTATGGATTGACCGAAATTTGTAAGTTATTAGCCGATGCCATTAAAAAAGAATATAAAAATAGAACAGGAAAAAGTAAAAAAATTATTCCTCGACAAATAGGTTATGAAACTAGATGTGTGCCTAGCTCGGCTTTTGATACAACTCTTGGAAGTATGTTGGGATATGGTGCATATAAACTCTTTAAAGAAAATATGTTCGGAAACATGGTGAGCGTAGAAGATAATTTTGACATAAAATCTATACCTTTTAATGAACTTATAGACCCAGAAACTTTATTAACTAAAATTAGAACTGTTAATCCGAATAAAGATTTTTATAAACTTAAAGAATCTTTGTCATACCATGCAGGGCAAAAAAATTATGAAAATGGACTTTAATAAAAATTGAAAAATAAAAAAGCTGTTCAGATTGAGTGGCTTTTTTTATTAAATACTAGCTTATGAATAATTCTATAATTAGTTTTTCATAAATGCTATTTGTTTCTGAAATTAATTTAAACAAATATTAAATAACAATTTATTTTTGTAAGTTTGT
>CAYRQZ010000103.1:0-6430 GCA_964426585.1 uncultured Bacteroidales bacterium | reverse complement strand
CACACCTTTGGTGCTTTTGCCAACACGCTATTTTCGTCATACATTGCGGATTGTGTGGCATAAACGCAGGTATGCCCCTACAACCTGCAAATGTAAAAAAATATGAATTTGTTTGCTGATTAATCATTTAAAAATTTTATATTGGACTTACAGCCCGCCAATGGAATTATGATTTATTCGCCTAAGGCGTTGCCTCAGGCTATGATATTTGTTGACTTTCAGCCAACATACCCACGGATTGGCATAGTATTAAAAGAATTAAAAATTAATCTTAATAATTTCTAATGAATTTTCTTTAACTACTATGCTTTTACGCCCTGAAAGGGCAATATATTATAGCTCAAGGCAACGCCTTGAGCTACATGTTAGATGTTTTTTACGCCCTGAAAGGGCAGCATATTAGAAATTTGCAATTGTCAATACGCAATGAATTGTGAATCTAGTATGCAAAATTTTGTAACACATTTTAAAAGTAGGACTAATTTTACGAAAAAAACGAAATATTTTTGTAAAAAATACGTATAATCGAAATGTACCGACTAGGGGGAGAGAGATGGTGAGGACAATTCACAGCAGGCTTCGCATACGGTTAATCATATCTTGTACTAGGGACAATGTTTTTTATGCTTTTATAAACTTACACGCTTTCCACAATAGCTCTCCCTGCTAACCAAGCGGTGGAAAAAGCTATTTGCAGATTATATCCGCCAGTATTTGCATCTAAATTTATTATTTCGCCTGCAAAATACAAGCCTTTCACAATTTTAGACTGCATTGTTTTCGGGTTTATTTCATCTAAACAAACACCGCCGGCTGTAATAACAGCTTCTTTAAAACCACGATGAGTTTTTACTGTAAATTCCATTTTTTTCAATAAAGCCAATATTTTTTTTCTCTCTACTCCTGTAACTTGACTTGCTTGCTTATCTATTGAAATATTTAATAATTCACAAAAAACAGGAATAGCCTTTTGAGGCAGCCATAATTTAAAAAGGTTTGCAAGTCTCATTTTTCCATGCTCACTTAAATCACGCAAAAGTCGTGCATCTAATTTTTCATAACTTAAAGCTGGTTTAAAGTCAATAAATATTTTAACTTTTTTATTTTCTTCTAAGGCTAACACAATTTTTCGGCTTAAACTAAGAATAATAGGACCCGACAAGCCATAATGAGTAAATAAAAGCTCTCCAAACTCAGTTTCTAGAATATTTCCGTCAATATTTACACTTGCGCTTACGTTTTTAAGGCTTAGCCCTTGCATCATGCTTGCTGTTTTTTCAACTGTTTCTACAGGGACTAAAGCCGGAAATAGCTTTTCAATTTTATGTCCTAATTTTTCAATTAAATTATATGCATCACCTGTTGAACCAGTTCCTGGATAAGACTTTCCGCCTGTGCAAATAATCACATTATTTACTAGAATATTTATTTCGGTTAAATTTTTCACATAAGTAATTGAAGAAATTTCATTGTTTATTTTTTCAATTTTAGTTAGCTTAGCATTAAAAATAAATTCAGCGCCTAAGTCCAAAGCTTTTTTATACAAAGCCTGCACCACATCGCTAGCTTTTTCAGATTTTGGAAAATATCTACCTCCTCTTTCTAAAATTGTTTCTACCCCACATTCTTCTAACAACTGTAAAATATCATCATTAAAAAACTCTTTAAAAGCCGGATATAAAAACCGTCCATCGGGAAAAACTTGAGTAAGAAAATCTTTTATATTATCAGAGTTTGTAATATTGCAGCGGCCTTTTCCGGTTATAAGCATCTTTCTTCCTGCAGATTGCATTTTTTCCAAAACCAAAACTTTGTATCCGCTCATAGCTACACGAATGGCTGCTAAGAATCCTGAAGCACCTGCACCAACAATTACCACTTCTGGGTTTTTCATAAAAATTAATTTTAGCAAAGATAAATATTTTCGACTTAGTCCCTTAATTTAACTGCTTTAAATCAATTTTAACCTATACTTAAAGAAAATATTTAAAAACATAATAATAAAACATAATAATTTGTATTTTTGAAAAAAATTTAACGAAATGAAAGCATTAGTAAAAGCAAAACCCGAAAGAGGTTTATGGATACAAGATATGCCTATACCTAGTATCGGTCCAGATGATGTTTTAATAAAAATAAAAAAGACAGCTATATGTGGTACCGACCTTCATATTTACCGTTGGGACGAATGGTCACAGAAAACAATAAAAACTCCCATGATAATTGGGCATGAATATGTTGGCGAAATTGCCGAGGCAGGTTCAAATGTTAAACATAAATTCACAATTGGCGAAAGAGTTACCGGCGAAGGGCATATTGCCTGCGGGGAATGTAGAAATTGCCGTAGAGGTTGGGATCATATTTGTGCAAATAATTATGGCGTTGGCGTTCATCGTGATGGTTGTTTTGCAGAATATTTATCCTTGCCTGCAAGTAATGTTGTGCGAATTAACGAAAAAATCGAAGATGATTTATGCTCAATTATGGACCCATTTGGTAATGCTACTCACACAGCTTTGTCTTTTAATCTTTTAGGCGAAGATGTTGTTATCACAGGTGCAGGCGGACCAATAGGTGCGATGTGTGTTGCTATCGCAAAATTTGCCGGTGCAAGAAATGTTTTTGCAATCGAACCCAACGATTTTCGTAGAGAGCTGGCAAAAAAAATGGGTGCTGATGTTTGTGTCAATCCGCTAAAAGAAGATTTAAACGAAGTTCTTAAAAAACACAACTTACTTGGTTTTGATGTGGGGCTAGAATGTTCGGGAAATGGTCTAGCTTTTAACCAAATGGTAACTGCAATGTATAATGGAGGCTCTATTGCTTTGCTAGGAATTTTGCCTTCAACTTCGCCTGTAAATTGGAACGAAATTATTTTTAAAGGTTTAAAACTTAAAGGTATTTACGGCAGAGAAATGTACGAAACTTGGTATAAAATGGAAGCAATGTTGCTTGCCGGACTAGATATTAATCCAATTATTACTCATAAATTTAAAGTTGACGACTATCTAAAGGGATTTGAAGCAATGGACAGTGGAAATTGCGGTAAAGTAATTCTTGAGTGGTAAACTTAGTAATTGCAAAATGAGTTTATAGTTAATATTTTAGCTATCTACAAACTCATTTTTACTAAGAATTAAAATTTTGGTAAAATACTTAGATAAATTTTAATGGAATTATTTTATTTTCCATACATTTTCTCATAATACTTTTTATAATCACCATACACTACCCTATCTAACCATTTTTCGTTTTGTAAATACCAATCCACAGTAATTTCTAAACCTTCTTCAAACTGCAAAGATGGACTCCAGCCTAATTCCTTCATAAGCTTTGAGCTGTCTATTGCATAGCGTAAATCGTGTCCTGCACGGTCTTGAACAAAACTTATAAGAGATTCGGAACTGCCGGGTTTTCTATTAAGTTTTTTATCCATAATTTTGCAAAGAAGTTTTATTAAATCAATATTTTTCCACTCATTATTTCCACCAATATTATAAGTATCTCCAAGTTTTCCTTTATGAAAAATTATATCAATGGCTCTTGCATGGTCGTAAACATAAAGCCAATCTCTAACATTTTCGCCTTTACCATAAACAGGAATAGCCTTCATATTTTTAATATTATTAATGGCTAAAGGAATAAGTTTTTCGGGAAAATGATTGGGTCCATAATTATTTGAACAATTAGATAAAACTACGGGCAAGCCAAAAGTATGAAAATAAGCCCTTACAAGATGGTCGGAGCTTGCTTTTGAAGCCGAGTAAGGAGAACGCGGGTCATAACTAGTTTCTTCAGTAAAAAGACCCTCATCGCCCAAAGAACCGTAAACCTCATCGGTAGAAACATGGTAAAACCGCTTTCCGGAATAATTTCCTTGCCATAATGAGCGTGCTGCATTTAATAAATTAACAGTACCAACAATATTTGTAAAAATAAACTTAGTTGGATTAGTAATACTTCTGTCAACATGAGATTCGGCAGCTAAATGAATTACTGCATCAGGCTGATATTTTTGAAAAACAGAGCTAAGTGCAGCCTCATCAACGATGTCAACTTTTTCAAAGAGATAATTTGGCGAGTTTTCAATATCGCGAAGATTTTCCAAATTTCCTGCATAAGTTAATTTATCAATATTAACAATTTTATAATTAGGATATTTATTGACAAAAAGTCTTACAACATGTGAACCAATAAACCCTGCCCCACCGGTAATAAATATAGTTTTTTCCATCATAATAATTTAATCTGCTAAAATACAAATAATTTATCGTAATGCGTAGTTTATCAAACTAAAAATTCTTATTTTTGTTTAAATATGAATCATAATTTATGAATTGTCCGCTTTGCGAAAGTACTAATTGTAAAACATTAAATAAAATAAATTCAAAAATTTATCACAGGTGTAATAATTGTGGCTTATTTTTTTTGGATAAATCCCATTTTTTAAATTCGGAAGAAGAAAAAACTCGATATAATTTTCACCAAAATAATATTGAAGATAAAGGCTATGTTAAATTTTTAAATCAACTTGTTGAGCCAATAGAAAAATTTTTAGAAAAAGACTCCCAAGGTTTAGATTTTGGTTGCGGTCCAAACCCGGTTTTAGCAGAATTATTTAATAGAAAAAACTTTTATTGTGCTTATTACGACCCATTTTTTTATCCAAAATTAAATAAAAAATTTTGCTATGACTTTATTACAGCCAGCGAATGTTTTGAACATTTTTTTTCTGTAAAAAAAGAAATTGAACTAATAAATTCTATTCTAAAGCCAAAAGGCTACTTAGGAATTATGACTGAGCTAGTTACAGATTTTACTGATTTTGAAAATTGGTATTATATAAAAGACCCAAGCCATGTTTGTTTTTATAGCCTAAAAAGTTTTGAATTTATTTGCGAAAAATACAATTATTCATTGCGATTTACAGATAATAAAAGAGTAATAATTTTACAAAAATAAAAGATACACTGCCCTATCAAAACGTAAATACAGAATTAAGCTTTAACTACAGACACGGTCCTGAGCTAAATTATTTTTTGCACAAAAGCTTAGTCTTTTCGTTTTGCAAATTTTTGAGCAATAATGCTAACCACAACTAATTGCAGGGCATGAAACATCATTAAAGGCAATAAAATCACTCCTACTCCCGACATTCCCGTAAACAAGACTTTAGACATTACTGTTCCGTGGACTAGGGATTTTTTTGATCCACAAAACACTGCTGTAATATGGTCTTCTGTCGAAAAATGTAATATTTTTCCAATAAAAGTAATTATTGCATACACAATAAAAAACAAGCCCAGCATAGCAATTCCTAGTGCGAACAAAACCCAAATTGGATAGCCTGAGAACATTTTATTAGCAAAGGAATCACAAAAAGAAGCATAAACAATTAATAATATTATGCTTTGGTCGAGTTTTCTTAGTTTATTGCTATTTTTTATTGCCAATTTTCCAAATTTTGAATGTAATAAAATTCCAACAATCACAGGCAATAAAACCTGTAAAGATAGTTTTATAATAACATCTGTAAGGTCAAAATTTCCATTACTTGAGCTTATCATTAAACCCATCCAAATTGGAGTAATAAATACTCCCAACAAACTTGAAATAGAAGCATTAAATATTGCAGAAGTAATGTTACCTCTTGCTATTGAAGTCATCACAACTGAAGATGAAACAGTTGAAGGCAAAGCGGCTAGATAAAAAACCCCAAGCCACAAAAGTTTATCGCCAAAAGAACCAAAAATTGCCATTAACAACAAAACCACTAAAGGAAAAATTACAAAAATAGCTGATTGCACGACTAAATGCAGTTTCCAATTAGCTAAGCCTTTTTTCAATTCCTGTGGGCTAAGTTTTAAACCATAGAAAAAGAATATTACTGAAACACCAACATTTCCGATATCGTTAAGAGTAATTTTTCCTTTATAAACACCAGGTTCCCACCAAAAAGACGCCAAAATAATAACTCCAATAATAGCAATGACAAAACTATCTAAGCCGGCTTTTAAGCGTAAATATTTTAATTTTTCTTTTATTAATTTAATATATTTTAAAAACTTCATTTGCAAAAAAAAACAAGTAAAAACTTTAATCGTTCCCATCAATTTTAAAATATTGATTTAGAAAATTAATTTATTAAACAAACTAATTCGCTAATCTATCAAGTAATTTAAAATCGCCCAAAAATAATAAAATATCTAAAAGTAAAATTTAGAAAATTTGTAAATTAGGTGTTTTTTGGGGAAAATATGTGTAATCAAAATGTGCTGCACTAGGGGCAGGGAAATGGAGGGTAATCACATTTTCTCCTGCGAACAAGAAAATTTTTGACTTAAAAGGCGAAAAATTGTTTATTTTTATGTTGGACTTACAGCCCGCCAATGGAATTATGATTTATTAGCCTAAGGCGTTGCCTCAGGCT
>CAYRQZ010000102.1:0-6833 GCA_964426585.1 uncultured Bacteroidales bacterium | reverse complement strand
CAAGGTTGATGCCAATTCTAATTCAATTTTTGATAAAGGCGATTATATTTTGTTTTATGCTGATGGTCATAATAGTGTGAAATTTAATTCTGGAATGCCTTTTTATCATGAATTTCATAATTATTCTAATTATGCTTATTATTTTGTATCGGACAAAGGTAGTTTTAAGCCAGCACTTAAAGTTAATTCTGAAATAAATTTTGATAATATAGTTACAAGTTATGATGATTATTTATTTTTAGAAAAAGATTCGATTAATTTAATAAAATCTGGCAGAAATTGGTATTGGCGTGAGTTTGATTATTATGTTAATCAAAATTTTAGTTTAAATATTCCTGATGTCTCTTATTCGGATACTGCAATAATAAAAGTTAACCTGGCTGCTCGTTCTTTTTTGGAAAGTAGTTTCTCTTTAAATATTAATGGTATAAATCAAGCTAATATTAAAATTGCCTCTGTTTCTGGTTCTACAACTGATGCTTTTGCTCGTCAAAATAATTTGAATAATACCTTTAAGATACTTCCTAATACCGATAATTTTAATTTTTCTTTAAATTATACAAAATCTGCTTCAAATTCCAAGGGCTGGTTAGACAATATTTCTGTTCAATTGCGTAGGAAATTAAACTTACAGTCGAATAGATTTTTAGTTTTTCGAGATTTAAGGTCTGTAGAAGAAAATAAAAACTCTAAATTTATTATTAGCGGAGCTAAACCATCTACTGTAGTTTGGGATATATCGGATAGATTTAACGTTTTACAAATTTTATCAAGTTTAACTGATAATAAATTAAATTTTGTTGCTTCTAGTTCTGATTTGCGTGAATATTTAGCTTTTGATATTGACGCTAATTTTCCGTCTCCGATTTATTCTGGATCTGAAGATGTTGGGAAAATTGAAAATCAAAATTTACATTCTCATCAACCAGCTGATTTAATTATTGTTTGTCCTAAACAATTTTTGTCTCAAGCTAAAGAGATAAAATTAATTCATGAAACTTATGATAATTTAAGTGTTATTATTGTTGACCCTGAAAAAATATATAATGAGTTTTCATCAGGTTGTCCCGATATTTCTGCTTTACGAAATTACCTAAAAATGTTATATTCGCGTACCAACGCTAGCAATGTGCCTGAAAATTTGCTTTTATTCGGAGATGGTAGTTATGATAATTTTTCGAGAACTTCAACAGTTTCTAATTTAATATTAACCTACGAATCTGAAAATTCTTTATCACCGACTCTTTCGTATGTATCAGACGATTACTATGTATTTTTAGATGACGGTGAAGGCAGTTTTGCCGGTACGCATGACATGGATATGGGGGTAGGGAGAATCCCTATTAAAAATTCTCAGGAAGCGACAGATTTTGTAAAAAAACTAAGAGAGTATTATCAAGCAAGTGCATACGGGAACTGGAAAAATAATTTATTATTGATTGCCGATGATGCCGAAAATGGCGAAATATTACACCAAGTTCAGTCTAATACTTTAGCAAGTCAAATAGAAGCAGATTTTCCTTTATTTAATATTGAAAAATTATTTTTAGATGATTTTGAGCAAGTATCAACAGTTGAAGGGCATCGTTATCCTGATGTAAATCAGGCTATAAATGATTTTGTTTCTAACGGCGTTCTTATTGTTAATTGGATAGGGCATGGTAACGAAAAAAGTTGGGCTCACGAAAGAGTATTGACCTTAAATATGATTAAAAATTGGAAAAATGGACCCAAATATCCGATATTTGTTACTGCTACTTGCGAATTTTCTCCTTACGATGATCATAATTTAGTTTCTGGCGGAGAAGAAGTTTTGCTAAACCCAAATGGCGGAGGCATTGCTTTGTTTTCTACAACTCGATTAGCGTTTTCGACAAGTAATGCAAATTTATCTTATAAATTTTATAATAATATTTTTAAAATTGATGAAAAGGGAAAAGTTAATACTATAGGTATGTCGGTGGCTACTTCCAAAAACCAACAAGGTTCAGATAGTAATAAAAGAGTTTTTGCTTTATTAGGCGACCCCGCTTTGCGTCCATCGATTCCTGATTATCACGCTTTTACAACTAAAATAAATAATTTTGATGTTGATGTTTTTAAGGATACAATATCGGCAATGGAAAAAGTGAAGTTTGAAGGAGTTATTAAAAAACCTGATGGTAGTATTGCTGACGATTTTAACGGCTCAATTTTTCCTGTTGTGTACGATAAAAGACAAAATTACACAACTCGCAGTAATGACGGATTCAATCCATTAGAATATACTGCTCAAAAAAATGTCATTTTTAAAGGTAATGCAAGTGTTGTTAATGGAAAGTTTAAATTTGATTTTATTGTGCCAATTGATATTGCTTATTTTTTTGATTTTGGAAAAGTTAGCTATTATGCTCATAATAATTTTAATTTAGAGGCTAACGGCTTTGATAATAGTTTTATAGTTGGAGGATCTTCTGATAATCCTATTAATGATGTCGAAGGACCTATTATAGAATTATTTATGAACGATGAAAAGTTTGTACCTGGCGGAATTACTGATGAAAATCCAATTTTATATGCAAAACTTATTGACGAATCTGGAATTAATACTGTTAGTGTTGGCATAGGTCATGATATTACTATGACTATTGACGGAAAAACTTCCGAAGCTGTTGTGTTAAATAAATTTTATGAATCAAATAAAGATGATTATAAATCGGGAGAAATAAAATACCCGCTTTCTAATTTAAGCCTTGGTCCGCATACAATTAATTTAAAATCCTGGGACGTTCTAAATAATAGTAGCGAAGCAGAAACTGATTTTATTGTTGCAAACTCATCTGAAATTTTTATCGACCATCTATTTAATTACCCCAATCCTTTTTCAACTTATACCGAGTTTTATTTTGACCACAATCAACCCTTTATTGAGCTAAAAGTATTAATTCAAATATTTACAATTTCAGGAAAACATATTAGAACTTTAGAGGCAAATATGCTTAACACTGGTTATAGAAGTCAGGCTATTAGCTGGGATGCTAGAGATGAATATGGTGATAAAATTGCTAAAGGCGTTTATATTTATAAAATTCAGGTAAAAACTCCAAATGGCAATACCATTGATAAGTTTGAAAAACTTGTAATATTAAATTAATATAATTTTAAAAACAATAATTATCAATTTTTAACGTTTAAAGAAAAGTTTTAAATAATTATAATATATTTGTCAAAAATTCAAATAAACAGAAATGATTAAAAAAGCGATTTTATTTTTAGCCGTTGTTTATGTTGCAGTAGTTAATTTAAATGCTCAGGTAACAAATGATGATATTATTGGGCGTGAAGCACCAAATACTATTACTACAACTGTTCCATTTTTATTAATAGCTCCGGATTCTAGAGCTGGTGGCTTAGGAGATGCTGGGGTTGCAACAACTCCTGATGTAAATTCTTCACATTGGAATCCTGCAAAATATAATTTTATAAAAAATAATGTTGGAGTAGCAATTTCTTATACACCTTGGTTGCGTCAGCTTGTTTCGGATATGAATTTAGCTTATGTGTCGGGGTATAAAAAGTTTAATAAAGAAAATGTTTTAAGTGCTTCTTTACTGTATTTCGATTTAGGTAGTATTCAGTTTCGTGATATTAATAATGCTTTGTTAAGAGATTTTTCACCTCACGAATTTTCTCTTGATTTAGCTTATAGTCGTTTGTTGGGCGCAAAGTTTTCGGGTTCGGTAGCTATGCGTTTTATTTATTCAAATCTAACAGGTGGTATCGAAGTGCAAGGTAACGACTCTTACCCTGGAAAAACTGTTGCTGCTGACGTTTCGTTTTATTATTTTAATGACGAGATTGAATTAGGTGGAATGAACAGCACTTTTATGTGGGGCTTAAATATCTCTAATATAGGTGCAAAAATATCTTATACAACTAACGAATATCGAGATTTTATTCCTACTAATTTTAGAACCGGTTTGGGATATTTACTTGCTTTAGACGATCATAATGAATTCTTATTTACTTGTGATTTTAATAAACTGTTAGTGCCAACTCCCCCCGTATATTATGGTGCTAGTGAAGTTTTGCCAAGTGGTGATACTGTTAAGCCTGGCGATAAAATTATTAAATATGGAAAAGACCCAAATATTTCTATAGGTGCTGCTTTGTTCAGATCTTGGACAGACGCCCCTGGCGTGGCAACTCCTTTTGTGAAGAACGGACACGCCTCTCCATTTAGAGAAGAACTTGCCGAATTTACTGTTTCTCTCGGAATGGAATATTGGTATGATAAATTGTTTGCTTTACGCGTTGGATATTTTAATGAACACCAATATAAAGGAAATAGAAAATATTTTACTATCGGAGCAGGATTAAAAATGAACGTCTTTGGCTTAGATTTTGCTTATCTTATCCCTACTACTCAAGCTAATCCTTTGCAAAACACTTTAAGATTTACTTTAATATTTGATATCGGAGGGCTTTCTTCTGAAAAAAGCTAATAATGAGTTATAGAATTGGCATAGGTTACGATGTTCATGTATTAAAAGCTGATTTAGATTTTTGGCTCGGAGGAATAAAATTAAATCATACTAAAGGTTGTGTTGCTCATTCTGATGGCGATGTTTTAATTCATGCTATTTGTGATGCTATGTTGGGAGCAGCAAATTTACGCGATATCGGGTTTAATTTTCCAGATACAGATTCAAAATATAAAAATATTGATAGTAGTATTTTATTGAAAAAATCTTTAGAATTAGTTGAATCTAAAAATTATAAAATTGTGAATATTGATTCAATAATTTCTTTACAAAGTCCCAAAATTAAAGATTACATTCCCAAAATGAAAGAGAAGTTGGCTTTAGTTTTGAATATTGATATTGAGGATATTTCGATTAAAGCAACAACAACAGAAAAACTTGGATTTGTTGGAAGAGAAGAGGGGCTTGCCGCCCAGGCTGTTGTTTTATTAAAAAAATAAAATGGATAGGTATATCGTTAATAATGAGCAAATTGAAAAATTAAAATCAGAAGAAAGGTTTAATTTTATTTATTTTAAAAATGATAGATGTTCAGTTTGCGATTCTTTGCTTCCTCAATTAGAGATGAAACTTGCTACATGGGGCGAAAAAGTTTATGTTGTTGACTGTTTTGAATACCCTGATATTGCAGCTCAAAATCTTATTCTTTCTGTTCCTGCTCTGAAAGTTTATTATGCCGGGCAAGAGATTATCTCAATGCTTAGATTTGTGGATTTAGCAAAGTTGGAAATGGATTATTTTAGAATTAAAAAAATAATGGAATAGAATAAAAAAGGCTCTCAAAACTGAAAGCCTTTGTTTATACAATTAGTGAAATTACTTTACCAAGTGCTTTGATATACTATTTCTTTGATCATAATAAATCATAGAACCCTTATAATAAGCATTTACAGTTTTACCACTAGCTAATGAAAGTGTTATGTCAAAAATATAATCTGTTCCATTTTGAGTAACAGTAACTGAACCTCCTGTACATTCATATAGTGTTCCTGTTTCTGTTGCAACATTATAGTTAAATCCTGCTATTCCAGCCGAAAAAGTTTGAGCAGCACCATTAGTTGCAAAAGTATAATTACCAGGATTTACACCAGTCGGAGAAGAAGACCATAATTCAAGAACAATTAAGTCTCCTGTTCCAACTGCATCGTTTTGAGACATGGTTATTCCATCGTTAACCAAGGAAATGTCGAAATTATAATAATTAGACTCCTCGTACCAGTCTCCAAAATTTTCAATATACCCTTTTGTTAAAGGATAATTATTTCCATCATATTTTATTTCATTTGCTTTTGTTACTGTAATTGTTAAATTTGAACTGCTAGATTTTTTGCCATTTTTTGAGAAAGCTGTTAATTGAACGTTATATGATCCAGCTTTTTCATAAGAATGAGTGGGATTCTCTAAAGAAGAGGTTGTTCCATCTCCAAAATTCCATTCAAATGTAACTCCATCTACAGTAGAGTTTGTAAATGTAATAACTTCATCTGTAACCACTGCGGTCTTACTTGCAGTAAAACTTGTAGCTGGTTCTTTTTGACAACTGCTAAATGTAAAAATAGCAAAAACTACTGAAATTAGAATTAAAATTTTTTTCATAATATTTTTAGTTTAAAGTCTACTCCTTTTGCAGACTGTTAATATTAAATCCCACTCTATTGGCTTCGTGGATTTTGCCCGTTTTTTAGAAAGTTTCTGTTCTTTCCTGCATTATTATTTAAGTGTTTTGGCAGTTTCACTACGCATTTTTTGGGGGACAGTTGCATTTCTGTCTTTTATATTTAAACAATTATTTATTATTAATTTATATCAATAAAAAAAGTGGACTAAGTCCTATTTGCTTCATTGGTATTCGACGTACCTTGCAGACAAACAAGAAAAGCCCACTTGTATCAAGTGAGCGTTAAACTTTCCTGTTCTTGTCTGCTTTTAAAAATTGTCGAATTTTATGAAGCAAGAACAAAAGCTAACGCTTTTATTATAAATGTTTAAATTTGTACTTTATAGCACATTTTATTTTATATCATACGCAATAATTTTATTTAATAAATACAAATATAAAGTAATTATTTGATTAATTTAAATTATATATTAAAAATTTTAGGTATAATGGACATTTTTTAGGCTGTTTATTTTTTAATTTTTGTTGAATTAAAAAACTAATGATTTAACTTTGCAAAATCTGTGTAAACGGAAATAGGCTCTGCTGGGGAGCAACCTATCAGGAATAACACAGTTGTACTACGAAAGTTAAAATTTAAAGCAAGCCTTAACTTTTAGAGTACCCTATGCCTTTAAAAATCCATCAATAAA
>CAYRQZ010000101.1:5367-7244 GCA_964426585.1 uncultured Bacteroidales bacterium | reverse complement strand
TTTCTTAAAAATAATCTGTTTTTTCATCATCAAATTTATAATTTTGTAAAAATTTTTTAATTATGAAAGTTTCACTTTTAATTATTGGTGACGAAATTTTAATAGGGCAGATTGTTGATACAAATTCGGCTTGGATTAGTAAAAAACTTAACGAAAACGGTGCTAAAGTTGAAAAAATAATTTCGGTTGGTGATAATGCTGACGAGATAAAGTGGGCTATAGAATTTTTGATGAAAGAAAATGAGCTTGTTCTTGTTACAGGTGGCTTAGGTCCTACAAAAGATGATATTACAAAAACAGTATTATGCGATATCTTTAAGACTAAACTCGTGTTAAATCAACAAGTTTTGGATAATGTAAATGAACTTTTGGGAAAAAGAAATGTGCCTGTAATTAAAAATAATTATAACCAAGCCATGGTTCCCGAAAGTGCAAAAGTATTAAATAATAAAAAAGGTACTGCTCCCGCAATGCTGCTTGAAAGAAATAATTCTTTTTTAATTTCTATGCCAGGAGTACCTTTCGAAATGAAGTATATTACCGAAACTTATGTTATTCCTTTTATAAAAGAAAAGTTTGAAATAAAAAATATCTTGCATAAAACAATTATAACTTCCGGTTTAGCCGAGTCTGTGCTTGCACAAATGCTCGAAGATGTTGAAAATTCAATGCCCGAATACATAAAATTAGCTTATTTACCAAGCCCTGGAATTATTCGCCTTAGACTAAGTATTTATGAAAATATTCCGCAATATGATAAGGTAATTACTGAAATTATTGATAAAATAAAAAATATACTTGGCGATAAAATTTTAGCTTTTGAAGATTTAAAACCTGAGGAAATTTTAGCAAATATCTTAAAAAAACAAGGAAAAACTATTTGTACAGCAGAGAGTTGTACAGGCGGCAAAATTTCCTCGCTAATAACTTCGCTTGCAGGAAGTTCTCATTATTTTTATGGCTCTATTGTGTCTTATGATAATTCGGTAAAACAAAATTTATTAAATGTAAGTTCTTATGATTTAGAAAACTATGGTGCAGTGTCTCAGCAGGTTGTGGAACAAATGGCTAAAGAAGCATTAAAAACACTTAATACCGATTATGCTGTTTCTGTAAGTGGGATTGCCGGTCCTGACGGAGGAAGCCCCGAAAAACCTGTTGGTACTGTATGGATTGCTGTGTGTTCAAAAAGTAAACTTATTTCAAAAAGATATCAATTTTTTAACGATAGAGAAGTCAATATTTTACGTGCAGCAAATACAGCCTTAGCTATGGCGATTAAGTTTGTGCAAAATTTCTAATAGTTAACTTTGTAGTTTGCTTTAAAGCTTATGAGTAGTTTTATTATTGTTAAAAACTTTGTTAATACAAATCTTAATTTAAAGTGATTTTTTTATGCAATAGACTGTAAATTTACAAAAATTTATTGTTTTGGTCTTAAATTATATTTGGATAGGCTTTTTTATAATAGGTTTTATCATTGCTTTGATAAAATTAATATTCTTTGGAGATTTAAGCGTTTTCCCGGAAATTATGAACGGAACTTTCGAAAATGCCAAACTAGGATTTGAACTTTCCTTAGGATTAACTGGCATTATGACACTTTGGCTAGGAATTATGAAAATAGGCGAAAAAGGAGGAGCAATAAATTATCTGTCAAAAATAATTTCCCCATTATTTAATAAACTTTTTCCCGATATTCCCAAAAATCACCCTGTACATGGGTCTATGGTAATGAATATTGCCGCCAATATGTTAGGTTTAGACAATGCAGCTACTCCTTTAGGCTTAAAAGCAATGAAAGAATTACAAGAAATAAACCCAAGTAAAGAAAAAGCTTCAAATCCAATGATAATGTTTTTGGTTTTGAACACTTC
>CAYRQZ010000101.1:3907-5267 GCA_964426585.1 uncultured Bacteroidales bacterium | reverse complement strand
TTAATGAGTGCTTCTCAATTAAATATTTATTCTCCGTTAATTGCAAATATTATATTGTTTTCTATAATTATTGCTTTTATTGTTTTAGGAATACGTAAAAAAATTAATATTTACGACTCCTTTATTGAAGGTGCAAAAGATGGTTTTTCTGTTGCTGTGAAAATTATTCCATTTTTAATTGCTATTTTAGTTGCTGTCGGCGTTTTTAGAGCTTCGGGGGCAATGGATTTTATGATGCAAGGCTTAAAATATTTATTTGCTGCAACAGGCGCTAGCGTTGACTGGGTAGATGCTTTGCCAGTAGCCTTAATGAAACCATTGAGCGGCAGTGGTGCAAGAGGATTGATGGTCGACACAATGACAAATTTCGGAGTAGATTCTTTTGCCGGACGATTAGCTTGCACTTTCCAAGGTGCTACCGACACAACTTTTTATATTATCGCTGTCTATTTTGGCTCTGTTGGAATAAAAAATACAAGATATGCTGTGTCGGCTGGATTAATTTCTGATTTAGCAGGTCTTATAACAGCAATTTTTGTCGCTTATTTATTTTTTGCCTGAATTTTATGCCTATTATTCTTTAGTAAATTGTCAATTTTTAATTTAATTTTGCCAAAAAAATAATGATGATACCATTTTCGCCACCACGAATTGACGACAAAACTATTGCTGAAGTAATTGATACTTTAAAGTCTGGCTGGATTACAACAGGACCAAAAACAAAACTTTTTGAAAAGAAAATTTCTGAATATACAGGAGCAAAAGCAACACTGTGTTTAAATTCTGCTACTGCCGGATTAGAACTTATGCTAAGATGGTTTGGTGTCGGACCCGGAGATGAGGTTATTCTACCGGCTTATACTTATTGTGCTTCGGCAAATGTTGTAATACATTGTGGTGCTAGACCCGTTTTGATTGATATTGATGAGAAAACTTTTAATTTGAATATTTCTCAATTAAAAAAACTTGTTAATAAACGCACAAAAGTAATTATGCCTGTCGATATTGGAGGATTAACTTGCGACTATGATGAGATAAATAATTTTGTTAATTCTCCTGCTGTAAAGACTATTTTTCAGCCAAAAAATGAAATTCAAAAAACTTTAGGGAGAATTCTTGTTTTATCAGACTCTGCCCACTCATTTGGAGCTGAATATAAAGGACGAAAAGCAGGCAGTTTATGCGACATCTCTGTATTTTCTTTTCATGCCGTAAAAAATCTTACTACTGCCGAAGGTGGCGCTATAGCTCTAAACTTACCGCATGAGTTTGATAATGAAGACTTATATAAATTCCTTTGCGTTTTAAGTTTACACGGACAAAATAAAGATGCTCTCGCAAAAACTAAAGGAAATTGGCG
>CAYRQZ010000101.1:0-3807 GCA_964426585.1 uncultured Bacteroidales bacterium | reverse complement strand
CCCAAAGAGATGCTATTATTCAAGAAATTTTTGAAAACTCTGTTTCTGTAAATGTTCATTTTCAACCATTACCTTTACTTTCCTTTTATAAAAGTTTGAAATATAAAATGAAAGATTATCCTCAAGCTTATGAAAATTATAAAGGCGAAATTTCTTTGCCTGTTTATTACGATTTGAGCGATGAAGATGCTGCCAAAGTTGTTAAGGTAGTAAAAAACGCAGTAATGAAAATTACTAATCAAAAACAATGAAAAGGCTTTTCGACATAGTTTTTTCGTTTTTAGGTTTGATTATTTTATTGCCTTTATTTCTAATAATTGCAGTTTTAATTGTTATAGATTCAAAAGGTGGAGTATTTTACAGGCAAAAAAGGGTAGGAAAGGAGAACAAAGATTTTTTTATAATAAAATTTCGGACTATGCGCCCCAATTCTGATAAATATGGCTTGTTAACTGTTGGCGAGAAAGATGATAGAATTACAAAAATTGGAGTATTTCTAAGAAAATATAAAATAGATGAATTTCCTCAATTAATTAATGTATTTATTGGCGAAATGTCTCTTGTGGGTCCAAGACCTGAGGTAAGAAAATATGTCGAATTATATTCGCAAGAGCAGAAAAAAGTTTTGAATTTAAAACCTGGAATTACCGACTATGCCTCAATTGAGTATAGAAATGAAAATGAAATCCTCGCAAAATCAAAAAATCCTGAAGCAACATATATTGAAGAAATAATGCCTGCGAAATTACAACTTAATTTAAAATATATCCACGAATCAGGTATTATGACTGACTTTAAGATAATCTTCAAAACATTTTTCAGAATATTTTTTTGATTTTTTTAAAACTTGTTGAAGAACATTTTTTATTTAAACAACTAATCTTAAGTTTGCAAAGTCGAAAGACAGGGGTGCCAAACAGGCTGAGATCAGACCCATTGAACCTGATGCAGGTAATGCTGCCGTAGGGAGGTATTTGATTACAAGCGTTTAGTTTCATCCCAATTAAATTTTTATTAACTAAATTTTTAATGTTATGAAACGGTTTTATTTTTTTATGTTTTTTGTTTTTTCTGCTATTTTTTCTCTTTCCCAAACAATAAGCGGAAAAATTGTTGACGAAAATGATAATCCGCTTGTTGGAGCAAGTGTGATTATCGAAAATTCTTTTTTGGGAACAACTAGCGATAATGAAGGAAATTTTTCAATTAAATGTAAATTTTCTGAATGTAAACTTTCAATTTCATTTCTTGGGTTTGAGCCTATAAATCAGATTGTTAGCATGAGTGGAAATGATAAAAATCTTGGAAAATTGGTGTTAAAATCTTCTGCTTATATGAGTGATGAGGTAATTGTAAAAGCCACTCGTGCCGATGATTTTTCTCCTATTACTTTTAGTTCTATGTCTAGTGAAGAGCTTCAAAAACGCAACACAGGGCAAGATTTGCCATATATGTTAGAGTTAACACCTTCGCTTGTTGTTAGTAGCGAGGCAGGTACCGGAGTTGGAAATACAAGTTTTAGAATTCGTGGCACTGACCCAACAAGAATAAATATTACAGTTAACGGCATTCCGCTAAATGATGCCGAATCTCAAGCTGTTTTTT
This sequence comes from uncultured Bacteroidales bacterium, assembly GCA_964426585.1. Taxonomy (GTDB): domain Bacteria; phylum Bacteroidota; class Bacteroidia; order Bacteroidales; family ML635J-15; genus Bact-19. The sequence continues at coordinate 2,202 of CAYRQZ010000101.1, read as the reverse complement.
GGGTAAATATGCCCGATTTTTCAAGCTCTGTAAATAATTTGCAACTGACTCGTGGCGTTGGTTCTTCAACAAATGGACCAGCTGCTTTCGGGGCAAGCATGAACTTTTTTACAGGATCTTTAAGCAATAAGCCTTATGCCGAAATTTCAAGCATGTATGGGAGTTTTAATACTTTTCGAGAAAATATAAAACTTGGTACCGGAATTTTAAGTAATGGGTTTTCTTTTGACTTACGTCTTTCTAAATTAAATAGCGACGGATATGTCGAGAATTCTTATTCTGACCATTCCTCAATGATGATTAGTGCTGCTTGGAGAGGAAAAACAAGTTTTGTGAGGGCTAATATATTGCATGGAAAACAAAAAACAGGAATTACTTGGTATGGCTGTCCTAAAGATTCTGTTGAGAATTATAGAACTTACAATCCCGCAGGCGAATATTTTGATTCTGACGGTAATAGACATATTTATAGAGATAATTCCGACAATTATATTCAAACACATTATCATTTAATTTTTTCAAAAAATATAAATAGAAATTTAGATTTTTCCTCTGCTATTCATTACACTCGTGGCGATGGATATTATGAGCAATATAAAGAAGACCAAAAATTCTCAAAATATTTGTTGCCAAGTATTATTTATCAAGCTGAACCAATAATTTCTTTCACAGACACTTTAATTCCTGTGGCAATAGAAATTAAAAAATCGGATATTATTTATAGAAAATTGATGGCAAATGATTTTTATGGAGGAACAGCTTCTTTAAATTATAATAAAGAAAAATTAAAAATTAGCTCTGGCATTGCCTGGAATCAGCACGATGGAAATCATTTTGGAAATATTGTGTGGATGCAATTTTATGAAAATTTACCTATTAATTATGAATGGTACAGAAATTTTGGTAAGAAAACTGACGCCAATATTTTTGCAAAAATTAATTATCAAATCATTACTCCCTTGTTTTTGTATGCTGATTTACAATATCGCAATATAAAATACACTATGAATGGTCGCGATGCAGATTTGGATAGTTTTGGCGAACAATTAATTTTAGACCAAGAGCATAAATATAATTTTGTAAATCCAAAACTTGGCTTGTATTACAATATTTCTAACAAAATGAATGTTTATGCTTCATTTGCTGTGTCGAATCGAGAACCTACTCGAACAAATTTTAAAGATGCTGCCGGAGATATTAGCAAAACTCCTCAAGCCGAAAGACTTTACGATTACGAGTTTGCATATACTTATTTTTCTCAGCAACTTTCAGCTAGCTTAAATTTGTATTATATGGATTATATAAATCAATTAATACCAACAGGCGAAAAGTCTAACTCTGGTTATGATATTATGACTAATGTTGCCGAATCATATAGAGCAGGAATAGAAATTTCTGCTGCTTATAAGCCATTTAGTAAATTAAGTTTTGATGCAAATTTGACTTTAAGTAAAAACAAAATTAAGAATTTTACTTCATGGGCTACAACTTATGATCAAGATTGGAACGAAAATTACGAATCATTTAATTTAGGAGAACGAGATATTGCTTTTTCGCCAAATATTGTTTCGTCCGGAATTGTAACATATAAATTTATTAATGGATTTAGTGCAAGCTGGATAGCAAAATATGTTGGTTCTCAATTTTTTGACAATACTTCATCTCCCGACAGAAGATTAGACGCTTATTTTGTAAATAATTTACAAGTAGATTATAGTGTACAAACAAAACATATTAAAGAAATTGGCTTTAGATTTTCTGTGAATAATATTTTTAATCTTATGTATTCTAATAACGCTTATGGTGGAATTTGGTATGAACAAGGCGTAGAAAAAACTTGGGCTTATTATTTCCCTCAAGCAGGAATAAACTTTATGGGTGGAATTAATTTGAAGTTTTAAAAATACTGCAAAAATATTTTAATCTAAATTGCAAAAGTTATCAAAAACTATGCGAAGCCTATATACTAATCTTAACAAAAAAATAGGCACCACAAGCGAAAAATCAAACAATTTAGTTCAACTTTTAAAAGCTGGACTAATTTTTTTAACAAAATGAAACATTTTTGTTAAAAATACGCTAAAAGAAATAAAAAATTTCATACTGCCCTAGGTGCAGAAAGAGGGAGGGCGTTTTTACCGCAGGCTAAGGCTTTAAGCACCAAAAATTATTTTTTTGCTGTTTTTAATTCATTTATTTCTT
>CAYRQZ010000100.1:0-7447 GCA_964426585.1 uncultured Bacteroidales bacterium | reverse complement strand
ACAAATAAACCTCAAATTTTTATTTTTACTTGATTAAAAATATTTTTGACAGCAGGGCAAATCTCAATATTTTTAATACAAATGTCTAAAATATTTAAAATGTTTATTGAATTAGTATGCGGATATTCTTTGCAAGCCTTGGGGCGAGCTGAATAAACCGAACAATAATTATCGGACATTAAAAACGGACAAGGCATAGTTTTAAATACATAATCATTATCCTCATCAATTCTTAAATACTTTTCGATAAATTCGTAAGGTTTAATTTTAAGAAATCTTGCTAATTTGCTAATATCAGAGTCTCGTAGTAAAGGACCTAAATTTTTGCAACAATTTGCACAATCTAAGCAATTAATATGTTCAAATTCTTTATCATGTAATTCTCTAAATAGTTTATCCACTTTTTTAGAGTCTAACTGGATAAGTTTATTTATTAAATTTGAATAATTGTTTTTCATTTCTGTTTACTCAGATTTCACCACTCTAATAGACTGATAAATGCCTTCGGAAGAAAAATTTAAGATATACAAACCTGGGCTAATTCCTTTCAAATTATAATAGTACATTTCGTTAGGCACCACATCAATAAGGTCTTCAAAAACAAGCGAGCCTGCAATATTCATTAATTTCATTTTAATAGTTTTTGTTGAATATACAGTTTGAAATTTTATTATTAATTCATCTTTAAAAGGATTGACAACATTTGCATAAAACAGAGGGTCAGTTGAAAGGCTAACAGAGCTATTATGTTCGCCCATATAAAATTCGGCCACAACAGGCAAATGGTCGCTCATATTATAAAGAGCATTAATCACCTCATCGGGCAAAGTTCGATTAATTGGGCTAGTTAGACTTTGGTTAAATCTAAGTCCGTCTTGTCCAAGAGCCAAATATGAATTAGTTTTATATTTTATCCTTGCATTTCCGTCTTTAATTGAACCTGAAATTAAAATAAAATCAAACCTATCATCCATGCCACCATAGCTATGGCAACCATTATTATCACTATGAGTTGATTGAGTATGATACTCACGGAAAGAATAATTATTACTCCACTCTCCTATTTGATTTATAGGGTCATAAAATGCAATAGCCGAATAAGAAGGATTAATAAGTTTTTGAAAAGCTGGCTCGCTAGGAGAATAAACATTAAAATCGCCAACTACAACAAAATTTTCATTATTCCCAATATTTTGAATTCTTGTCATTAAATTTTCTATCATCACACCGCGACTAACAACCGACTCAGCCGAGCTACCAGCAGCAAGATGAAGCACAACAACATTCATTAAAATATCTTGGTTGTTTTCTATATATTTAAGTTTATAAATATTTATGTCGCGTAAACCTTGAGATGAAACCAAATCATGCCCAATATATTCAAACTTATTTTTATCGTAAAACAAACCATTAACAAGGTAAGAGCCGGAGGTATTGGTTACAGACCATTTGGTCTGGCCATCAACATTTAAGCTATTACCTAAAATATAGTTTAAAGTATAAGTAGCTGTGGGATTTGTGCCCACTTCGCAAACAGCTAATAAATCAAGGTCTTGATTCTTTACAATAGTTTTTAAATAAATAGCCTTAGCAACATGAGAATTATTTTCATTTGTACAATAACTTGTATAATTATTGAAATTCAATAAATTATAAGACATTAACTTAATCTTATTCTGAGAAAAAGAATAAAGACCTATTAATATAAAATAAACAAAAAAAAGTTTTTTCATCAATTACAAAAATTATTCGCCTGCTTTGTATAATATATTAATTTAAAATTTGTTTTTTGTCGAGTTCAATAATTTTTCCAAATTTTTCTAATTCTTTAAAATTGATTTTCTCTTTATTGCCAACAATAGTAATCAAGCGAGGGCGTTTTTGAATATTATTTTGGTAAAATACTATTATATCTTTAAAATCAATAGAATTAAAAATTTCAAATTGTAAAATTCTTGGGTCTTCCTTATACTTTTGTAAAATCCATGCTTCTACAGTTTCGCTAAGGTTTCTCCACTCAGGTTTTCCACTATTTATTGATTGTAACAAGGCAGAAACAATATTAGGCATGCGACCAGCCTTTTCAGGCATTTTGCTTATTAAGCTATCCATAATATAAACGGCGTCAATAGTTTTATCAGCTTGCGTACCGACAAAAGCTTGTAAATAGCCTTTCTCGCTTAAATTACTACCATTTCTATAAACAGCATAAGCCGAATAAGCCATTGAACGAAATTCTCTAATTTCTTGAAAAACTAAAGCCGACATTCCTGTGCCAAAATATTGATTAAATGCAGTAGCAACAGCACGCTCATTTTGATTATTAACATTCCCGCCAACATAAAAATAAATTTTACTTTGCAAAGACTTAGGGTCGTTCAAAAACAAAATAGTGTTCTCTGAATATTCTTGACGCGGCAAAACAATAGGAAATTCTTTTTCTGTTTTACATTTTTCGTGTTTAAAACTAGATTCAAAATAATTTAAATATTCATCAAAAGACAAAGTTCCAGAATAATGAATATTGCAATCATATTTTATAACACCTTTAAATAAATCTAATAATTCTTCAATTTTTAAATTTGAAACTTGTTTTGCGGTACTACGCCTCAAATATGAAGAATTTTCTCCGTAAACACCATACTCAAATAAAGCCGAGCCTAATTCGTCGGGTGAGCTAGATTCGTATTTTCGCAAGAACACTGCATTTTGTTGCAGTTGTTTTAACTTTGATTTATCATTTTCGGGACTTGCAATAAAAGAAAAAACAAGACGCATTGATTCTTTGAAGTATTTATCCAAACCACTTACCGAGATTATGAAAAAATTATTATCAACATCTACATCAATATTACAGCCTATAGCTTGTAAAGCTTTATTAAAATCTTCTGATTTTAGCTCTTGAGTACCAACTAATGAAAGATATTCGGCCAATTCATCATAACGAGAATCTGAATATTTTCCAACTTTAAACTTCATTTTTAAATTAAAAATATCATTTGTCTTATTTTTTACATAAAAATATGTAAGCCCATTATCCATATCTTTAATATTCAAATCTTTTTCAAAATTTATAAATTCAGGTTCAGGTTTTCCATCTTTATATGCTTCAAATTCTTTTGCAAATTCAGATTTAGCTTCGGCATTTTCGGGAATTATTGGGTCAAAACCAGGTTTTTCTAACTTTTCTTTTTTAGGAAAGCCCATTTTCGAATAAAGAGCAAAATAATTCTCAGAAAAATATTGACTTGCCACTCTTCTTATGTCTTCTTTTGTAACAGCGGCAATTAACTCAGGATATTTTATAACATCTTCCCATGTTTTACCACTAGTAAAAAGCTGTCCGATAACAAAAGCTCTATTTGTAGGATTTTCCAATTCTTCATGGTGTTCTTTAACAATATTAAGTTTAATAGCCTCTAAATATTGGTCGTCAATTTCTTCTGTATAAAGTTTTTCAATTTCTTTAAAAACAAGTTTTTCTGCTTTTTTCAACGATTGCCCAATAATTTTTGGAATAATCAAAACCATCATCGCCCCATAGTCATTGCGTACATCGTTAAAACATACCACTTCCATTAATTTTCCGCTAGTAGATAATTTGTCTAAGTATCCAGTTTTGGACGAATTACTAAGCAATTGGGTACAAACATCGAGAATAATTTCATCTTTATGATTTGTTGGCACAGTTCTAAAACCTAAAGCACCAATTTTAATAGGACTCATTCTCACCTTAACTCTTTCAACACCTTTAAAAGGGTCTTCAGCATAAGAAGGAAATTCAGGAACTGTGCCGCTTTTCCATTCGCCAAAATATTTTTGAATCAATGGTACAATCTCTTCAACATCGAAATTTCCCGTTAAAACTAAAGCCATATTATTTGCTACATAATAAGTTTCAAACATTTTTCTCATATTTGGCAAAGAAGGGCTTTTAACATGTTCAGCCGTACCTATCACTGTTTGTGTACCATAAGGATGCTTTTTGTACATATTTCTAAAAAAAAGCTCCATTAGTCCAGTTGCAAATTCATCATTATACATGTTTTTTTCTTCAAAAACAGTCTCCAACTCAGATTGAAACAATCTAAAAACAGGATATTTAAACCTATGACTGTACAAAATCAACCACTTTTCAATTTGATTTTTTGGGAAAATATTAAAATATGCAACAATTTCATCAGAAGTAAAAGCATTAACTTTACTAGACCCGATTTGGTCTAAAAGGCGGTCAAGTTCATTTGGAATGGCGAATTTTCCAGCTTCTAAAGATAATTTATTTATATCCGATTGAATTTGCTTACGTTGCTCATTATCAGTTGTTTGAGATAATTCCTCATACTTATTTGAGATTTTATCAAGAATAATATTTTCTTTTTCAAAGTCAATAGTCCCAAGTTTATCTGTGCCTTTAAACATCATGTGTTCAAGGTAATGTGAAGTGCCTGTGTGGTTTGATGGATCATATTTTCCACCAGTTTTAATTATCACAGCACCTAAAACATTAGGTATGGAATGGTCTTGGTTTAAATAAACTGTAAGTCCATTATCCAGAGTAAAAGTTTTAAGCTTTAAGTTTTCACTTTGAGAAAAAGCTAAAATTGAAATAACTAGCAAAAAGAAAATACTGAAAAAGTGTTTCATATTAAATTTATTAAAGAAAAATTAAACAACTAAGTAACAATATTATTTTTTAAGTTCATAATATTTTTTGAATTCTTTTTTAGAAACGTGTTTTGTGTTCAAAATAAACAAGTCTGTTTTTGGTTTATTATAAAGCCCTGTTTTAATTTTTGAAATAGAATTAACAATTTCAATTCCTTGCACAACTTCGCCAAACACCACATATTCACCGTCATAAACTGGCACCCCACCTATACTAGTATAAGTTTTCATTTGGAATTTATTTAAACTAAACAAAGTTCTGCCATCAGCTTTTATTTTTGGCAAAACAAGATCGGTTAAACGCAAATACAAATCATTTCTTTGTTTATTCATATTATTAATAAGGTAATAATCTAAACTATCAGCAAAATGTTTATACTCATCTTCTTTAAGCAAACGCGTAATATAATCGCCTATCACAGGAGCATTTCTATTAGCAACTAAAGTGTGTAATAATTTTTCGTCAGTACTCATTCCTTGACAAATATAAAATAGTTGAGTATCTGAAAATTTTTCGGAATTTTTCTCATTAGGTAAGCGCAACATCCCAACAGCACCTGTTTTATTTATTAAATAAGGATTAGTTTCAGGTTGTAAATAAGGTTTTTCAAAATTCTTAATTAAAAAGTCAGTTTCTGAAATATTTTGTGGCAAACCAATTTTAAAAATACCATTAGGCACAACAGAATATATCAAGACAGAGTCGTAGACAGAGTTATTTATATTATAAATAAAATTGTTCTTATGCTTTGGAGTAGCATCATATAAGCCAATAATAATTTGTCCTTGCGAAGTTTCGACAATCGCATACTCATTGATTTTTGTAGCCTTTTTTACACTAGAACATGAAAGCAAAAAAGAAATAAAAATAATTAAATAAAAAATAATTTTAATATTCATGAAAAATTTTGAATTGTATTAAAAAAATTACTAATATTGTAATTTACAAAAATAAAAAAAAATTTATCAAAATTATGAAAAGATTTCTAAATTATGCGATACTTCTCGCAGTTCTATCAGGAGTTGTTTTTTTAAGTTTTAGTTGTAAAAAGCCTACCCCACCAAAAGCGGTCGTTTACGTTATTGATGAAAATAATAAAGCTGTTGAAGGAGCACGAGTAATTGTTAAGGCAGCAAATTCAGATAGTGCACATACCATGGTTTATTTTCTCAACGAAACCAAAAGAGTAGCCGACACTTCTTATTCCGACAAAGATGGTAAAGTTTTTTATGATTTTAAATATGAAGCTATTTATAAAGTTGAAGTTACAAAAGGAACAGACCGCACTCACCCATTTGTTAGAAGAGGAATAGGAATTCTTATCCTCGAAAATAATAAAACAGCTGAGTCTAAAATACAAATAAACGAACAAACTGTGTTTAATTAATAAAAACAAACCATGAAAAAGTTAATCATAGCATTCATTTGCATAGTTAGTTATGCTTATGCGTTTTCACAAATTTCTTTAGTAAGAAGCGACTTTTTTGATGTTAACGACTCTATACCTCAAGTTTACTATGCATTTGAAAATAGTAATTTAAGTATAGAAAGCGAACAAGTTATGCCTGAAAATTTAACTTTCGGTAGCTTGTCTGCTTTCCCGTTAATTATGATTGACACTCTTGTCTACTTTCCCTCATCGGATACCGACCCAAATGGAACATTCGAAGATGCAACTTGTGCTTTCATTACAAAAGATGGATTTGTTATGCACCTAAAAATCGACAACGATAAAATTAATCTTGTCGGGCTTCAAAACCAATTACCTTTTACAAATGATTTAATGAGCCTTAAATTCGTTGATACTCTATCTCTTTATAATTTCCCTTGCAATTTCGAAAGCGAAAATTTAGACCAAGGCGTTGCCTTAGAAAGAAGACATATCTCTGAATTTCAAAGCCAAATCCCTGCCGAGTATTACAACATGGTTGCTGCTATGTATGATACTGTTAGATTTATTGCCGAAATTAAATTAAGCTCTATTTTTGACGAGCATGGTTCTATTATTTTTACAGGCGATACTCTTATAAATGGAAATTTTCCCTATTTAAGAGAAAACTCCAAAATGACAAGCATTATGGATGTGCAACTCAGAAGTAAATTTGGAGGCAGTTACACTTCACTAAGTAATATTCCAGGAATAGGTTCTCAACTGCCGATGGAGCTCCCAATAAAGGACACAAGCTATGTTCATAGATATTGGACAAAAGATCTTAAACAACAAATCTTAGAAATTAAATATAATACTGATTACAGCCAAATTTTTAGTATGACTTTTAGATTTTCTTATTTAAGTTTTGTTAATTCAAACTTCCAAGAAAATTTGAAAGTATTCCCAAACCCTAGTGCCGATTTTATAAATTTTTCTTTAGATAATCCTAATAATTACAAATTATATATATTCTCAGCACAAGGACATCTTATGAATATTGTTGATATGCAAACAAACAACACTAGTGTTGATTTGAATAATTATAAAACTGGAGTATATTTTTATCAAATTTTTAATAAAACAAACTCTCCAATTGCAGGAGGAAAATTTATAAAAAAATAATCCAATAAATTTGATGGGGTATTAGCTCATCTGGCTAGAGCGTTAGACTGGCAGTCTAAAGGTGATCGGTTCGAGTCCGATATACTCCACAAAAATAAATTTGTTATTAAGAACAAAACAAAAAAATAAACGCTAAATCTTTTACAATCAAAGACTTAGCGTTTTGTTTTGCAGTCCATAGGGGAATCGAACCCCTGTTACCAGGATGAAAACCTGACGTCCTAACC
>CAYRQZ010000099.1:5870-7494 GCA_964426585.1 uncultured Bacteroidales bacterium | reverse complement strand
GATACGTTTAGAAATAAACCACGGATTAACCATTCTAAACCATCAAACTACACCCCCTAATCTCACTCGAATCAAAGCGTCCGCTAATTTCAAACTTGCCATTTTCATAAACTTTTCCTAAATCATCAGTTTCGATAAAACAGCACGAATTTATATTGGCTAGGTCGATAATATTTAAGGCTCCTTTTCCGCTTTCTTGTACCGATAAAGCATCGTAAGGGTCTCTAACAAAAACTTTCATTTGTTCGGGGCATGAAAAAATTCCATTTGATTGAGAATATGCCTGCGAGAGTAATTCTGTCATGCCATACTCCGAATGAATATTTTCTTGTCCAAACGAGTTTTTTAGAATTTTATGAAGTTCTGAACGTGTAATTTCTGTCTTTCGCCCTTTCATACCGCCAGTTTCCATAATAATGCCGTGCTTGAGCTTAATAGAATATTTTGTGGCGAAATCTAATAAGGCAAAACTTACTCCAAAAAGTAAATACTTTTGCGAATTATTTTCGAGTTGTTTAATTAATTCATGTAATTCATCGTAGTGATAAAGAAAAAATCCGCTTTCTTTTTTGTTAGAAATTTTTATCAATTCTTCTATCATAAAAACCAAACTCGAACCTTCTCGTTCAAGATAGGAAGGCAGTAATGCTAAAATTACATAATTTTCTGTTTCGGAATAAAATTTATTAAAATTATGTAAAAAACTTTTCTTATAAATATTCAAATCATGCACATAATGTAAGGAAGGAATATTTCCAGTCGTTGTGCTTGACGAGAAGATAGTATCAGTTTTTTTTCCGGAAATTAAAATCTTATTCGATTTAAAAAAAGAAATAGGTAAAAATGGAATTTCTGAAATGTTGTTTATTGTCTTTGGTGACTTTTTAAGTAATTCGCAATAAGTTTTATAAATATTATTATTGTGATACTGATAGTCGAAGGCTAATAAGCTTAGGTCAATAAAATCTTTATTATCTTTTATTTCAAAAATTTTATTAATAAAATTTGAATAGTTAAACATATTAGTTTTAAGAATAAAAAAGAGGCAGAAGTTCTGCCTCAGTTGAAAAATTTAATTGTTAAACCTATTTCTTTTTAATTAAGACATACTCATTGTCATAATTTAAGAAATAACTACCTTTATTTAGTTCATTAGTATCAATAGTTTTTCCATGCCCAGAAATTAATTCTGCGCCATAATCATCAACAATAGAATATCTTGTTACTTCAGAAAATTCTATTTCTTTTTTCACTTTGTTAACATTGCTAATAATTTTAATTTTCTCCCTTTCTAAATTAAAAACCATTTCGTTGGAATAAAATTTCTCGTATTTCTCGTCTATTTGATACACTCTAAATTTATTTTCGCCTGTAAAGGGATATACTTTTAAAGAATAAACTTGACTTTGAGGACCGCCTTCACCCGGAACCTTTTTTATTTCATTCCATTTGCCCCATCTATACTCTTCAACGTAAAAAGTCAATTTCGCCGATTCATTTTCAGTAGTGAAAGTTAAGATGTTGTTACTACCTAAACTAAAATCAACAATTTGAAATGTGCTTATTGGCTTTAATACTTCTGGATTTACTAATTTTGGGTAACAATTATCGTGGTGTTTTATCA
>CAYRQZ010000099.1:0-5770 GCA_964426585.1 uncultured Bacteroidales bacterium | reverse complement strand
TTTTTACACAAAATGTTAAAAATTTTGTTTACAAGATTTTTATTTTAATAAAAATATTAACTAACAATTTGTATTTTTGTGAAAATTGAAAACATTAAAAGTTTAGAATATGAAAAATATTTTATTTGTTTTTTTTATAATTGCAAATTTTAACTTATTTGCACAGGAATACAGTGATTATGTATTAAATTATCAAAACGGTAATAAAAAAGAAGAGGGCGTTTTGCATTTAGGTCAAAAAGAAGGAACCTGGAAATATTTTTCTCCCGACGGAAAACTTATGGCTGAAGTTGATTATTATAAAGATATGCTGCATGGGGCTAACAAAGTTTTTTATCCAAATGGTAGTATTAAAGAAGAATATAACTACTGGGCTAATGAACGTCATGGTAGTTTTTACGAAAACTTTAAAAATGGAAAACCTTCTATAAAAGGTTTTTATCACAGCAATTTGAAAGATAGTATTTGGCAAGTATTTTATGAAAATGGGAATTTACAGTCTGAAGTTTTGTATAAAAAAGGTATTAGGATAAAAATATTGTCGTATTATGATTTGAACGGAAAGCAAACTGTAAAAGATGGAAACGGACAGATGAAAAATTATTATTCTAGCTTAAACCTTCAATCGCTAGGAAATATCGAAAACGGATTAGAACAGTCTAATTGGACATATTATTTCGAATCAGGAACTAAGTCGGCTGAAGGATATTACGAAAAAGGTCAAAGAGTTGGCACTTGGAAGGAGTGGTTTGAAAATGGAAATAAAAAAAGCGAAATTAACAACGAAAGTGGATTAAATACTTATTGGTACATTTCTGGAGAAAAAGAAATGGAAGGCGTTATTATTGACGGTAAACGCGAAAATACTTGGAAATATTGGTATGCAAATGGGCAAATTAGAAGTGAAAATTCTTATAAAAACGACCTGCGAGACGGAAAGCAAGTAAAATATTATGAAAACGGAAACAAACAAAGCGAAATTTATTATCAAAATGGACTTATGCAAGGCGAAGCTCACTTTTGGTTTGAAGACGGTAAAAAAGATATTGACGGAAATTTTAAAAATGACTTGCAAGATGGATTATGGACTTATTGGAGAACCGACGGCTCTAAAGGTAATGAAGGCAATTTTGTAAATGGAAAAATGCAAGGAAGATGGAATTTCTGGTATGCAAATGGTAAAATATGGAAAGAAGTAGATTATGAATCCGGCGTAAAAGACGGCGTTTGGAATATCTTTTTCGAAAACGGAAATAAATTTAGAGAAGGAAATTTTGAAAACGACTACGAAAATGGGCTTTGGAAAGAATGGTACGAAGACGGTATTTTGGCTATGCAAGGAAATTATGACCTCGGAATTATGATAGGAACCTGGAAAGCCTGGCACGAAAATGGACAAAAAAAATCAGAAGTAGAGTATAAAAACGGAATGCTTTGTGGAAAAAATTTCTTCTGGTATCCAAACGGAAAAAAACAAGTCGAAGAAAATTACAAATTAATAAAAACAAAAGCTAATGACGACTTCTCAAATAACGAAAAATTTAGCTCTGTTCTACATGGAAATTATAAAACTTTTAGTATCAGAGAAACTGAATTGATTTCTGGAACATATTACGAAGGAAAACGAAACGGAAAATTTATTTATAGAAACAATAATGGTACAATTGTTAAACTTGAATCTTATAAATTAGATAAACCAGACGGTAGGTGGCAAACTTTTTTTGATTTCGGACCTATACAGTCGGAAGTAAATTATAAAAATGGTGTCAAAGAAGGAAAATCTACTTATTTTGACCAAAGAGGAAATATTACTTTTCAGTCTGTATTCCATGGGGGAAGGCAAACCGATATAATTATTGACGACAACCCTAATTTACCCAAAAATCAAAATACTAATCAAAATAAACGCAAATGATGAGATTGGGCTTAGTGGCTTTTCTTGTTTGTACTTTTTGTTTGAAGATTGATGCCCAAGAGTACAAAAATTTATACAGTGGCGGAATGTTGTTCTTTCAACCAGGATACACTGTCGCTAGTAACGAGTATCAAAAAATAAATTCTTATAGTTCCGGAATTGGCGGAATCTTAAGATTTTATCCTAAAAAACATTTGACCTTGGGCTTGCATGGCGGCAGTAATAAAGCAGTGTACAAATCTTCAAACTCTAAAAATTCTTATATAAGCTTGGGTTATGGCGGAGTGTTTGCCGGATATACTACTAAATTTAATAATTTTAGAGTATGTACTTCTATCGGAATTGGAGGCGGAAAAATAAGAAATTTACATATCGAAAAGCAAGAAGGCAATGTTTTACATCAAGCTAATTTATATTTTAGCCCCGCTTTTTCTATAAACCCATTGATAAGCCTCGACTATTATCTAACTAACAAAATTGCTTTTACCTCACAGTTTAATGGAATACTTGCTTTTTATAATAAAAATGATTTGTATTTTTGCCCCAGTTTACAAATAGGAATATTATTTAATAGATAAAAATATAAAAATGAATCAAGAAGAACTTTTTAAAAAAATTGTTGCACATTGCAAAGAATATGGTTTTATTTTTCAATCTTCTGAACTGTATGACGGACTTAGTGCAGTTTATGATTACGGACAAAATGGAGTCGAACTTAAAAATAATATAAAAGAATATTGGTGGAGAGCAATGACACAACTAAATGAAGAAGTTGTAGGCATAGATTCAGCCATTTTTATGCACCCAAGCGTGTGGAAAGCATCAGGACACGTTGATGCTTTTAACGACCCCTTAATTGATAATAAAGATTCTAAAAAAAGATATCGTGCCGACGTTTTGATTGAAGAACATTTAGAAAAAATTAATGAAAAAATTAATAAAGAAATTACTAAGGCTGCAAAAAGATTTGGAGATGATTTTGACCAAGCTCAGTTTGTCGCAACTAACCCAAAAGTATTAGAATATACCGAAAAAATTTCTGAGATAAAAACAAATTTCGTTTCTGCATTAGAAAATAATGATTTAGAAAAACTTCGTCAAATTATTATCGATGAGGCTATTGTTTGTCCTATATCGGGAAGCAGAAACTGGACAGAAGTTCGCCAATTTAATTTAATGTTTGATACTAAATTAGGCTCTTTGAGCGATGCTGCAAACACTATTTATCTTAGACCCGAAACCGCACAAGGAATTTTTGTTAATTATTTAAACGTTCAAAAAACAGGACGTATGAAAATACCTTTCGGTATTGCTCAAATTGGAAAAGCTTTCCGAAACGAAATTGTTGCTAGACAATTTATTTTTAGAATGAGAGAGTTTGAACAAATGGAAATGCAATATTTTGTTAAACCAGGCGAAGAACTTAAATGGTTTGAAATTTGGAAGGAAAAACGATTGAAATGGCATAAATCCTTAGGAATTAATCCTCAAAAATATCGCTGGCACAAACATGATAAACTCGCCCACTATGCTAATGCTGCTTTTGATATAGAGTTCGAATTTCCTTTCGGGTTTAAAGAGTTAGAGGGAATACATTCAAGAACAGATTTCGACCTAAAACAACATGAAGAATTTTCAGGAAAAAAAATAAGATATTTCGACAACGAAACAGGCGAAAGTTATATCCCTTACGTAGTTGAAACTTCAATAGGATTGGATAGAACATTTTTATCTATTCTCTCGGCTGCTTATAACGAAGAACAAGTTGGAGACGAAACAAGAGTAGTTTTAAAGATAGAACCCGCTTTGGCTCCAATTAAAGTTGCTGTTTTGCCACTAGTAAAAAAAGACGGCTTGCCCGAACTTGCCCGACAAATTATGAACGAACTTAAATTGGATATGAATTGCCAATACGAAGACAAAGACTCTATCGGAAAAAGATATAGAAGACAAGACGCTATCGGAACTCCTTTCTGCCTTACTATTGACCACCAATCATTAGAAGATAATACTGTAACTATTAGATACCGCGATAGTATGCAGCAAGAAAGAATTAATTTGCAAAATTTAACAAAACTTATTTCTGAAAAAGTCAATATGAAAAACTTGCTTAAACAATTATAATTTTTAGTTCCTTTAAGAATTAATTTTTATGAAATCAAGTCCAAAACCTTTGTTACTATACCTATTGCTATTAATTAGCATGGCATTATGGGGCGCTTCATTTGTTTGGGGAAAAGTAGCATTAGAAAATTATTCGGCTTTTACTGTCATTTTTTTTAGATTATTTGTTTCGGTTATTGTCCTTTTGCCCGTACTTTTATTGACAAAAAATTTTAAACTCCCAAACAAAAAAAATATCCATTTATTTATTCTTCTTGCTTTCTTTGAACCTTTTTTATATTTCATCGGCGAAACAAATGGCTTAAAATTAATTGATGCCTCAATGACTTCGGTTATTATCTCAATAATACCACTATTTACTCCTTTTGTCGCTTGGTATTTCCTTAAAGAAAAAGTTAGTTTTGTAAACCTTATCGGCATTATTATCTCAATTTGTGGAATTGTGTTTTTAGTTTTAGATAAAAATCTAAATTTACAAGCTCCAGTAAATGGCTTATTACTTCTTTTACTTGCTATTATTGCTGCAAATGGATATAGTGTTATGATTAAAAAAATGCCTCTAGAACATTCTGTTTTAAATATTATTTTTTGGCAAAGCTTCTTCGGTTTTTTTATGTTTTTACCAATAGTCGCAATTTTTGATGTCGCCACAATTAAAGAAACCGGATTAGTTTATGAAAGCTTATGGGCAATAATAAAACTCGGAGTTTTTGCTTCTACTATTGCATTCCTTTTGTATATGTACGCTTTAAGGTATATGCCAATTACAAAAGTCAATGTTTTTAGTAATACAATACCTATTTTTACCATTTTTATAGCTTGGTATTTTGTTGGCGAAACTATTGATGTACAAAAAATAATAGCAATGTTTGTTGTAATACTTGGCGTTGTTATTTCTCAATTAAAATACAGAATTTTTAAGTGATAGGGATAAAATTTTTTGGTGTAATGGTCAAATGTGTTGCTTTTTTTTTAGGACTTTTGTTGAAGTAGACAAAAGTGTTGCTAAATTTTTTTATTGTAAAGAAAAAACATAGACTATACTTATAGTCCGTTGATAAATAAACTACATAGTTGTAATTTTGCACTCGTGAATATCAAGGAAAAAATTGGTAAACGACTTCGAGAATTGCGTACCGCAAAAGGCTTGAGTCAAGAAAAGTTTGCTTTCGAATGCGAACTTGATAGAACTTATATTGCAAGTATTGAGCAAGGTCAGCGCAATGTTTCAATAATAAATATTGAAAAAATTGCAAAAGCATTTGACATATCTGTTTCAGAGTTTTTTAATTCAAATTTGTTTCAAGAGTGATAAAAATTAATGATTTTGTAGTTTTGACGGAAAAGTCAAATGGGGTGGAAATTAATTCTGTTGGCTTTGTAGAAGACGTAAAACGCACAAAAGCAAAGGTGTTTTTCATTGGATTTGTGATAGTTGCAATACAGGGCTTGGGCGTTTCAAAGATAATGTTGAGTTAATGAAAGAAACAGTAAAATATTTGAAAAAATATTTCAAAGTGAAAACCATTATAATCACGCAAATCATCATATGGAGGCGAAGTTATTACCAAATCTATACACTCGCTTGGTAACTCTTTCATTCCAATAAGACAATCAATATTGTAGATATTATTTATTTCAAAATTTCCTAAATTCATAAGCATTGTTTTAAGATTGCAAAGATAGTAATAATTTCCGTATTGTTACTTATAATCTACATTGTTTTTCATT
>CAYRQZ010000098.1:1544-7659 GCA_964426585.1 uncultured Bacteroidales bacterium | reverse complement strand
ATTTATAAAGTTTTGTCATATACTATATTTTACGTTCAAAATTTAAGTCTAAAACTTAAAAATTTTAGACGTGCAAAGATAAATAGTATTACAATACTTAAATATAAAAGTTCAAGAAAAAACTTAATATTTTCTTAAAACTTAGAATTATACTTTGGGTGCTTCTTTTGCTTGTTCTATTGATTTGAAATATGCTTTTTCTTTAAAGCCGAATAATTTCGCCATTAAATTTCGAGGGAATTTTAAAATTAAGACATTATATGGTTCAACTTTCAAATTAAATTCGTCTCTTCGTATTAAAATTTCGTTTTCAATATTTTTAAGGTCATTTTGCATTTGAGTAAAATGTTGGTTAGCCTTAAGTTCTGGATATGCTTCAACACTAACTAATAAACGGCTTAAAGCACCGCTTAATTCGGATTGTGCTTCTTCAAAAGCAGCAAGATTTTCTTCGGTAAGTTCATCTGCTGTAATATTAATGGAAGATACCTTTGCTCTGGCTTCGGTAACTGCTGTAAATGTTTCTTGTTCGTGGCTAGCGTAGCCTTTCACAACTTCTACTAAGTTAGGTATGAGGTCGTAGCGTTTTTGATAAGTATTTTCTACGTTAGACCAGGCTTTTTCAACAGTTTGATTTGCTACTACAAATTTATTGTATGAGGAATATGCATAATAAAATATCCAAAGTATAAATATTGAAAATCCAATAATTAGTGGTAACCCGAACATAGTAAAGCCCAGACAGCCTAAACCTTTAACTTTTGGCTCGTTTGATGTATTATTCATTTTGTATTGTTTTATTTTCAGTACAAAAATAATATTTTATTTTAAATAAAAAAATGAAATATTAACTTATTTTTTATAAAAAGTTGTTGTAAATCAACTTATACAAACAGCAATAATTATGCCATGTGATGCATTTTGGGACTATTAATGGCATAATTTAGACTAAATATAAATTTCGATTATATGTTATAAAATCTTTGGAACATTCATTTAAAATAATAATTTTGCTAATGAACTTAATTGTTAAAAAATTAACTATTAAGCTTAGCAAAAATAAACAAAAATGATATTAACTAACTATTACTAAATCTTAACAGAATGGACGAACAATTATTAATGATTGTAAAAAAGTATGGTTCAGACAAGAATCGGTTGATGGATATTTTATTAGATATTCATGCCGAAGTTGGCCATGTGTCGGGGGCTGCTGTACAAGGTATAGCGGATACTCTAGGGATTGCTAAAGTTGATGTAGAACAGACTTTGTCATTCTATCATTTTTTCACTAACACTTCGCGGGGTAAAAATTCGATTTACCTAAACGACAGTGCCGTGGCTTGTATGATGGGTAGAGACGAAGTTAAAAAAGCTTTTGAGGAGACAGCTAATTGCAAATTTGGCGAAGTATCAGCTGACGGAAAAATCGGCTTGTTCAACACTTCATGTATAGGTATGAACGACCAAGAACCTGCAGCTATAATCAACGGGCAAGTGTTTACTAATCTCACTCCTGCTGTTGCTAAACAAATTATTATCGGACTAAAAGACGGTAAAAAAGTTGAGGACTTGTACCATAAACAATTTGGAGACGGCAAAAATACTGTACTTCAAACTATGGTAAAAAATAACATACTTAGAAAAGGTAATGTTGTTTTTGGTGATTATGCAACCGGCGAAGTATTAAACAAAAAACTTAAAACTATGTCGCCCGCAGAAATTATTGCTCATGTAAAGAGATCTGATATCCGCGGTAGAGGCGGCGCTGGTTTCCCTACCGGATTAAAATGGGAGTTCTGCTCTAGATTTAAAGGCGAAAAAAAATATGTTTTATGTAATGCCGACGAAGGCGAACCCGGCACTTTTAAAGATAGAGTATTACTTACAGAACGCCCCGAAATGTTGTTCGAAGGTATGGCTATAGCTGCTTACGCTATCGGCTCAGACATGGGAATACTGTATTTGAGATATGAGTATAAATATATGGAAGAATATCTCGAAAATGTATTAGATAAAGCCAGAAAAGAAAATCGACTCGGACAAAATATAGCTGGAATTAATGGATTTAATTTCGACATCAGAATACAGTTCGGTGCAGGTGCTTATGTTTGCGGAGAAGAAACCGCACTTATAGAGTCTGCCGAAGGTAAACGTGGAGAACCTAGAGATAAACCCCCTTTTCCAGTCGAAAATGGGTATTTATTCTTACCTACTATTATTAATAACGTTGAAACTTTTTGCTCGATAGTAAAAATTATTGAAAACGGTGGCGACTGGTTCAATAAAATGGGAACAGAAGAATCTTCTGGTACTAAATTATTAAGCATTTCAGGTGATTGCGAAAAACCAGGAGTCTACGAAATTGAGTGGGGAATGACCATAAACCAAATGCTAGAAATGGTAGGCGCTAAAAATACACAAGCTGTTCAAGTTAGCGGACCTTCCGGCTCTTTAATAGGACCCGATGATTTTAACCGCAAAATTTGTTACGGCGACCTCGGTACCGGTGGCTCTATGATTATTTTAAATAATTCAAGAGACCTCTTAAAAGACATCGTTTTGAATTTTATGGACTTCTTTATCGAAGAATCTTGTGGCTCTTGCACTACTTGTAGAATAATTCCTAAACTTTTAAGAGATAAACTAGTGAAAATCCTCAAAGGAAAAGGAGTGCCCTCTGATATTACCGACCTAGAAGAATGGGCGAAAATCCCTGCCGTTAGTCGATGCGGACTCGGACAAGCAGCCGGTAATCCAATTATTTCAAGCATCAAAAATTTTAGGCACTTATACGAAGAAAAAATTCAAAAAGGTGTAGATTTTGATATGGGATTTAATATGGAAGAAGCTGTGAAAGACTCTTGCAATTACGTAGGACGCATACCAAATGTTCATTAAAAATTGTTTAACCTATTTAAAGAAAAATTATGAGCGAAATAATTAATATAACAATAGACGGCAAAAAACTTCAAGTCGAAAAAGGACTTATGATACTCGAAGCTGCCGAAAAAAACGGAATTTATATTCCTAGCTTGTGTAATTATAAAGGGGTGAAACCAAAAGCCTCGTGTCGTATTTGTACAGTTAAAGTTAACGGAAGAAATATGACTGCTTGCACAACTCCAGTAAGTGAAGGTATGAATATCGAAAATAATACTGCACAAATTAACGATGTTAGAAAAGCAATTATCGAAGCTATATTTGTTGAAGGTAATCATTTTTGTCCAGCATGCGAAAAAAGTGGTAACTGCGAACTTCAAGCTCTTGCATACCGATATTTGATGATGGTACCTCGTTTTCCTTACGCTTTCCCACAAAGACCTGTCGAAGCTGAAAATGCAAAACTTCTACTCGACAAAAACAGATGTATCCTTTGCATGCGTTGCGTTAGAGGATTAAAGGACGAAAACGATAAGGCTATGTTCGCTATTAAATACCGAGGCATTCATGCCGAAATTATTATGGACGAACTCGTTTGTGCTAATATTACGGACGAAATGGCGCAAAAAGCTATGGATATTTGTCCTGTAGGAGTGATAATTAAAAAAGAAGTAGGATTCAGTATGCCAATAGGAGAGCGTAAATACGACAAAAAACCTATCGGATTTGAAATCGAAAATAAATAATAGGAGAAAAATAAAATGAGTAAACCTATAGTTGCAACGACATCATTGGCTGGATGCTTTGGATGTCACATGTCTATCCTTGATATAGACGAAAGAATTCTCGACCTAATCGAATTAGTTGAGTTTAATAAATCACCAATTGACGATATCAAAACTTTTACTAAACAATGCGATATCGGAATTATAGAAGGTGGTTGCTGTAATAGCGAAAATGTTCATGTTTTAAAAGAATTTCGTAAACATTGTAAAATTTTAATCTCTCTCGGCGAATGTGCTATAATGGGAGGATTACCTGCTATGAGAAACGGTATCCCTGTCGAAGAATGTATTCACGAAGCTTATTTAAACGGTCCGACTGTAACAACAAATACAGAGAAAATTTTACCAAACGATGATGAGCTGCCAATGATTTTGGATAGAGTTTATCCTTGTCACGAAATAGTGAAAATTGACTATTTCTTGCCCGGTTGCCCACCACGAGCCGATTTAATTTGGAACGCACTAGTTGCCTTAATTACTGGCGACGAACTAAATCTTCCATACGAGGTATTCAAATTTGATTAATTTTAAAAATTTAATGAAATGTCAAAAAAGATAACAATAGAGCCAGTTACCCGTGTCGAAGGACATGGTAAGGTAACAATAAAAATTAATGATGCCGGCATAGTAGAACAAACTAGACTACATATTGTAGAATTTAGAGGTTTCGAACGATTTGTTCAAGGCCGTCCATATTGGGAAGCTCCTGTTTTAGTTCAAAGATTATGCGGAATTTGTCCCGTTAGCCACCATCTTGCTGCTGCTAAAGCCCTCGACGTAATTGTCGGTGCTGGTACAGGTAAGGGCTTAACACCCACAGGCGAAAAAATGAGAAGACTTATGCACTATGGTCAAATTTTTCAGTCGCACTCTTTGCACTTTTTCCACCTCGTTTCGCCTGATTTACTTTTCGGCGTAGATGCAGACCCAGCAATTAGAAATGTTATTGGCGTCGCACTCGAATTTAAGGACCTCGCCGTAATGGGAGTGATGATGAGAAAATTCGGACAAGAAATTATATCAGCCACTGCCGGTAAAAAAATACACGGAACAGGAGCAATACCAGGTGGTATAAATAGACATTTAACTCTCGAAGAAAAAGACAAGTTTCTTAAAGGTGCAGACCCCCTAAATGCTGATAAAATGATTGAATGGGCGCAAGCAGCTCTTAACTTCCTTAAGGATTATCATAAAAAGAATACAGACTTTATTGATAATTTTTCTAAGTATGAGTCTAATCACATGAGCTTAGTAAGAGAAGACGGTGCGTTAGATCTATATCATGGCGTACTTAGAGCTGTGGATGCCAACGGCAATAAAGTTTTGAACGATGTCGATTATCAAGAATATGATAAATATGTGAGCGAAGAAGTGAAAAATTGGTCTTATATGAAGTTCCCATATTTGTTAAGCCAAGGCAAAGAAAAAGGATGGTATAGAGTCGGACCATTAGCCCGATTAAATTGTGCAGACTTTATTCCTACTCCACTTGCACAAAAAGAATTCGAAATTTATAAAGCCTACACTAACGGAAAGCCAAATAATATGTGTATGCACATGCACTACGCTCGCTTAATTGAGACTTTGCATGCCGCCGAAATGATTAA
This sequence comes from uncultured Bacteroidales bacterium, assembly GCA_964426585.1. Lineage (GTDB taxonomy): Bacteria > Bacteroidota > Bacteroidia > Bacteroidales > ML635J-15 > Bact-19. Next base: position 2,384 of record CAYRQZ010000098.1, on the reverse strand, counting down.
ACAACTTTTGAATGACCCAGATCTTTTGTCAGGAGAACTCGTTACAAAAGGAACAAAACAAAAACGTGGTGTAGGACTTATCGAAGCTCCTCGCGGAACATTATTCCATCATTACGAAATTAACGATAATGACCAAATAGAAATGGCTAACTTAATCGTTTCTACAACCAATAACAACGAGCCTATGAATAGGGCTGTGAATAATGTCGCTAATTCCTACATGAACGGTCAAGAAACTATTACCGAAGGTATGATGAACGCCGTTGAAGTGGCTATTAGAGCTTACGACCCATGCTTGAGCTGTGCTACTCACGCTCTCGGAAAAATGCCTTTAGAAATTTCTCTATACGACTCTAAGGATAAGCTTATTGATAGAAAAAAATCTTAAAATGGGAGAGGAGAAAAGCATATTAATTTATGGCTACGGAAACCCTGGTAGACAAGACGACGGACTAGGAAATGCCTTTGTCCAAGAAATGGAACAATGGGTAGACGATAATAATATAAAAGGAATCTTTCTCGAAAGTAATTACCAATTAAATATCGAAGATTCTGACCTAATTTCTGATAAAGATATCGTTGTATTCGTAGACGCTACAATCGAAGAAATTGAAAACTTTTATATCGATAAAGTTAATGCCTCCGAAGCTAAAATTGAGTTTACTATGCATGCTGTTTCTCCTGCTTTTGTCTTAAACTTGTGTAATCAAATTTATGACAAATACCCTAAATGTTATCTTTTACATATTAAGGGCTATGAATGGGAATTTAAAGAAGAAATTTCTTCCAAAGCTAAACAAAACCTTGAAATGGCTCTTAATTATGTGAAAGAAAAACTAA
>CAYRQZ010000098.1:0-1444 GCA_964426585.1 uncultured Bacteroidales bacterium | reverse complement strand
GAACGAATATTCATAAAACTAAACGTTAAAATTATGAAACTGAAATTAAAAGAGAAAAAACGAAAAATTTTGAGAGTAATTTTTGGGACATTAAGTTTTTCAACTGCTGTATTTGTTTTTCAAGCATGTTACGGAACTCCAGAGGATTTTGGCGTTGATGTTTCGATTCAAGGTCGTGTCATATCTAAAGATACTAACCATCCTATTTCAGGGATAAAGGTTTCGCTTGAAAATCAACCGCAATATGTGATAACAGATGATGAAGGAATGTATAAAATTTATACATCATTGGATTCAACTCTCAAAGTTAAATTTGAAGATATTGATTCCGCTCAAAATGGAATATTCCTCCCTAAAGATACTGTTGTGAAAATTGAAGACAAAACAACATATCTTAATGTAAGTTTGGATGCTAAATAAGATTTCTCAATATTTTCATAATCGATTTAGGGATAATGAAGTTCAAATACATGAATTGAGTTATTTGTTTTGGGAGTGTACTCAGCGTTGTAATTTAAAATGTTTGCATTGTGGGTCCGATTGTATTTCGGATTCCAAGTCTAAGGATATGCCTATCGAGGATTTCCTAAATGCTATTTTGCCATTAAAGAATTTTTATAAGCCTAATTCAATAACTGTTGTAATAACAGGAGGAGAACCATTATTGCGAAATGATTTACCACACTGCGGCAAGATTTTGAGGGAAAACGGATTTCGTTGGGGAATTGTTACAAACGGGTTTGCTTATAATCCAGATATTCATGCTAGGTTACTTTCCGCAGGTATGGGTGCAATTACGTTGAGCCTTGATGGATTTGAAGAATCGCATAATTGGTTGCGATTAAACAAACATAGTTTTAATAATGCTTTAAAGGCATTGGATTTAATCGTTTCATCAAACAGACTTAACTATGATGTGGTAACTTGCGTTAATTCAAAAAACGTCAATGAATTATTTCGTTTTAGGGATTTTTTAATTTCAAGGAAAGTTAAAGCATGGCGGTTATTTACAATCGCACCAATAGGGAGAGCAGCGAGTAATTTTGATTTGCAATTAAACAATGAACAATTAAGACAATTAATGGATTTTATAGCTCAATCACGGACAGATAAACGGATTGATATAAAATTTAGCTGCGAATCTTATGTTGGGGAATATGAGAAACTAGTACGTGATTCCTTTTTCTTTTGTCGTGCAGGGATAAATATAGCTTCGATTTTAATAGATGGTTCAATTTCTGCTTGCCCCAATATTAACCGTCATTTTGTTCAAGGAAATATATACAATGACAATTTTTTAGATGTCTGGAATAATCGATTTGAGAATATGCGGAATAGGAGTTGGACAAAAACAGGGATTTGTTTAACTTGCAAAGATTATAAAAATTGTAATGGAGGAGCAATGCACTTGTGGACGGATAAACAGGATTGTATAATGACTTGT
>CAYRQZ010000097.1:0-7693 GCA_964426585.1 uncultured Bacteroidales bacterium | reverse complement strand
CCGCTTAATGCCATAAATGCAGCAGTAAGAGCTAATGAAGAATATATTCCGTTTCTTTTTACGCAAGGTACTTCGACAAGTCCAGCAACTGGGTCGCAAATTAAGCCTAATGAATTTTTTATTGCCAACGTAAAAGCTTGAATTGTTTGGCTATAATTTCCATCTTCGAGATATGCAATTGCAGAGGCAGCCATAGCAGCTGCAGCTCCAATTTCGGCTTGGCAGCCATAGTCGGCGCCAGCGGTAGAAACGTCTGTAAAAAGTATCATTCCAAAAAAACCTGCTAGCATTAATGATTCGATAATCTTAATTTCGGCATTAGGGTTTTCTTCGCTCCAGGCAGTTAAAACTCCAGGTAAAATTCCACAACTACCAGCTGTTGGACAGGCAATTATTACTCCGCTTTTTGCATTAATTTCGTTTACTGCTGTTGCGTAAGCTGCTGCTTTGCCGTAAATATTATTAAATAAATTAGATTGTTTAAGGTATTTATTCATCATTTTTGAATCGCCTCCACTAAGTTTTAATAAAGACTGTTCACTTGTGCTTACTCCTGAATATACCGAAGATTTCATAATTTGCCAGTGTTCTGCCATTTTGGAATATACTTCTTCTTTACCAATTCCTTGTAAAGCATATTCAGTTTCGCAAATAACATCAATAATGTTTTTACCAGTTTTATTCAAATAGTCTTCTAATTCTTCAAAAGTATTAAAATCTAATTTTGGTTTTTCGCCCGTTCCCGCTTGACTATATATTTTATTGATAATAGGGTATTTTTTATCGTCTGATTTTATTATTTCGTTTCCTTTTAGCCTTAAATCAATTTTTCCATCAATGGGGTTAGTTAGTTCAATGTCGTTAAAAAACCTTATTTCAACATTTCCAGCTCCGATAGAAAAACCTGTAATAGAATAATTAGCCTTGTCTGTTGTAAATAAAATTTCTGCAATATTATTATTCCTTTGTGATAAGTATTTTAGGTCTTCCGAGGGTGTTGATTTTATGAAAGCATTGAATTTAGCAACTTGGTCGCCAAATTTAATTCCATTTTCTTTTAAAAATTTTGGGTCGCCGTGTTCTATCATTTTGGGGTGGTCGGTTGGAAAACCGTATAGCCCTCCGCCTAATGCCGACGGCGTTTTATGACCTATGCCTGTATCACGAAACGAAGCAAAAAGTTTAACTTTTATGTCTATAATTTTTTCACCTCTTTCTAATATTGCTAAAATTATGTTTCTACTGATTTGTCCAATTCGGTTTGCTCCTGCGGTATGCGAACTAGATGGACCTACCATAGCTGGACCTATCATGTCGAAAATACTCAAGGCTTGGATAGAAGTTTGAATATATCTTTCAAAATCTTCTTTTAAAGAATTAAAATCATTATTTCCAATTTTTTTATTTAACTGAATATCAATTCTATAGTACTTGTTGTTTTTATTAAGCGGTTTGGTTATTTGAATTATTGAAAGAAAATTATAATCTATTTCTTGTTTATTTAAAGTCTCAAAAAGATTGGAAAGTAAAGTGTTGAAAGAAATATTAAAGCATTGTAAAACAATTTTTTTAGAACTATCTTCAAGATTAACGTCTATATTTTTAATAAGTTTTTCATTATTATCAAAAAAGACTTTTTTAATATTTTCTCGTGTTGGAATTTCAAATTCGTTTAATCTTTTAGAAAAAATTATACTTTTATAAACAGCAGATAAAATGAAATCTTGATTTTTGTTAGGAAAAATTCTGTAAATAGCTATGTTCCCTCTTATTTCCGAAGCTTCTTTCAATAAATTTGAGATTAATTTATCATAAGAAAACGTATGAGAATAAAAGTCTTCAATATCTCCTTTAATATGAAAAAGTTTTTCTTTATTTTCGGGTGCAATAGTTCTTTTTATAAGTTTATAATGCGAAACAAAATCATCTTGATCCATTTTGTCGAAGTAAACTTGTGGTAAACATGATTTTAGAAAATCAGTATATTTTGTTGCAACTTTTATTTCTTTTTCTTCCATAATAGTAAAATTAAAATTATTTAACACCCATTTATTAAATGTTCTATTAAGACTTTTGTTCCAAGTCCAATTAAAAAAAGTCCTCCAATGATCTCAATGGGGATATTCCTAAGTCTTTTTCTGATAAATTCCCCGCCTAAAAGTCCGAAGTAGGAAAAACAAAACGTAATAATAAATATTATAAAAGCACTAATCCAAATATTTAGTCCAACGAAAGGTAAACTTACTCCAACTATTGCAGCATCAATACTAGTTGCAATACCTAAACCTGTAACGGTAAAGAAATTATCCATATTAATTTCTTGTTTTATTTTCTGTTCTTTATGTTTAATTCCTTCGACTAACATTTTTCCGCCAATAATTAACAATAGCAAAAAAGCAATCCAGTGGTCATATTTTTGAAGTATTTTTGTAAGCTCTAATCCAGCAGCCCAGCCGGCAATTAATGATAGAGCTTGAATAAAGCCAAGAGTGAAAGCAAATCTTAAATTAATATAAGTTGTTTTGTTTTTGTACGAACACGCCGTAGCCATTGAAACAGCCAAACTGTCCATTGAAAGTCCTATTGCAATAACTAAAATTGATACAATTTGCATTTGCTTTTATAATATTTGGTTATGAACTAGCTACTAAAAATCTCGCTGTCCTTCTACTTCTTTGTTCTATTAATACCTTTCTCGATTTTACCATTTGATTTATTGCTTCTTCGGTATAATATCTAATTGTAATTAGCTCTAAATCAGAGTTGTATTTTACATAAAAATCTTCTTGCAGTTCTTTTATTAAATGTTCAAAACTTCTATTATTTTCGTCTATTGATGCCGAAAAACTTACCGCCGAGTTTTGAGATATGTTTAATTTCGTTTTATATTTTGCAAATAGTCCAAAAATTTTACTCATATTTTCTTCAACAATAAATGAAAAATCTTTTGGAGAAATTGAAATTAATATTTGTTTTTGTTTTAAAATAAATATTGGAATAAGTTTAAGTTGAAAATCGAGTTTTTTAATAACAGTGCCTGTACTTATAGGATTAATAAAAGATTTTACAAACAAGGGGATGTCTTTGTTTTCGATAGGTTTTATTGTTTTAGGGTGAATAACTTTTGCTCCATAAAAAGCTAATTCAATTGCTTCGTTATATGATAAATAATCAAGTTTTTCGGCAAACTCAAATTGGCTAGGGTCGGCGTTCATAATTCCTGGAACATCTTTCCATATAGTAAGGCTTTCGGCGTTTAATAAATATGCTAAAGCAGAAGCAGTATAGTCAGAGCCTTCGCGTCCAAGTGTAGTAGGACTGTTATTTATATCTGCACCTATAAAACCTTGGGTAACAAAAATTTTGCAAGACTCTAGATCAAGTTCTTTAATTTTAATTTCAGATTCCGACCATAAAACTTTTGCGTCTCTGTGATTTGAATCGGTAACAATAATATTACGAATATCCATCAATTTATTATCAATACCTTTAAGTTTAATATATTCACTAAAAATTAAAGAGCTAAGAATTTCTCCGTAGCTAACAAGTTTATCATAAGAAACATCGTAGTCGTTTTCGGGAACTTGTAAAATTATATCTTTAATTTCATTAAAAATAGGTTGAATTAAATTAATTATCTTTTCATTATTATCGTTAAATCCACTTTTTATATAATCTAAATGAAAATCAATGATATTTTGTAAAATATTAAATTTAGTATCATCATTATTGAACCACGAATTTAATAATGTTTCAAAAGAATTTGTAGTTTTTCCAATTGCTGAAACAACTATCCACAGTTCTTTTTCTTTAGATATTATATTTACAATATTATCTAAAAGATTAGTTTTATTTATTGATGCTCCCCCAAATTTATAAATCTTCATCATTATTCTTTTTATTTTTTTCTTGCTTAATATTTGTTTCCATACCTTGGATAATTTGTTGTACAAACTTATATTGTGCAAGAAATTCTTTAGCAATTACTCTTAGGACAGTGTATGCAGGTATTGCGAACATCATTCCAAGTATACCGTAAATATTACCTGCAATAATAATAACAAAAAATATTTCAAGAGGATGTGCCTTTATGCTTTTTGAATAAATAAATGGTTGTAGCATGCTATCATCGAGAAGTTTAGCGACAAAAATTACTACTAAAATTTTAAAAATCATTGGAGTAATTTCTGTGGCAAAGTCTAAATTTACATTAGCTGTAATATATAAAACAAGACCGAGGCTGATTCCTATCCATGGTCCGATATAAGGAATAATATTAAGCGAGCCAACTATTAAGCCAATTGTAAGGGCAAGGTTTAATTCAACACCTATAATATATAGTCCAAGTGTTGTAAATAAAGCCATTAGCGTAGTTTCTAAAATCATTCCGAACAAATATCTAGCAATTAACTTTCTTATCGAATTAAGAGCACTTTTTGTTTTTTCTTCATATTTTTGAGGTACCACCATTAAAACTAATCTATCGAATAAATCTTTGTCCTTTAAGAAGAAAAAGCTAGTGAAAGTAATTACAAAAATTGATAATAATAAATTAATAATAGTTGAGCCTAAATCACTGATAATTTTGCCAATATTAGCGAATTTTAATATTGAATTTATTTTTTCAATAACATAGTCGTCTGTCGAAAAATCGGGTTGATTAATAATAGGTGTGTTTTGAATAAAGTCGTCAATACTTTTAATAGGTTTTTCAAGTCCTTCGGAAATTGTTTCTATATCGAGAGATTGAAATTCGGCAACTTGTTTCATCAAAAGCGGTAATGTAAGTTTAATTCCTATAATAATCACTCCATACATAACAATAATAGTGATAAGAGCAGCCAACCATGTTGGGAATTTAATTTTTCTAATATGAAATTTACGCAAAAATTCCACTATTGGGTTTCCTAACATTGCAATAAAAGCTGAAATTAAAATCCAGATTACAATATTAGTAAAATATATAAAGAACAAAATAAGTAAACAAAGGCCAATTATTCCGACAATGTATTTTTGATATTTTTCCATTAAAATTATTTTTTACGAAAATAATAAGAAAAATAAAAAAACCGCTTAAAAATTATTAAAAATACTTAAGCGGTAACAAAACTTTGTTTATAACCCGAATTCTTTTTTTACAATATCAATATAATCGAGTTTTTCCCAGGGAAAAAGTTCAACTTCAATAGTTTTTGTTTCTAAATAAGGTGATTCAAAAAATTTAGTTACTTTTTTAGGTTTGCGGCCGAAATGTCCGTATGCGGCAGTTTCTTTGTATATCGGCGTTCTAAGTTTAAATCTTTCTTCAATATCTGATGGTTTTAAATTGAAAATTTTTTCAATTTTTTTAGCAATTTCGCCGTCGCTAAAATTTACTTTTGCAGTACCATAGGAGTAGCAATAAATACCTACGGGTTTTGCAACTCCGATTGCATAAGCTAGCTGTATAAGTATTTCGTCGGCAACTCCTGCTGCGACAAGATTTTTTGCAATATGCCTAGCAGCATAAGCAGCAGAGCGGTCAACTTTTGAAGGGTCTTTTCCACTAAAAGCGCCTCCGCCGTGAGCACCTTTTCCTCCGTATGTGTCGACAATGATTTTTCGCCCTGTTAATCCAGTATCACCATGAGGTCCACCAATAACAAATTTACCAGTTGGGTTAACGTGTAAGATAAAATCATTTTTAAAAAGTTCTTGAGTTTTCTTGTCTAAATTTTTTATTACGCGTGGTAGCAAAATATTTTTAACGTCTTCTTTAATTTTGTCTAACATTGAGTTTTCGTTTTCATCGAAGTCGTCATGTTGAGTCGAAACTACTATTGTATCTACTCTCAGAGGTTTATTATCATCAGAATATTCAATCGTTACCTGAGATTTAGAATCTGGTCTTAAATACTTCATTTCTTTAGCTTCTTTTCTAATTTCGGCAAGAACTTGTAAAATCCGATGTGATAAATCTAATGGCAAGGGCATAAAATCTTCGGTATCTTTATTAGCATAGCCGAACATCATTCCTTGGTCGCCTGCTCCTTGCTCGTCTTTGTGTAAACCAGTACCGAGTTCAACCCCCTGATTTATATCTGGCGATTGCTCGTGAATTGCGGAAATAACCCCGCAGGAATTACCATCAAAACGGTATTCCCCTTTAGTATAGCCTATATTGTTTATTACTTTTCTTGCAATTTCTTGTACGTCAATATAAACTTTTGATTTAACTTCACCTGCAATAACAACAAGACCTGTTGTAACAAGAGTTTCGCAAGCCACTTTTGAACTCGGATCGAAGGCGATAAATTCGTCTAAAATGGCATCTGAAATTTGATCCGATACTTTGTCAGGATGCCCTTCTGAAACAGATTCAGATGTGAAAAAATAACTCATTACTATAATATTTAAAATTAATAATTTCTGTTTTTGTTAGGATTTGAATGAGAAGCAATCGACTTTTAGCAAATTTTTAAAGTGGTTGCAAGCATACAAATCCATCCACTAAACAATGCAAAATTAAAAAAGTTTTTTAATATTTAGTGTAAAAAAGTTTTTTTTTTTATATTTGTCAATTATTGTGAATTAAAAATTATTTTAATATGTCAGGACATAGTAAATGGTCAACAATTAAGCGTAAAAAAGGCGCTATTGATGCAAAAAGATCTAAAATTTTCTCTAAATTATCAAAAGAAATCACTATCGCAGTAAAAGAAGGAGGTGGGCAAGACCCAGATTATAATTCAAGGTTAAGAATTGCCATCCAAAATGCTAAAGGTGTTAATATGCCAAAAGATAATATTGATAGAGCTGTTAAAAAAGGCGACCAAGACGGTTCGAGCTTTGTCTCTGTTAGTTTCGAAGGATATGCAGCTCACGGTATTGCCGTTTTTGTTGAATGTCTATCGGATAATAATAATAGAACAGTAAGTAATGTTAGGGCAGCATTTAATAAGTTTAATGGTACGCTTGGCACAAATGGTTCTTTGAGTTTTTTGTTTGATAGAAAAGGAGTTTTCAGTTTCGAAAAAACTGAGGAAATGAACTTCGATGAAATTGAAATGGAACTTATTGACGCTGGTGCGGAAGAAATTGAAATCGAAGATACTACTGTTACAATTACTTGCGCTATCGAAGATTTTGGCAACATGAATAAAAAACTTGAAGAACTAAAAATTACTGTCGAAAGTGCAGAACTCCAAAGAATACCTAATGATACCAAAACTTTGAGCCTTAACGAAGCAAAATCTGTTTTAAAACTTATCGACATTCTTGAAGATGACGACGACGTGCAAAATGTTTTCCATAATTTAGAAATGACAGACGAAATTGTAGAGTCTTTGGAATAATTTTTGACGTATTATTAAAAATTTAATGAGCTTTAAATAAATTATTGCTCATTTTTTTTATATTTTAGCAAATTCAGCATATTTTTATTGAATATTGCCTTACCACAAATTAAAATAAACGCTACAACTTATTTTTTCGCTCTTTTATTTTGACTAAAATCTTTTAAATTTGGCATTATCCTGCTGAAAATGAGATGTATAAGAAAGTCGGGTGTTTTTTTTTAATATTTTATTGAAAAAATTTGCAAAAATAAAAAAAAGTGTTTTCCTTTGCAGTCCCAAAACAAGAGTTGGAAACGGTCCATTCGTCTAGGGGTTAGGACGTCAGGTTTTCATCCTGGTAACAGGGGTTCGATTCC
>CAYRQZ010000096.1:0-7726 GCA_964426585.1 uncultured Bacteroidales bacterium | reverse complement strand
ATTCTCCATTCTTAAAAGTTTTTTCACAAATATAATACAATTATTTTACAATAAAATTTCGTAAGTTTTTAAACAAATTGGTTCTACTTTTAAAAGTTGAACTAATTTCTCGAAAAAAAAGAAACCTTTTTAGGAAAAATACGTATAATCGAAATGTGTTGCCCTACGGGCAGAGAGATGGAGTGGACAATTCACCGCAGGCTATCGCCTAATATGGTTAATCATATTTTGTACTAGGGACAAGGGGAATTTTTAACAAAAATTAATTAACATAAAAACAAATTAACAAAGTCAAGAAACTCAAAAAATTAAATTTATTTTTAATATTCCGTAATTAATCTATAATCTTTTTTTGTGGCTAAATATGACTTTATAATTTGTCTTGTATCTTTGTTATCAGGATATTTTTCGATATAATCATGAATATCACAGAGTTTTACACTAAGGTCTTTGTCGATTAAGGCATAACCTTGGTATTTGTTTTTTTCGATAGAAACGACAGCAGTTAAATTATTTTCGCAATTTTCGATAACTATATAAGCCTTATTCACACTTAAAGACAAATCATCTATCAATAATTTTGCTCTTTTATTATAATCATTACAGCTTTCTTGCCCACAACATGCCCCTTTGCATTCGCCCAACGAAAAATAAAAACAAGCACCTGCACTTTGGTATAAATCGCATAAACTTTGACATAAATTATACTTTTCGCATAGGGAGTGTAAAACTTCTCTAGCTATTTTTTGAGAAGGATAAATATTTAAGTAATTATCATCACAATCTTCGCAATGTTTTATTGAAAACTGAATATACCCATTTTCATTTTCGGTTGAAAAAATAGCCCAATTATTTATGCTACGCCTTTGAGCTTTATTAAATTTTGGCTTGTTCAATTTTATTTCGTGTGATTCTTTTAATAAAGCGATTAATTCACAACCAGTTAATTCATAATCAATGTCAGCAATTTCAAAACGCATATTTACACCTTTAAAAGTTTTTTCGTTTCTTAAATGCTGCATAACTCTAGAACTAATATTTTTTGTTTTCCCAATATAAATTAATTCTCCTTGGCTATCATAAAAGTAGTACACTCCACTTTGTTCGGGAAGGTTCTTCACTTTAAGCAAATCTAAATTTGGGTTTAAACCGCTTAAAGAAAACCCATTAATATTCTGACCATTATTAAATTTATAGTCCAAGTCGAAAAGCATATTGAACAAGATAGCAGTAGCATGAGCATCGCCGGCTGCCCTATGTCGGTTTTGCAAATTTATTTCTAAATCAGCACATAAATTTCCTAGACTATAAGATTTTAAGTTGGGGAATAATTTTCGGCTTAATTGCAGAGTACATAAAGTATTTCTTTTAAAATTATAGCCTAATTCTGCAAATTCTTTTTTAATAACATTATAATCAAAGCTAGAATTGTGTGCAACAAAAACTGTATTTTCAGTAAATTCTATAATTTTACTTGCTATTTCATAAAATTTGGGAGCGTCTTCGAGCATTTCGTTATTAATACCTGTTAGCGAAACTATAAACGAAGGTATTCTCGATTCGGGATTTACTAAGCTTGAAAATTCGTTTAAAATTTTTTTACCGTCTGTAATATAAATTGCAATTTCGGTAATTTTTACATTGTGTTTTGAACCGCCGTTTGTCTCAACATCAATTACAGAAAATAATTGAGCCATTATTTTTTCATTTTTTCATTTGCAGGATTAGCTAATTCAATTTTTAAAAATGGGGGGCGCCTCATGTAAATAGCAATTAACGAACCGCCAATTCCGCCAGCGAAACCTCCATTTATACCAGGCCAACCCAAGTAAATTATAAGTGTATTAAGAATTATTAAGCCTCCAAATACACCTATAGAAAGTAAACCTATCTTTTTCCAATTATAAAATAATTTAACTTCGGTATTGCAATAAATACAATACCTATTTTTATGACCTTTCTTACGCATAAAAATTCGTTGAAAAGTATTTCCTGTTTTATGACAATTTGGACATTTCATTTGGCAAAATTAGTTAAATATACTTGTTTTCAATTTTTCATTAACACTTTTTTAAGCATTTTTAGATTTTTATTATTGATATGTAAATATATATTTCTAATTTTGCTTTAACAAATTTATAATTAAATCAAATTTATATGAAACGTCTTACATTTTTACTTTTAGGAACTATTCTTAGTTATAGTCTTGCTTTTAGCCAAGGCATGGAGTTAAAAGATAAATTGCCAAACGATTCTAAAGTTATTGTTGGCACATTAGATAATGGAATGAAATATTACATTAGAGAGAATAAGATTCCCGAAAATCGTGCAGAACTTACCTTGGCTGTCAAAGCTGGTTCGGTTTTAGAAGATGAAGACCAACTAGGCTTGGCGCACTTCACCGAACACATGGCTTTTAACGGGACTACTCATTTTCCAAAAAATGAATTAGTAAATTATTTAGAATCACTAGGAATGCAGTTCGGACCAGAAGTTAACGCATACACATCTTTTGACGAAACTGTTTACGGCATAAAAGTACCAACCGACAGCCCAGAATATATTGAAAAAGGTTTACTCGTATTATTTGATTGGGCTTCGGAACTTTCTTTAGAAACTGAAGAAATTGACGCAGAACGCGGTGTCATACACGAAGAATGGAGAATGGGACAAGGAGCCATGGACAGAATGCAACAAAAATATTTAAGAGTAATTTTTCATAATTCAAAATATGCTGACAGATTGCCAATTGGCACAATGGAAGTTGTTGACAATTTCGAACCCAATGTCTTAAGACGATTTTACAAAGACTGGTATCGTCCTGATTTAATGTCGGTTATTGTTGTTGGCGACTTTAATGCAAAAGAAATGGAAAAAATTATTATTGAACAATTTTCTAAAATTAAAAAGGCTGATAACCCACGTGAAAGAGTTTATGCTGACGTTCCAGACCACAAAGAAACTCTTATTTGTGTTGCCTCCGACCCAGAAGCTCCTATTAGCATGGTGCAAATGTTTTATAAACATCCTGCTAAACCAAACACAACTGTTGCCGACTATAAAGACGATATGATTAGTATGTTGCTAAGCCAAATGATTTCGAAAAGACTTGCCGAACTAACTCTTTTAGAAAATCCTCCTTTTGTACAAGGTTTTGCTGGATATTCAGAATTTATTGGACCGAAAGATGTTTATATGTCAATTGGAATAGTGCAAAATAATGATTTCAAAAAAACTATTGAAAGCCTTGTTGTCGAAAATGAAAGAATGATGCAATTTGGGTTTACGGCAACCGAACTCGAAAGAGAAAAAGCTGCTATTCTGAAACAAATGGAAAAATCTTATAACGAAAGAGATAAACAAAAATCAGAAACTTATGTAAATGAATACAAACAAAACTTTTTACCTCCATATACCCCTTTCCCAGGAATTGAATACGAATACGAATTATTCAAAAAATATATTCCTTTAATTCAATTAGACGAAGTTAACGCATTTGCTAAAACTGTTGTTACTGACGAAAACTGCGTTATTGTTGTCTTAATGCCCGAAAAAGACGGAATTAAAGTTCCCTCAGAAGAAGAAGTTTTGAATATATATAAAAATGCCTCAAAAATTAAAACTGAACCTTATGTCGACAAAGTTTCCGACAAAACTTTAATTTCAGACATTTCAAAACCTGGTAAAATAGGGAAAAAAACTAAAAATAAAGACTTTGATTATGAAACTTGGACTTTGAAAAATGGAGTTAAAGTTGTTTTTAAAACTACAAATTTTAAAGATGATGAAATTTTATTCGAAGCAAAAAGCTTAGGTGGTTATTCGCTTTACGAACAAAAAGATGATATATCTTGTAAAATCGCTGCTGACGTTGCCGAAGAAAGCGGTTTAGGTAATTATGATAAAACCGAACTTCAAAAGTTCTTGTCAGACAAAAACGTGAGACTTTCATCATATATAGGCGAAAGCTACGAAGGGCTAAACGGTTATTCATCAATTCAGGATTTTGAAATTTTATTGCAAATGATTAATGCTCATTTTACACAACCACGACTTTCAGAATCGGCTTTTAATTCGTATTTAAATAAAGAAAAGGGAATGTTAGAAAATTCGATGTTAGACCCACAAACAGCATGGTCAGACACTTTAAGAACTACTTTATCAAACAACCACCCTCGCCGCCGTGCAAAAACTCCTGAAATCTTAGATGAAGCTAACTTTAAAAGAATTAAAAGTATTTATTCTCAAAGATTTGGAGACCCAGGAAATTTTACTTTCTATTTTGTCGGAAATATAGACGCAAAAACAGCTAAACCACTTATCGAAAAATATTTAGGCACCCTTCCTATTGTCGAAAGAAACGAAACTTATAAAGACCTAGGCGTTAGACCACCCAAAGGAATTGTTGAAAAAACTGTTAATAAAGGAAAAGATGCTAAATGTATGGAAGTTATTAATTTTACTGGTGAGTTTAATTATACTTATCAAAACCGCTTAGAACTTGACGCTATCTGTAAAATATTGTCAACAAGACTTTTAGAAGAAATTAGAGAAAAGGAAAGCGGAGTATATACTATAGGTGCCTATCCTTCTAGCACTAAAATTCCATATCAATCTTTTAATGTTACAATTTTCTTTAGTTGCGACCCAGAAAGAGAAGAAGAACTAAAAACAAAAATATTTAACATTGTAAAATCTCTTCAAACTGACGGAATTACTGAAAAAGATATTCAAAAAGTTATTGAAAAAGTAAAACGCGAACACGAAACAGAAATTAAAGAAAATTCATTCTGGAAAAGATTAATTATTGATATTGAAGAAAGTAATATTTCTGCTATAGACTATAAAAATTATACTAACATGATTGAAGCTATTAGCATAAATTCAATGACACAAGCTGCAAACAAATACTTTAAACTCGATAATTACGTTAAAGTAATGTTACAGCCCGAAAAATAATTTTCAAAAATATTGCATAAAAAAAGCCACCGATTAGGTGGTTTTTTTTTGAATATTATGCTATCTTTGCTTTATTAAACTTAATAATATTAAAAAAATATAACTATGACTAGAAAATTTAAAGAAAACTTATACGCTATTAATGCAGTAGATTGGAACAGAAGACTATTTGACTCACTAATTCCACTACCAGATGGCACAAGTTACAATGCTTATTTAATTAAAGCTAGCGAAAAAACTGTACTTATCGACACTGTTGAACCAGAAATGTCGCATATATTGTTAGACGCTATTAAAGATGTTGACAAGATTGATTTTGTTGTTTCATTACACTCCGAGCAAGACCACTCTGGCTCTATTCCCTTAATTTTAGAAAAATTCCCCGATGCGAAATTAATTACTTCGCCAAAGGCTAAAGATATTTTAATTCAACATTTGCCAATTGCCGAGGAAAAATTCATTACCGTTGAAGATGGTGAAGAAATTTCACTAGGAAACAAAAGTTTAAAATTTATTCACTTCCCCTGGGTACATTGGCCCGAAACAATGTTGGCTTATTTAAAAGAAGATAAAGTTCTATTTACCTGCGACTTTTTAGGTTCGCACTTAGCTACAACAGACCTATTTGTTAGCGATGAATGTTTAGTTTACGAAGCTGCAAAAAGATATTTTGCTGAAATTATGCTTCCTTTCAAAAACATAATTAACAAAAATTTCCCAAAACTCGAAGCATACGACATTGAAATAGTTGCACCAAGCCATGGACCAATGTACAACAAACCCGAGTTTATTATAAATGCGTATAAAGATTGGTTGTCGGATACTCCAAAAAATCTTGCAATAATACCATATATTTCTATGCACGGCAGTACCGAAAAAATGGTAAATCATTTAATTTCGGCTTTAGAAGTGAGAGGCGTAAAAGCTCATAAATTCGACTTATCTGTTACCGACATTGGCAAATTAGCAATTACTTTAGTTGATGCTGCAACAATAGTTATTGGTACGCCAACAGTTTTAGGCGAAGCTCATCCTGTTGTTTCTTACGCAACGCTTTTAGCAAATGCTCTTAAACCAAAAGCAAAATATGTTTCGGTTATAGCTTCTTATGCCTGGGGTGGAAAAGCAATCGAGAAAATTGCAGGAATGATACCTAATATTAAAGCAGAAATCATAGAACCTGTCTATGTTAAAGGATATCCTAAGGACAGCGACCTTATGGCTATTGAAAAATTAGCCGAAGAAATTAGCATTAGACACAAAAAAGATAAGCTGATTTAGTAATTTTACTAGGTAAGGCTTTGCAATGTTGCTACTTGCAAAAATTTTCAAACTTGGCATTATCATATAAATAAATGAAAGATAAGGCTTTTGGCTGGTAATTTGCTATTTTTATTTAACATGTACAACTCATTTTGTAAAAATAGAGCATAGCTCTTAGCTATTTTTTTTGATAAAATTCCGACAAATTTACACCGACTCCAATATGGTGAGAAGCACCGGCTAAATGATATGAGGCAAGAGAATAAGACAGATTAAATTTAGAAAGTTTTATCCCCGCGCCTACAGAAAAACCTACAAGTTTAGGGCTAGTTTGAATGAGCATTTCAGTTCTACGGCGATAATTATAACCAATTGCAATATAAAAATTATCTGTAGGGGCAATTTCAACACCTATAACAATATGTCTTATAAGTTCATCGCCAACTTTTCCAAGTCCATTCATAAATTTTGTAAGTTTTTGCCTAAAACTTGTGTCAGCAATTGCAGAGTTTGAATTTAATTCATAAGTATTATCAAAAACACTTGCATATCTCAAACGCCATTTGGTTAGGTTATGTGCAGTAATAGAAAACCGAAATGGAGCATGTTTTAGTTTATGACTTACACCAATTTGTAAATCGAAAGGTAAAGGCTCGCGAAAACCTTTGGTATAAGGCTTTATTTGAAAACCAGCATTTTTTACAACTAAACCGACAGAAAACAATTTAGCAGTATCGACATAAGACAGACCAGCGTCTAAAGCTAAGCCAGACGAAAAATATTGATAAAAATCCGAATAAATAGTTTTCAAATTTCCACCATATTGAATTTTAGAATTTAATTGATTTGAATAAGCAATATTTAGGGAATATTCAGAAGGGGTAAAATTACCATAAATATCACCGAACTCATCGGCATGAATAAAGTCGCCATAATTTATATATTGCAAACCGACAGCAAACATTCCAATATTTTCAAAATTTTTGGCATAAGAAACATAGCCAAAATTTATGTCACTAATATAATTAACATAATTCAGGCTAATTTTTTGATCCATATTTGTTTTCAATAAGGCAGGGTTACTTAACACAAAGACTAAATCATTATCATAATGAGAGATATTTACTCCGCCTAAGGCAGCAACGCGTGAGCCGGAAGGCAAATTCAAAAACTCATAAGTATGCCGGCCACCTGATTGTGAAAATAAAAATTTCACAATAAAAACAATTACTACACTTAAACCTAGCTTCTTCATCAAAAGAGTTTTTGCAAAAATAATATTATTTCCTTAACGAAATTATTAAATTATTATTGTTAGCAAATAATAGTGAAGTAAAATTTTAATTATTTAATAGCTAAATTTCTTTAATTATTATTGTTTTTTTGGCTTAATATAATTTTAACAAAACATTAAGTATTTTAACAAATAAGTAATTTTTCGCCGTAATTAATAAGTAAAAAATTATGTAAAAAAAATAAATCTTTTCCAGAATAGTAAATTTAC
>CAYRQZ010000095.1:0-7801 GCA_964426585.1 uncultured Bacteroidales bacterium | reverse complement strand
GAAGAAAAACAAAAGATGAGTGGAGTAAATACAGATACAAATAAAAATGTTATTAAAGAAACTTTAGACCCAGCATGGGAATATTATACTGTCAAATCAGGAGATACTCCTTACGGTATTTCTCAAAAATTTACAGGAGTTACTGTCGACGATATTATGAAAAATAACAATATCTCAAATGCATCAGGATTAAAAATTGGGCAAAATCTAAAAATTAGAAAAAAATAATTCATCGTAAATTTTATGAAAAACATTGCAGTCTTAGCAGGTGGCTATTCTTCCGAAAGAGAAATTAGCCTTAATTCAGGAAAACAAGTTCTAAATAACCTAGACAAAAATTTATACAACTCTTTTTTAGTTGAAGTAAACACTGATGGATTATTTTGCATATACCAGAATCAAAAGTTTCGTGTTGACTTAAATAGTTTTTCATGTCAAATTAATAACAATATTATTAAGTTCGATTTTGCATATATAGTTATTCACGGACAACCAGGAGAAGATGGTAAAATTCAAGGGTATTTAGATTTATTAAATATCCCTTATTCGTCTTGCTCGGTTTATGCCTCTGCTATCACTTTTAATAAACTCGCATGCAAAAACCTTCTCGCGAATACAGGCGTTTATCTAGCAAAATCTACAGTAATAAATAATGGGCATGCTTTTTCTATTGATGAAATTATTAATCAAATTGGGTTACCCTGCTTTATTAAGCCAAATACCGCAGGCTCAAGTTTCGGAGTTACAAAAGTTTACGAAAAAGAAAATTTCATAAATGCAGTAAATGTAGCGGCGCAAGAAGACGACACTATTATTGTTGAAGAATTTATTAAAGGTACCGAAGTTTCTTGCGGAATTATTAAAACAAATAATAAAAATATAGTATTGCCGGTTACTGAGATATCTACCACAAATGATTTTTTCGACACAGAAGCAAAATATAAACCTGAATTAACACAAGAAATTACACCAGCCAGAATTTCAGACGAAGAAACAAAGTTAGTGCAAGACTTTACCTCATTTATTTATGATAAACTAGAATTAAGTGGAATTGTAAGAATTGATTATATAATTAAAGATGGGAAACCTTATTTTTTAGAAGTTAATTCAATACCAGGCATGTCGGCTGAAAGCATTATTCCAAAGCAAATTAGAACAATTAATAAAACCATACAAGAGTTTCTAACACTTGTTATTGAAGATAAATTTTAATACTACTAAATTAAAAACTCGAAGAATATTTCTAAGATATTTAATCACAAAGTTTTATCCCTATACCTCATAACTAAATACTCAACTGTTTTATCATCGCCGTAAGCATCATATTCCATTTTAAGATTGTTGCCAAACATTAAAGCAAAGCCCTGCCAAAAAAAAGCAGTTACATTTCCTTTTAAGTCCTTTACAACTTCATAAGCAGTATTACCACTTTCTCTATCAAGTAATTTTACCATTAATACACCCTGAGATATAGTAAAACGAGTCAATATTGGACGATAATAATTCATTATTTGCCGTTCTCTTACTCTTAAATAAATATCTTTATCTTTATCACTTCGTATCATTGATAAAGTGTCGTCAATATTTCTATACGTTTGAGATAATTCTAAAACATAAGGATAAACTTTTATAAAATTCCTAACTAATTTTTCGTACTGCCGTTTTTCTCTTGCCGTTTTGGGCATTTGTCGAGGATATACATTAACCTCTGGAAATAATATTAAACCATCTGGCGTATATTGGGCAATGCTGTCAACATTTAAGTGCTGGCGATAATATTTAGGCAATTTAAATATTTGGGCTTTAAGTTCAGAAATACCACTTAAAGCAATTACAAATAAAACTAAAATCAAATATTTAACTTTCATAATTTTAAAATACTAAAATAATAAATATAAGAACAAAAAAATAAATTATATACTATATTTCAATTTTCATACCAGATTTTTATTATTAACAAATTTCGTTTAATTTTGGTTTAATTTTAAAAAAATGTTACAAAAAAAAACAAAGCATATTTTTCTTTCAATACTTTCAGGGACTTTGCTTTCAATTCCTTGGCTAATTAAATTTAGCTCCTTTTTTAGCTTTATTGGATTTATACCAATATTTATTATAGCTGCAAAATTAATTGAGATAAAAGATAAATTTTCAAAACTCAAATTTTGGTTTTATAGCTTAATTGCAATGCTTGTTTGGAATAGTTTTAGTTTATGGTGGTTAGTTAATTCAGACTTTATTGCTGCAATAAGTGTAATTCTTGTGTATTCATTTTTAATGAGTATAGTGTTTATCGGATATTTTAAAACTTTTAACCTTTTTGGAGAAAAAACTGCACTCTTCCTATTTCCGCTTTTTTGGATAGCTTTCGAATATCTCATGATGCAAACAGAAATTTCACGACCTTGGTTAAATCTTGGAAATGCTTTTGCTACAAATACAATTCTTATTCAATGGTATGAATATACAGGTAGTTTTGGCGGTAGTTTATGGGTACTAATAATAAATGTCTTAATGTACAATTTTATTAAAAGAATTATTCAAAAAAATAATATTAAAAAAATAACAATTCAAATTACATTAACATTAATAATACCTATCGCAATATCTTTATGGATTTTTTATACTTACAAGGAAAAAAATAAACCAATAAAAATTGCAATAATACAGCCTAGCTTAGATCCATACACAGAAAAGTTTAGTTTATCAATGCCCGAACAAATCAAAATTTATACAGACTTGGCAGATAATGCACATAAATTCAATCCTGAATATATTATTGCACCAGAAACAGCGATTCCGACAGGTATAAATTTAGAAGAACTAGAAAAAGATGAAAGTATCATAAGTTTTAAAAAATATTTAAAAAACTTCCCGAACACTAAATTAATTATTGGTGCAACAACGATTAAAATCATCAAACAAGGGCAAAACAAATCAGGCATAGCACAAAAATTGCCCAATCGCGATGATTATTTCGAATTATATAATTCTGCAATTCAACTTGATAATTCCGAACAAATAGAAATCTACCACAAAAGCAAACTAGTGCCAGGAGTGGAATTTTTACCTTATCCTAAAATTTTAGGTATATTTTCAGAACTTATGCCCGAACTAGAAGGCTTAGCAGGAAATCACAAAACTCAAAACGAAAGATCTGTTTTTAAAAATAATTGTAATAAATATTCAGTTGGGACAGCAATTTGTTACGAATCGGTCTATGGAGAATTTATAACCGAATTTGTTAATAAAGGTGCTAACCTATTGTTCATAATAACAAATGATGGATGGTGGGGAAATACACCTGGTTATAAACAACATAATTCATTTGCGAAACTCCGTGCAATAGAAACGCGGAGAAGCATTGCTAGGTCTGCAAATACAGGCATAAGTTGTTTTATAAATCAAAAAGGCGAAATTTTAAAATCATTAGAATGGAACGAAAGACAATGCTTAATGGGAGAGTTAAACTTAAATGACAAATTAAGTTTTTACACCAAACATGGTAACTATATTGCAAGAATTTGTACAGGGCTTAGTATAATGTTAAGTTTAATATTTATAGGACATATTATCAAAGAAAAACTTCGTCAAAAGGTATAGAATTATAACTTAATTTTTCCCAGAAAGTTTTATAAAATATAAAAAAATCACAAAATATTAAACTAATGTAAGTTTAGTTTGTGTTAATAAAAAATAATCTATAAATTTGCCTGAAAATGTTTGATTTATGAAAAATGAAACTAACTCCAAAGACTTATTATTTAATTCTCCGGAATCAATATTCTCTAAATTAATTAAAGAAGACAAAGAGTATTTACTTGCAAATACCGAATGTCGAACATATAAAAAAAATGAACTTGTATTTTTAGAGAATACAAAACCAAGCGGTTTGTTATGTTTATCCGAAGGAAAAGTCAAAATTTTTAAAGAAGGTGCTGGAGGTAGAGACCAAATAATTCGGCTTTCTCGTCCAGGTGGTTTTATTGGATACAGAGCTTTATTTGCTGGACAAAACTATTCGGCTTCGGCAATAGCTATCGAAAACTCGACAGCTTGTATTTTAGAAAAAAATGCCCTATTCTCGGTAATGAAAAACGACCCAAACCTAACTTTCGGGATTCTTAAATCGCTTGCAACAGAACTAGGAGTATCGAATATGAGAACCGTATCCTTAACACAAAAACATATCAGAGGAAGATTAGCCGAATCTCTTCTTTTCTTAATAGAAACCTATGGCTTCTACGAAGACGGCATCACCATTAAAGCTCTTTTATCAAGAGAAGATATTGCAAGCCTCAGTAATATGACAACTAGTAATGCAATCAGGACTTTATCAACTTTTGCACAAGAAAAAGTAATTGCCTTGGAAGGTAGAAAAATCAAAGTCTTAAACTTAAAAATGTTAGAAAAAATTTCTAATATAGGCTAAAACTATTTTTCTTAACTAAATTCATTTGTAATTAATTTCTGAATAATTTTAAGTGATTTTTCCAGATAATTTTGAAACTAAAATAGGCTTCGACAAAATAAAAAACATGATTTCTCAAGAATGTCTTGGCGAATCTGCAAAAGTTATAGTCGAAAATTTATTCTTTAGCAATAATTTTGAATATCTTAACAATCAACTCAAAGAAACCGAAGAGATGATTAGTATTTGTATGCTAAAAGACAATTATCCAGCTCAAAATTATCCAGATATTGACAAGAGTATTAAAAAATTATTAGTCGAAGGTATTAGCTTGCAACTAAACGAAATAATAAATATAAGACTAAATTTAGAACAAGCCAAATCAATTTATAATTTTTTTAAAACAGACGAAAAAAACGATTACTCAAGTTTAAACCAGATAATTAATAAAATTAATTTTCCAACTTTTCTTCACGATAGAATAAATTCTGTTATTTCAAAAAATAATAGTATCAAAGATACTGCCTCGCCAAAATTAAAAGAAATTCGTAAAATTCTTATCGAAACTCAAAACCAAATAACAAAAAAGCTTAACTCGATTTTAGCAAGCTTTAAAGAAAACTCATGGGTAAGTAAAGAACTGACTGCAACTTATGTAAATGGACGGCTTGTCCTTCCAATAGAAACGGCACATAAACGCAAAATAAAAGGGCTTATCCATGACGAGTCGGCTAGCGGAAAAACTTCATATATCGAACCCCAAGAGATAGTTGACTTAAACAATAGCTTACGCGAATTAGAAATTGCCGAGAATAGAGAAATTCAAAAAATTTTATTAGAACTAACAATAGAATTTAAGCCATATTACGAAGATTTATTGCAAATTTTTGAAACTATTTCATACTTAGATTTTGTAAGGGCAAAAGCAAAATTTTCGATAAGAATTGAGGCAATTATTCCTAAACTTGATAAAAACCCAGGTCTTGACCTACACAAAGCGATACACCCACTTTTATTTCTTAGCCTAAAAAAAGAAAAGAAAAAAGTTGTCCCAAGTAGTTTTTATCTAAATAACGAAAATAGAATCCTAGTAATTTCTGGTCCAAATGCTGGTGGAAAAAGCGTTTGTCTTAAGACTACAGCCTTGCTAACTTACATGTGCCAGTGCGGATTACCAATACCTGTGGGCGGAAATACTGTAATAGGAATTTTTAATAAAATTTTCTTAGATATTGGCGACCAACAATCAATAGAAAATGATTTGAGCACATATAGCTCTCATCTATTAAATATGAAAAATTTCATTAAAAACTCAGATGAAAACTCTCTAATTTTAATAGACGAATTTGGCTCAGGTACCGACCCGATTATCGGAGGTATTCTCGCAGAATCAATTCTTGAAGAACTAAATAAAAAAAACGTATTCGGAATAATCACAACTCACTATTCTAATTTAAAAATATTTGCTTCAAATACACCAGGAATTTTTAACGGTGCAATGCTAATCGACCATAATAATATGCAACCAACTTTTACTCTCGAAACAGGGATACCGGGTAGCTCTTATGCCATAGAAATTGCTAGTAGAATCGGATTGCCACAAAATATTATTGATAAAACCAAAGAAAAAACAGGCGAAAAACAAATAAATATTGATAAGTTTCTTAGAAAAGTGATGAGAGACAAAAAATATTGGGAAAGCAAACGCCTAAAAATTAGATCACAAGAAAAACAATTAGAAGAAATTCTTAAAAAAAATATTGAAGAATTAGAAAAGCTTAAAACAAGTAGAAAACAAATAATTGAGGCAGCAAAAAAAGAATCACAACAAATGCTTGCTGATGTAAACAAACAAATAGAAAATACAATCAGGCAAATAAAAGAATCGAAGGCTGATAAAGAAATTAGTAAAAAAGCAAGAGAAGAAATTCAAGAATTTAAAAATAATTTTGAAAACTCTGTGTCAAATGAAAATGATGAAATAGAAAAAAAATATAATCTTTACAAAAAGAAACAAGAAGAAAGAGAAGCTAAAAGAAAAGACAAAAAAGAAAAGCCTGAAATAATAAAAATAGATGAAAATAAAATTAATATAGGCAGTAAAGTTAGAATTATAGGTCAAGAAATTATAGGTGAAGTAACAGAATTTAATAACAAAAATGTTATTGTTAGTTATGGGAATATGTTCACAAGTATAGCTTTAGAAAAACTCGAAAAAGTAAGCGAAAATCTTTACAAACAACAAAATCGGTCTACCCCTAACCTACAATTTAATTATAATCAAAAATTAATGAATTTTAGACCGTATATTGATATCAGAGGTGATAGAGTTGAGGAGGCAATTAAAAAAATTACTGAGCTTGTTGATGAAGCTATAATGTTAAGAATTAAGGAAATTAAAATTTTACACGGTAAAGGAAACGGAATTTTAAGACAACATATTAGAGATTATTTAAAAACAATAACAGAAATAGAAAATTTCTATAACGAAGACATTAGATTTGGAGGAGACGGTATAACTATTGTAAAAATTAAGTAAATGATTGATATTGACGATAAAATTATTCACCTCGATATTTTTAAAGAATGCTTTTGTTGCGATTTAGAAAAATGTAAAGGTATTTGCTGTATCGAAGGTGATGCAGGGGCACCAATAGAAAATTTTGAAGAAACCAAAATTAAACAAATACTCCCCAACATAATAGATAAACTTAGTAAGGAGGCAAAAGAGGTCATTAATAAACACGGCGTTTCGATGATAGACGAAGACGGCGATTTGACAACAGCTATTTGTGGTAACAAAGGAGCCTGCGTTTTTGTACAAATTGACGAAAACGGAATTGCATATTGTGTTATAGAAAAAGCTTGGGAGCAAGGACTTATTGATTTTAGAAAACCTATATCCTGCCATCTCTATCCTATTAGGGCAAGCAAATACAGCAATTTTGAAGCTCTAAATTATCATCGCTGGGAAATTTGTAAAGACGCAATAAAACATGGAGAAAAGCTAAATTTAAAAATTTTTCAATTTTTAAAACAAGCATTAATCAGAAAATACGGAAAAAATTGGTATAAAGAATTAGAAATTGCATCAGAATATCTTGAAAATGAAGAATTAAAGTAAAACTATACTAATTGGATCCTTTAATTTCAAAGGAAATGTTTATATTTTAAAATTAATTAAATTTAATCTCATAATATTTGGATGAATTAAATTTTTATTCTATTATTGCAATGATTGATTAAAAAGATTAACATTATTGGCTTAATGGACATTTTTAATGGTGAAATCTTCGGAAATCTTTGCTATTATTGCATTTACAATAAGTCAAAGCTTATGAATCAAAAAAATGCTTTTATTGTAAGTCAGTAATTGTTCGAAAACATGGT
>CAYRQZ010000094.1:3516-7812 GCA_964426585.1 uncultured Bacteroidales bacterium | reverse complement strand
AAATGTTGGATAAAATTGGCTTTCGGGAGCTGATTCATTCTTGTGAGTATTTACCATCCCAAAATTCTAATCGAGCATATGGGATAGATGTTATTTTGGAATCGTTTATCACCAGCATTTGGTGTGGTGCAAATCGGTTTTTACATACAGAAATTACCCGGTCAGATAGAGCATTGGGTAAGATATTTGATTGGAAGCAAACCCCTGCCCAAGACGCATATAAGAGATATTTTGGTAAATTTAATCAAAGTACTAATCAAGAAGTTGGACATCATTTTTTCAAATGGTTTTTCAAGAACTTACAGATCAATTATTTTACGCTGGATATTGATTCCTCTGTCATTACCCGATACGGCGAACAGGAAGGTGCAAAAAAGGGTAACAATCCCAAGAAGAAAGGCAGAAACAGCCACCATCCCATCATTGCATTTGTAAACGATGTGAGAATGGTTGCCAATTTTTGGTTACGAAGCGGAAACACTTCTTCTGCAAATAATTTTGTAGGATTTTTGGAAGAAACACTCGCTAATTTTGGAGACAAAAAAGTAGGATTAGTAAGGTTAGACAGTGGTTTCTTTCAGAAAAACATCATGGACTATTTGGAGGCAAAGGGGGATGAACTTTGGAAAGATAATCCTCACAAAAAATGTCAGAAAGACACGGACGCTCGTTGGACAAAGAAAAATAATGAAACGTTTTACGCTTACAAAACACACAATAAGATAGACGGTAAGAGCAAATTTGTAAAAAGTACCTTGTTACCAGCGCCGAAGTTCATGATCCACAGCCAACTCCCGACTTGATTGAGGCGAGTGATAAAGGTCAGGTTTTACCTATTAAATCATAAAAATAATTGTATACTAATAGTCTGATAGTCCGATAGATAGCTAAACCAACGAAAAAAAGAAAAAATTTCGACAAAAGTGTTGTTTGTATGTTTATATGTGTTATCTTTGGCATAACATTAATGGCTTTTGAATGAGCTTTAATGGGGCTTCGACTCATGGAAAGGTCAAACGAGAAAAAAAATAGATAATTAGAAGTTCCCTTTATATTTCATTGAGTTTTTACTAAAATTTAAAAATTAATTATATGAAAAAAGGTTTTTTACTTTTGGCAATTATTTCAACAGTAATTATTGCCCAAGCCCAAATTATTGCATTACATTCAACAGATGAAACACAAATTTTTAAAGGTGCAACTGCCCTGAACATGGCTTACCTAGCCGCACAAAATGGCGACACGCTCTACCTTTCGGGAGGAAGTTTTACACCTCCTGCTAATTTCGACAAACAATTGGTTGTTATTGGTGCCGGGCATTATGCCGATTCTACATTGGCAACAGAAAAAACATTTATTAATGGAACTGTCACATTAAATGAAAATGCTGACAATTTCTATTTGGAAGGTGTTGAAGTAACAGGCAATTTTACACTTCAAAACGACAAAGCTGTTAATTATGTATCTGTTGTTCGATGCAAAATTAACGGGACTTTTAATGTGCTTGGCTCTAACAATCCTTCCCAAAACTTATTTATAATGGGCAGTGTAATTGTTGGTACAATTAATTTGCGTAATGCTCAAAATGTTCTTGTGTCAAATAGTATTCTACAAAAGAATCTGGATGTATCTCAGGGCAATGTGTTTAAAAACAATGTATTCTTACGAGATTTATATTTCCTGTTAACTTCATCTACGAACACATTTGAGAACAACATTTTTCTGAATAATTATCCTTATGAAAATTGTGTCTATAATTCAGACGGGCTTATTTGGAAAAATAATTTATTTCTCAGAAGTGATCCAGACTATGGAGCAAATCCAACAGTAATCGGTAATTACGTAGGAATACCACAAGCCAATATTTTTGTCAATCAAACAGGCTATGGTTTTAATTATGCCCACAACTACCATTTGCAAAGCCCAACAACCTATCTCGGAACAGACGGAACGCAAGTTGGCATATACGGAGGTAGTTTTCCATACAAAGAAGGAGCTGTACCACACAATCCACATATTCAAGTGAAAAATATTGCTCCAACAACCGATGTCAACGGAGATTTGCAAATAGAAATCCAAGTGGGAGCGCAAGATAATTAATAGAACAGCTTAACAAAAGAATATGAAAAAGATAGCATTTTTAATTTTAGCGAGCATACTTACACTCATGAGTTTTGTAAGTCTTGCTCAAAATGAAATTAATGGCTACGAATATTGGTTTGATAATGATTTTGCAGGAAAAACGATTACAACTGTTACACCAACACAGCAATTAACAGTCAATCAGTTGATATCAACAAGCGGATTAGCTTCGGGAATCCATACCTTTAATTTTCGTTCTTTTGATAACAATAATGTTTACAGTAGCGTAGTCAGTAGTTTTTTCTATAAAACTTCGGAAATTAGCACCAATCCCATTCCGACAGTTGTTGCTTACCAATATTGGTTGGACAACAATTTTGAAAACGCAATAACCGTAAGCATAGATGCACAACAACAAATCAATATTAACGAATTAATTTCAATGGCTTCACTTGCAAACGGAATACACTCGCTAAACATTCGTTTCAAAGACAATTTGAATATTTGGAGTAGTGTGGCAAGTAGTTTTTTTTATAAAACTTCGTCAATCAGCACCAATCCAAACCCGACAGTCACAGCCTATCAATATTGGTTAGACAACGATTTTGAAAACGCAATAACCGTAAGCACAGATGCACAACAGCAAGTGAGTATTAATGAGTTGATTTCAATGGCTTCGCTTGCAAACGGAATACACTCGCTAAACATTCGTTTCAAAGACAATTTGAATATTTGGAGTAGTGTGGCAAGTAGTTTTTTTTATAAAACTTCACCTATTAATATCAATACTAATCCTACAGTTGCCACATACCAATATTGGTTGGACAACGATTTTGAAAACGCAGTAAGCGTAAGCACAGATGCACAACAACAAATCAATATTAACGAATTAATTTCTATGGCTTCGCTTGCAAACGGAATACACACGTTCAATATTCGTTTCAAAGACAATTTGAATGTTTGGAGCAGTGTGGCCAGTAGTTTTTTCTATAAAACACCACAGCAAACGGTGGTACAAAATACGATAGTGGCTTATCAGTATTGGGTAAATGACGATTTCTACAATGCTGTTTATCAAGAAATAGAAACACCTGTGCAAGAATTTGTTTTAGAAGATAATATAAACCTCAATTGTTTGGGTGACGGTGAAAGCACTATCTATTTCCGTTTTAAAGATTCACTCAATCTTTGGAGTTCGGTTTTAAATGAAAATATCAACATTATCCGCCCTTCTGCTAATTATACTGCTCAAGCTGAAACATGTCAAAATGAGTTGCCTTACATTTTTGGCACTCAAAATTTAACAAGCTCTGGCACTTATACAGAAACTTTCTTTGCTTCCGATTGTACGGATAGTATAGTAACACTTAGTTTAACTGTTCATCCATCTTACAATGTCTTGTATTCAGACCTTGGAGTTGTCAATGATTTTAAGGTAAATGATGATTTTGAAGAAGATGCAGTAGGTTCACTTGCGGGTTGGACAATTAAATATGAAGGAACAGGAACAGATAATCAAAAAGTGGTCAATCACATTGCAAAAAACGGCATTCAAAGTTTGCAGTTACAAGGAGCAGGAAATTGGGCTTCTGAGGTTTATAAACCTATCGGAGAGCTTCCCGACAAATTGATAATTGAAAGCTGGATAAACCCAAGCCTTGCTAATGCTGGCGGAACTGGAATAGGAACAGTAAATTGGGCTGTTGGTTCTTGGGGAACAAGACCCTCAAGAATTGAATTTTCCAATGGATATATATACGCAGCTTACACCGGAGGAAATCAATATCTTTTACAATCATTTACACTAGGAGAATGGTATCATGTATTGATAGAAAATGATTTCATTGCAAAAACGTACCAAGTATTTATCAATGGCGAGTTAGCAAACGGAACATTTAATGGAAATACCGTTGATGTTTTTCCGATGCATCCAACAGTGTTCCCTGATAACATAGCTTTATGTGCAGGAAATGCAACTACCACTACTGTATATTTTGATGATGTTAAAGCATACGAACAAGGAACTTTAGAAGTTTGTTCAAATACACTACCGTTTATTTTTGGAACACAAGAGCTAACAGAATCAGGAGTTTATACTGAAAACTTTCCTAGCATTCATGGTTGCGACAGTATTGTAAGTTTAAAACTGTTAATATTAGATTCGCCATTGTCAACTTTTGAAACAAGTATTTGCTCAGGTTCGAACTTTACTTT
>CAYRQZ010000094.1:0-3416 GCA_964426585.1 uncultured Bacteroidales bacterium | reverse complement strand
TGCAGACGGAACCCTACAAGAAAATATCACAAGCGATATGAGCTATACAAGTGTATTCACTGCTGCAAATAATTGCGACAGTACTATTGTGGAAAATATTATAATATTACCGGTTTATTCAACTAACTCACCAATTGAAATATGCTCAGGTTCGAGCTTTACTTTTGCAGACGGAACCCTACAAGAAAATATCACAAGCGATATGAGCTATACAAGTGTACTCACTGCTGCAAATAATTGCGACAGTACTATTGTAGAAAATATTATAATATTACCTATTTATTCAACTAATTCACAAATTGAAATTTGTTCAGGTTCGAGCTTTACTTTTGCAGACGGAACCGTACAAGAAAACATCACAAGCGATATGAACTATACAAGTGTTTTTAATACAGTAAATAATTGTGACAGTACTATTGTAGAGAATATTATTATATTACCGCTTCCAAATTCTAATGTATCTATCGAAAACAACGTATTGACATCCGAACAAGATAATGCAACTTATCAATGGTTAGATTGCGAAAATAATTTTGCCCCATTATTAGGAGAAACTAATCAGAATTTCATTGCAAGCGAAAATGGAAATTACGCAGTAGAAATATCATTAAATGATTGTTATATTTTATCGGACTGTTACGAAATTACAAGTTTTGGGATTGTTGAAAATTCTTTTAACAATAATATTATATTATTTCCTAACCCAACGAATGATAAAATAAATATAGATTTAGGTGAAATATACTCAGAAATAACAGCTAATATTAGTACTGAAAATGGGCAACATGTTCGTTCAATTAATTTTTACAATCAAAATATTATTGTAATTGATTTATATGAAAAACAAGGTGCTTATTTAATTACATTGATTTCAAATAATCAAAAAGCAGTTTTGAAAGTTGTTAAAAATTAAAAATATTTAATTAAACTAAAAGATTAAATATTTTAATTTCTAAAGGGGAATTTATTACTAATTTGAAAGCTAGAAAAATAGTATATTTATTTTTGAAAAAGCTAAAAAAAATAACTTCATAGTCAAATTTTTGACTTTACTTTAGATAAACTTCGCTATTTTCAAATAATATATCTCAAATTTTAGCATTATTTTAAATATATATATTTTTTTGTAAGTAATTTTAAAAGAATGGCAAGAAAAAAATTAATCTGGTTTCAAATTATTTTTGTATTAGCCTTTTTATTACAACCAATTGTTTTTCCAGTTCGTCCAGACGATATGGAAAGGTTTCTTATTTCGAGAGAAATTGTAAAAAATATTCTAGCAAATTTATTAATTGTAATTTTTTTCTATATAAATTATTTATATTTAATTCCAAAGTTTTTTTTCATTAAAAAATATTTCTATTATTTTATCTCAGTACTGGCTTGTTTATGTGCTATTTTATTTATTTCATCAACACTTACTTACGAATTACCTTCGTCAAGGCGTCCCCATTTACCACCTCCAATTAAGCATAATATATCGGAGCCACCTGATTTTGATTCCGATATTAATCTTCATCAAAGAATTGAGCCTGGAAAAAAACAATCTTTACTATTTAAGGTTCGTTTTTATTTTACTGAAAACGACCAAATATTCTTTTTGTTCATTTCGATAGTATGCTTTTCATTGCTATTGCGTATTCACAATAAGTATTATCAAACTGAAAATGCAAAAAAAGAAGCAGAGATGAATTATTTGCTGGCACAGATAAACCCGCATTTTTTATTTAATGCACTTAATAGTATTTTTACACTTACCGTAAAAGAAAAAGCACAAAAATCTTCGACAAGTTTATTAAAATTATCGGAATTAATGCGTTATTTAATTACTGAAACTCATAATAATTTTGTACCTTTAGAGAATGAAATTAATTGTGTAAGCGATTTTATTGAATTACAAAAATTACGTTTAACCGAAAACGTACAACTTCATTACGAAATTAATGGAACCATTAACAACAAGCAAATTGCACCTATGCTCTTAATACCTTTCATTGAAAACTCTTTTAAATATGGTGTAAGTCCTGATGAAAATTCAGAAATTTTTATAAATATTGATATAATTGAAAACTCTTTAAAAATGATAATACGCAATAATAAAGTTTCTGTTTTCAACGACTTTACGGAAAAGTCGAGAATGGGAATTCAAAATGTGAAAAAACGTTTGCAATTAATTTATCCCGACAAATACAAATTATTTATCACTGAAGATGAAAAAATATTTCAAGTTTCACTTACAATATTTTTATTATGATAAAAGCCATTGCTATAGATGATGAACCTTTACCACTTGAATTATTGCAAGAATATTGCTCGCAAACAAAATTTATTAACTTGGAAAGGACTTTTACAAAAATAACTGACGCACAAAAATACCTACATAATTATTCTGTTGATTTATTATTCTTAGATATAAAAATGCCAAAATTGTCGGGTGTTGAATTTTGTAAATCTTTAAAACCAGAGACAATGGTTATTTTTACCACAGCTTTCAGTCAATATGCTGTCGAAGGATTTAATCTAAATGCTGTCGATTTTTTGCTTAAACCATTTTCATTAGATCGTTTTTTAATTGCCATTAACAAAGCAAACGACTATTACAATTACCATCATAAGAAAGAGTTTTCCGACATTCAACACCTTTATGTTCGTTCAAATTACAGTTTACACAAAATTTCTGTTGACGATATTTTATTTATTGAGTCGTTTGCCGATTATTTGAATATACATATAATAAATAATAAAACTATTACAACTCGAATGACGCTTAAAAACATTATTGAAAAACTTCCTCAAAATGATTTCATTCGAGTACACCGTTCTTATATTGTGCCTCTCAAACGTATCGAAAGAATCAATAAAAAAACAATATTTATTAGTAAAAAAGAAATTCCTATCGGAACTAATTATTGCGAAGAGTTCTTTGCACGTTTTGGAACTTAATTACAAACTTCGCAGAAAAAATACTTTACTTCGCATTTATAAATTTAAGCTTTTTTAATTGTTTATTATTGTTCATTATTTAAAATTTTTATTATTATGAAACATCTAAAATTCAAAAAAGGTAAAATACTGACAATAGTTTTGTTTATGTTTTATACTAGTTTTATTCACGGACAAACATTAGTAACTATTACCTACGTAAACGATTCAAATTACATTTATTCGCTTAGTCCTAGTGGAAAACTTTGGTTTAGTAGCACCGAGTTGATAATTAATACTAGTGATACAAACTCGCCAATTTATATTCCTATACTCGAAATCAGTAAAATAACTTTTAATGATAACGACCCTAACACAGAATTAAACCAAATAGTAAAAAACAATGAAACAATAAGCATTTATCCTAATCCTACAAATGATTATTTTGATATAGTTGCTCCAAATTATAGCAAATTAAAAATTAGTATTTTTGA
>CAYRQZ010000093.1:0-8253 GCA_964426585.1 uncultured Bacteroidales bacterium | reverse complement strand
TTTCTGAAATTAATTTAAACAAATATTAAATAACAATTTATTTTTGTAAGTTTGTAGCTTATTTGTTTGAAATGCTAAAAACTTTAACTAGAATATACTCGTGGTTTAACTTTTGTTTTAAAAGTTTAGCTTCAATTTTTAAGATTATATTTTTATCTAAAAACTCTAAAGATTTTCGGAATTTAAAAAAAATAAATAATGATATCTTAATTTTAGGAAATGGGCCAAGTTTAAAGCCATTTATCGAAGAAAATATAGAAAAGATATCTAAATATGATATAATTGCAGTAAATCATTTTGCAATAAGTGAACATTATACCGA
This sequence comes from uncultured Bacteroidales bacterium, assembly GCA_964426585.1. Classification (GTDB taxonomy): domain Bacteria; phylum Bacteroidota; class Bacteroidia; order Bacteroidales; family ML635J-15; genus Bact-19. The sequence goes on along the minus strand of CAYRQZ010000093.1, from coordinate 7,931 downwards.
GTTAAAACCCAAATTTTATATTGCAATTGCATTTGACTTGTTTTTAGATAATGTAATGCCTCATTTTATTGAAGCTTCTAATAAGCTTTTTAATGCTATTGCTGATAAAACAGATTGGGAATTAAATTTTTTTATTAGTTCTGCTGCTAAAAATCATTTGCGTTGGCAACAAATCTTAGCAAAAAATAAAAATATTGAGATTATATATTTAAACTTAACGCCTATCGAGGGTTTTAGAAGTTTTGTATTTCGTAACTTTAATAAAGCAAAAGGCATGCCTCGTCCTCATAATGTTATGGTTCCTGCAATTTTCATTGCTATAAAATTAACGAATAAAAATGTTTTTTTATCGGGGGTAGATCATTCTTGGTTGCGTGAACTCCATGTTGATAATGATAATAAGGTTTTATTTTATAATCAACATTTTTATGATAAAGATATAAAAGCTAAACAATTTGATTATTCGGGTCAGCGTTATATGAAATTACATGAAATCTTGAATACTATGAGTAAAGCTTTTGAGTCGTATCATATTTTGCAAGAATATGCTGAGTATAAACAAATAAAAATAATTAATTTAACGCAAAATTCTTATATTGATGCTTTTGAAAAGGCAGATTTTAACGAATTATAAACTAAAATATTGAAATATGAAAACATATAAATGTCCAAAAATTATCGCTGAAATTGGTTGTAATCATAAAGGTGATTTTGAGATTGCGAAAGAGTTAATATTATTGGCAAAATTAAGTGGTGCAGATTATGCCAAATTTCAAAAGCGAAACAATAAAGAATTGTTGACAAGCGAGCAATATAATTCGCCGCATCCAAACGAAATGCATGCTTACGGTAAAACTTATGGCGAACATCGTGAGTTTTTGGAGTTTTCGCTTAAACAGCATGCCGAGCTAAAAAAGTTTTGCGAAAATAATGGAATAGGCTATGCTAGCTCGGTGTGGGATTTAACTTCGGCAAAAGAAATAGCAAGTTTAAAACCCGATTTTATAAAAATTCCGTCTGCATGCAATAATCATTACGAAATGCTCGAATATTTACGCGATAATTATGAGGGATATATTCAAGCTTCGCTTGGGATGACTACCCACGATGAAGAGGAAAAGTTAGTGAAAATTTTTGAAAAAAATAATGTCGCAAAAAACAGATTAATTTTATTTTCATGTACATCGGGCTATCCTGTGGCTTTTGAAGACGTTTCTTTATTAGAAATTGATAGAATAAAAAATACTTTTGCCGATAGAGTTTATGAAATTGGTTTTAGCGGGCATCATTTAGGAATTGCTATTGATATTGCTGCATATACATTAGGCGCTAATTGGGTAGAAAGGCATTTTACAAAAGATCGTACTTGGAAAGGTACGGACCATGCGGCTTCTTTGGAAGTACCAGGATTAACAAAACTTGTTCGCGACCTTAAAGCTGCTTATAAAGCCTTAAACTATAAGCCTTCCGAGATTTTAGAAGTAGAAAAAGTTCAAAGAGATAAACTTAAATTTAGACAGAGATGAATACAATAGCTTTTGTGCCAGTAAGGGTTGGTAGTAAGTCTATAAAAGATAAAAATATTAAATTGTTGAATAATAAACCATTAATGTTTTGGGTCTTAAATTCATTACAAAATTCTGTTGAAATTAATAAAATTGTGCTCGCAACAGATTCCGAAAAATATGCAGAAATTGCTATGAATTTTGGCTTTTCAAAATTAGAAATATATATGCGTGATTCCGAAAATGCTTGCGATACTGCGTCTACTGAGTCTGTACTTTTAGAATATTTGAATAAAACTCCTTATAATTCTCAAGATATTTTTGTATTAGCTCAGGCAACTTCGCCTTTAACAAGTTCTCAAGATTTCGACAATGCTCTTAGACAATATACTTATTCGGGAAAAGATTCTTTATTAACTTGTGTTAAAACAAAGCGTTTTTTCTGGAATAAAGACGGAAATAGTGTAAATTATGATTTCAAAAATCGTCCCAGAAGACAAGATTTTGATGGAGTTTTTATGGAAAATGGGGCTTTTTATATTAATAAGGTGGAAAACATTTTACGAGACAAAAATCGTTTGTCGGGGCAAATTGATATTTATGAAATGCCAGAATATACTAGTATAGAGATTGATGAACTTTTAGATTGGACAATTGTTGAACTATTGATGAGAGAGCAACTATCTAAAACAAATCAAGATATTCCTGAAATTAAATTACTATTATCTGATGTGGATGGTGTTTTAACCGATGCAGGAATGTATTATAGCGAAAAAGGTGATGAATTAAAGAAATTCTCTACTTATGACGGTATGGGATTTATGTTACTTAAAAAACAGGGTATAAAAGTTGGTATTATTACTTTAGAAAATAGACAATTAAATAGAGATAGGGCTAATAAATTAAAATTAGATTATCATTTTCATGGAGAGGTTAATAAATTGGAAACTACCAAAAATCTTTGTAAAGAATTAAATATTGATCTAAATCAAGTTGCTTATATTGGCGATGATATTAACGATTTTGATTTGCTATCTGCGGTTGGTCTTGCTGCTTGTCCTGCTAATGCTGTAAAAAAAATTAAAAATATTCCTAATATTATTCATTTGTCGAAAAAGGGAGGAGAGGGGGCTTTGCGTGAATTTGTAGAAATTATTTTAGGGAATAATTTATAAAATAATAAAAAAAAAGCTGTCCTATTTTTTGGACAGCTTTTTTTTTATTTAGTTTCTTTATTATTTTCCTTTTTTCTATTTAATAAGTCATAAGCTATTGGCGAAGCTAAACAAATTGATGAATATGTTCCAAGAGCCACACCTATTAAAAGAGCAAATGTAAATCCACGAATTACTTCACCACCAAAAATAAAAATTGCTAAAATAACGACAATAGTTGTCATTGAAGTATTTATTGTTCGACTAATTGTTGAGTTTATTGCACCATTCATAACTTGGTCTAAAGGGCGTTTTTTGAATAATCTTAAATTTTCTCTAATTCTGTCGAAGACGATAACAGTGTCATTAATAGAATATCCTATAACAGTAAGAATTGCAGCAATAAATGCTTGGTCAACTTCCATATTGAAGGGTAATATGCCATTAAATAACGAGAATGCACCCAGAACCATTAAGGCATCATGAATAAGAGCAACTGTTGCTCCCATTGAATATTGCCATTTTGAGAATCTTACAAGTATATATAAAAACATTAATAAAAGGGCAATAACTATCGCAATCACAGATTTTGAGACGATATCATCGGCGACTGTTGGTCCAACTTTCTGCGAAGTTTGTCGATAGTCATTATAAAATTCCTCCATACTAATATCTTCTTTAATTAGAGGTTTAAGTCCGACATATAGTAAGGAGTCGGCTTCGTTGTCGGAATTTTTTTCATTAATTTTATATTTTGTGGATATTTTTAATTGATTGCTGGCGCCAAAAACTTTAACCATAGGAGCTTCACCATATACTTTTTCTAGAGCTGTTGCAACTTTTTCGGGGGCGACAGTTTCTTTGAAGGCGACCACATAGTTACGTCCACCAGCGAAATCGATACCTGGGTTTAATCCTTTTGTAAAAAGTAAAACAATGCTAATAAACATCATTGATCCTGAGAAGATATAAAATATTTTTCTATTTTTAATAAACTTTATGGATAAATTAGTAAATAAATTGTGAGTGAATTTATTTCCGAAATTTAATTTTTTGTCGTGGTTCATAAGCGACACGAATACCATTCTAGATATAAAAATAGCAGAGAATAAAGAGCTAATAATACCTATTATTAATGTGGTAGCGAAACCTTTAACAGGTCCAACTCCAAATATTGCTAAAACAATACCAATAATTAAAGTAGTTATATTACCGTCAAGGATTGCTGAGTATGAGTTTTTATATCCGTCAGCTACTGCTGATTTTATTTGTTTTCCTGCTCTAACTTCTTCGCGGATACGTTCAATAATAATAACATTGGCATCAACAGCCATACCTAGTGTAAGCACTATACCAGCAATACCGGGCAGTGTTAGTACTGCACCTAAGGAAGCTAGAACGCCAAATATAAAGAAAATATTTGCTACAAGGGCAATGTTTGCAACAATACCAGCTCTATTATAATAGAAAATCATGTATAACAATACTAGTATAAAAGCAATAATAAAAGAATTTAAGCCAGAATCGATAGCTTTTTGTCCGAGAGAAGGTCCTACGATTTCTTTTGAAATAATAACAGCTGGTGCTGGCATTTTTCCAGATTTAAGGACGTTAGCTAAGTCGGTAGCTTCTTCTAAAGTAAAATTTCCTGTAATAGAAGAGCGTCCGCCTTTAATTTCGTCGTTAACGTTAGGGAAAGAGTAAACATGCCCGTCTAGGACTATTGCAATGCTTTTTCCAATGTTTTCACGTGTAATTCTTGCCCATTCTTGCGCTCCGGCGCCATTCATGCTCATACTAACTTCGGCACTAGCACGGTTTTGTCCAAATTCTTGGTTGGCATCAGTAATAACATCTCCACCTAGGGCAGCTCCGCCAGTAGATTTACTTTTTCTTAAAACAATTAGTTGGTAATAACCTCCACTATTAGGAATAGGTTTAAAGCTCCAAGCAAAAACTAAATCTTTAGGAAATAGTCTTTTTACATATTCTGAGTTTAAGTCGTCCATAATAGATTGCATGTCAGCTTTCTTTGCAAAGCCGATTACCGGACCGTAAGCCTGAGAATTACTAATTCTTTCTGGTAAACGTTCACGTAAACTACCTTTACTAGCTGTATTAGAAGATTCAAGTTTAGCACTGTCAATATTTTCTTTTGCTTCAACTTTATTTTCTGTAATAATTTCATCATCATCTAAAATAATTTCATCATACTTAATGATTTCAGTATTTACAGTTTCTTCTTGAGTGTTGTCGACAACAATTTCTTCTTTTTTATTCTTTTTAGTAATTATTTCGTTTGCTTCGTCAATTTTTGAAATAATTTCTTCGGATGAATAAGTTTCCCAAAATTCGAGAACAGCAGCAGCTCTAAGTAGGTCTTCAACACGTTCGGGGTCTTTAATACCTGGTAATTCGATATGGAATATACCTCTAACAGCAACGTCGCGTTGAATATTCGGTTGAACAACTCCAAATTGGTCTATACGCTTTCTTAATACGTCAAAAGCATTGCCGATAGCAGCTTCGTATTGGTCGTTTAAATATTTTATAACATCTTCATCTGTAGATTTGCTATTAATTTTATCGGTGTTGCTAGTCGAAATAAATAAAGCTGCTAAATTAGGAGACTTAGGGGTTTTTACTTTAGCATAAGATTCACCAAAAACTTGAATAAAATCTTTACCACTTTGAGTATTTTCTGTAGAAGAAGCTAATTTTACAGCTTTTATCAAAGTAGAATCGCTGGGATTGTTCGACAAAGCCAAAACAATATCTTCAGCGGATATTTGAAGGCTTATATTCATACCACCTTTTAGGTCAAGACCTAAATTCAATTCTCTCTCCTTACAGTCCATGTAAGTGTATTTCTTAAATAAAGTAAAGCTAGTTAAGTTCTCTACTGAATCTAAATATCTGTTTGTTAGAGAGTCGATGATTCGAATTTTTTCAAACTCATCAACTTTCAAATTCATAGAATTAAATTGTGCTTCTGCATATTTATCTGCCTTTCTTTCTACTCTTTTTACTGCAAATGTGAAAGATAAGTAATACAAACAAATCAATGTTAGCAGCACTGAAATCAGAATAATTGCTCCTTTGTTACGCATGTTAAAAAATTTAATTTATTTTATTATAAATGTTAAACTCTATTTTTTTAAGTTTGCAAATATAGGTTTTTTTTAAAAACTATGAATGAAATATTTGAATAATTTATTTTGTTTTTGGGCTAAACCTCAAAATTTTAGTTTCAAAATCTAATATTGCATTAGTCTCAACCAAAAAATTACAACCTAAAATGCCTGAAATAGCTGGTAAACCTAACTGATTGTAAAGTAAGTTTATATGTTGCATGGATGTGAAAATTGCTTTGTAGTTTGAAAATTTAAAATAGGAAATTGAAAATTTTTCAATACTTCCTGTAAATAAATTATCAATTTCGGAATTAAAGCCCGAACTTTTGCTATCGGAAATCAATTTGGAAAAATTTAAATTACTAAATATTTCGCTATCCTTATCGAAAATTGAGTTTGAAGCACCAGTGTCAATAATTAAATTCACTTTGTTACCATTAATTCTAGCTTGCAAAATTATATGTTTACCACCACCATCAATATTTAAGATGCGAATTTTGCTAGTATATGTTTTTCTCTTCTCAATCATCAAATTCATCTTTGTATTTTTTCTTACTTGTGATTATGACCTCTTCATCTTCATCAACTTCATACTCAGTTTGATTGCTTATAATTGTATCAGCCTTATCAGAATTATTATTGATTACGACAATGTTTTTAGCAGGTTTTCTGTTGTTTTTAGTTTTCCTAATCATTTTGTTAAATAATAAGGGGTCTTTACTTGCAATTATTACTAATAGGCTACATAGAATAATACTCACAAGCACAACAGCATATCCCATTTCAGCAATTTCACTAGCTTGTGCAATTCCAAATTGCAAAGGCACCGATGCTAAAATTGCCGCTACTAAACCTTTTGGGGCTAGAATTGACATCATTGTTATTTCGCGAGGCTTTGAGCCTTTTTTTGCAAATGAAAGTATGGTTATTGGCCTTAATACTAAGACTAAACTAATAATTAATAAAGCAATTAAATATGTTAAGATGTTTCCAAACTCTATTACTATACCAACATAAACGAAAAAATATGTTTGAAGTACAAATACAATTTCTGCAAAAAAGTTTCTTTCATTATCTGTAAGCGAAGCCGCCTCAAACTTGAATAAGCTTTTCCATATGCTCGTTTTACTAATATTATCTGAATTACCCAAAACTATACCTAAAGTTAAGGCAGCAATTCCACCACTAAAACCTAATACCTCAACTACAGCGTAAATTATAAACAAAAACGCAAAAGTGGTAAACATCGAATTTTGTAAAACTCTAATTCCGTTAAGTATTAGGCTCCAAATAATTCCAGAGATAAATCCTAAAAGTGCGGCAAATAAAAAAGATTGCCACATTGAATTAATTATACCAATAGAACTTATTTCTCCGGCTTTCATACCTTCTAAAACAGCTAGTGCTACAACTAAACATAAAACATCAGTAAAAGCTGACTCTAAAAGTAAAATTGTAGAGCTTTTGGTACCTAGGTTTAATTGCCTTATCATTGGAATTACGACTGCTGATGAGGTACCGCCTAATATTGCGCCCAGATAAAGTGCAGATATAAACTCTAATCCATATAAATAACGTGAAACTAGAGTTACAATTGTTACTGTTATTAAAAAGTTTAGTACTGTTACAAGGGTTGCCGAGCCAATAGCGGACTTTAACTCAGACAGTTTTAGCCCAACACCGCTCTCGAATAAAATTATTATTAAGGTTATGGTTGTAAAAACTCTGCCTACTTCTCCAAAAAATAATTGTTTGTCGAAAAAGAAACCAGCAATAATACCTATAATCATTAATATTAATACATTGGGGATTTTAGTTTTGTTAAATAACTTACTAAATAAGTGACTAGAAAAAATTAATAAACCTAAAAAAAGAACAACTAATGTAATTTTATCCATACCGTTTTAAACCTTTGCTATTTATTATTGTCAAAATATCAGTAACCAAAAATAAATAAATTATGAAGACAAATGTAAAAATTTTATCACTAATTCCGTTGTTTGTGTTTTTGTTTGTTAATACCACATTTGCACAAGACGCAAATAAAGATATTAAACGTTCTGGGAATTGTTTTTATGAACAACTAACAGACTCTCAAAAATTACAAGTCGACGCTATTAAACTAGAAAGCGACAAGA
>CAYRQZ010000092.1:4417-8367 GCA_964426585.1 uncultured Bacteroidales bacterium | reverse complement strand
CCAATGTTGATTATTTTCATGGAATTTCCCTCCCTACAAATTTATCTTTTAACTTTTAACTTTCAACTTTCAACTTCCCCCTTCCCCAATTCTTTTGCCTTATTAATCATAAATTCCCAAGCTTTTTCTTTATTATTAGGAATTTCCCCATCTAATATTGCATCTTTAATAGCATTTTTAATAATTCCAACAGTTTTGCAAGGGCTAAGATTAAAATATTCCATAATTTCATCGCCAGAAATAGGAGGTTGAAAATTTCTAAGCGAATCTCGTTCTTCGACTTCAATAATTTTTTGCCGTACAGCTTTAAAATTTTCTAAAAATTGTTTTACCTTTTTTTCATTTTTGGAAGTAATATCAGCTTCGCATAAAGTCATTAAATCATCAATATCTTCGCCAGCGTCAACAATCAAACGCCGAACAGCCGAATCCGTTACAACTTCTTCAACTAAAGCAATAGGACGCATGTGTAAGTCTACAAGCTTTTGAACAAAACGCATTTTTTCATTTAAAGGTAATTTTAACTTACTAAAAATTTCAGGAACCATTCTTGCACCAAGAAAATTATGAGCATGAAATGTCCACCCTAAACCTGCAATGTATTTTTTTGTGCGAGGTTTTGCAATATCATGTAATAAAGCAGCCCATCTTAACCACAAATCATCACTTAAATTTGCAACATTATCAACAACTTGTATAGTGTGTAAAAAATTATCTTTATGACTTATACCTGCTTGCGTACTTACTCCTGCTAAATTATGCAATTCAGGGAATATTATTTCTAAAATCTCAGAATCAAAAAGCAGTTTTAAACCAATAGACGGCTGTTTACTAAGAAGAATTTTGTTAAACTCGGTATGAATTCTTTCGGCACTGATGATTTTAATTCTATTTTTATTCCTTTTTATTGCTTCAAAACAATCATCATCTATTCTAAAATCTAATTGAGAAGCAAATCTTATAGCCCTTAACATTCTAAGCGGGTCGTCAGAAAATGTAATATCAGGGTTTAAAGGCGTTTTAATAGTTCTGTAATATAAATCTTCTAAACCATTAAAAGGGTCAATTAATGTGCCGTAATTATGTTGATTTAAGCTTATTGCAAGAGCATTAATAGTAAAATCACGCCTTTTTTGGTCATCTTCAATACTCCCCTCCTCAACTTTTGGATTCCTACTTTCTGCTGAATATGATTCTTTGCGAGCACCAACAAATTCTAATTCTGTGTCTTCAAAATTAAACATTGCAGTGCCGTAAGTTTTGTAAATATAAACTTTTTTAATCCCAAGAAGCTTTGCTAGTTTATTAGCATATTCAATTCCATCACCTTTTATAACAATGTCAATATCCTTTTTGTCGCCTCTTTTTAGAAGCTTATCGCGAACAAATCCGCCGATAACATAAACCTCTGTATTGTCAGTTTCGGTAAAATCGCGAATGATTTCGAATATTTTATGTGTCAAAAAATCTTTAATATTTTTATTTAAATTTTTCAATTGAACAAAATGTATTTTAAATTGTTTAAATTTGCGTTACAAAAATATTTAAAAAGATTATAAAAATGGCAGAACATCTGACAAAAGAAACTTTTATCGAAAAGATTTTCGATTATGAAAAAGAAACCGAATGGAAGTACAAGGGCGAAAAGCCTGCAATTATTGACTTTTATGCCGATTGGTGTGGACCATGCAAAATGGTTGCTCCAGTTATTGAAGAGTTAAGTGTGGAATATAAAGGTTTGGTTGACGTTTATAAAATTGATACCGAAGACCAACAAGAATTGGCGGCAGTTTTTGGAATAAGAAGCATACCGTCATTATTGTTTATTCCTGTTGACGCTCAACCTCAAATGGCTGCGGGAGCAATTCCAAAAGATGGCTTCATACGTGCTTTCGAAGATATTTTTGGAATAAAAAAATAATTTTTTTTTGTTTTAGTGGTTTTTGTTTTTTAGAACCCAAATTAACATTTCATGGTGCTCGTGAACTTGTTTTGTTTGGGTTCTTTTTTTTTATTTTTTAAACTTAGATAAAGCTGAAAAAGCAAATATTTCAGTTTTTTACTATTTATTAACGCTAAAATCTTATTTTTGCAAAATTATTTTTATTTATTATGAAAACACATTATATCACTACCGAGCACTTGAGTTTAGAAAAGCTTAAAGAAATTTTTAAATCTGAATTTACTATTTCTTTATCAGATAATGCAAAAAATAATATTATTGCTTGTCGAAATTATTTAGATAATAAAATTAAAACTCATAATAAGCCAATTTATGGAATAAGCACAGGCTTTGGTTCATTATGTAATACTAATATTGCTGAAAAAGATTTAGAGCAATTACAAACAAATCTTGTCATTTCTCACGCCTGTGGAGTAGGTGAAGAAATCCACCCCGAAATTGTGAGATTGATGTTATTATTAAAAGTTCAGGCTTTATCTTATGGAGTTTCGGGTGTTTGTTTAGAAACTGTTGAAAGGTTAATTTATTTTTATAATAATAAAATTTTACCCGTAGTGTATGAATTAGGCTCTTTAGGTGCTTCAGGCGATTTAGCTCCTTTAGCTCATATTACTCTTGCACTTATTGGCTTAGGAGAAGTTTATTATAAAGGTAAAAAACAAAAAACTGAAATAGTGTTAAAAGAATTGGGTATTAGTCCATTAAAATTGAAATCTAAAGAAGGTTTAGCTTTAATGAATGGCACTCAATTTATGTTGTCTCATGCTATTACTGCAGTTTGGAGAGCCGAAAATATTGTGTTTAATGCTGATAAAATTGCTTCTTTGTCTTTAGACGGATATAATGGACTAATAGCTGCTTTTAATCCAAATCTGCATACTATTCGCCCTCACAAAGGACAGATTGAAACTGCAAAAAATATAAGAAATTTTTTAGAAGGCTCTGAAATTGTAAACCAAGAAAAAACCCATGTTCAAGACCCATATTCGTTTAGATGTATCCCTCAAGTTCACGGTGCTTCTAAAGATAGTTTAAATTATGTAAAATCTGTTGTCGAAACTGAACTTAATTCTGTTACCGACAATCCAATGGTTTTCCCGGACGAAGACTTAATTTTAAGTGGTGGAAATTTCCATGGACAACCTTTGGCTTTAGTTTTAGACTTTTTGGCTATTGCAGTCTCAGAAATTGGAAATATATCTGAAAGAAGGGTTTATAGATTAATTAGCGGTAACAGAGGTTTACCCGCTTTTTTAGTTGCTAATCCAGGCTTAAATAGCGGATTTATGATACCGCAATATACAGCTGCTTCTATGGTAAGCCAAAATAAACAGCTTTGCACTCCTGCAAGCGTTGATTCAATTTCTTCGAGCAATGAGCAAGAAGACCATGTTAGTATGGGAGCTAATGCAGCTACAAAATTATTAAGAGTTATTGCAAATACTGAAAGAATTATTGCAATAGAACTTTTTGCCGCATCTCAAGCTTTGTCTTTCCGCGAACCATTAAAAACTTCCCCACAACTTCAAATTTATTTAGAAAAGTTTAGGCAAAAAGTCCCTTTGGTGAATGATGATATCATTATGTATGAACGTTTACATAAAGCAGAAGAATTTGTTTGTGAGAATTAAAATTATTTTTAAGAGAATACGCTTTTCAACCACGACCAAAAGAATAATGTTGGAGCAAAGCTATTTCAAAAAATGATTATCAATTATTCTTTTCGCTTGTGTTCAAGGTCGTTATTCTGCAAGGTTATTACAATATTAGAAAATATTTAAAGAACAACAACAACCTACAATCCGACCACGAAGTGGTCAAATGTTTATAGTGGTCAAATGTTTGAAGAATATTGAATATCAAATGATATACGACCCCAAAGGGGTCGCACACCTCGTTGGACAAAGAAAAATAATGAAACGTTTTACGCTTACAAAATATACAACAATATCTTCCAAACACTTGATAAATAGATAGATAGATAGAT
>CAYRQZ010000092.1:0-4317 GCA_964426585.1 uncultured Bacteroidales bacterium | reverse complement strand
TTTTTTTTTTGAAAGATTTTATTTACTATCTTTGACGCAAATTTCATGACTTTTGTATGAGTTTTAATCGGACTTCGGCTCTGTAAAAAGTTAAAAATGAAAAAACAAATAATTAGAAGTCTTCATATTCTTAATTATAATGGCTTATTATATAAATATCCACATTAAGAATGGAGTAATAAGACTTTACTCTATTCTTTCATTTCTTTTGCTCTTTGTGCTTGACAATAATATTTTTGCCCAAAACATAATAGAAGGAGATACTTTATATTTTTATAAAGCTCAAGAGAAATTAGACAATTGCAAATCAGGAATTATAAATTACAAACTAAATTATATTACATCAAATTTCGAATTCTATTGGGATGTAGAATCGTATTTTGTTAAAAATAATAATAAGTTATTTTTTTATGTCAAACAAATTGAGGACACTTTGGTGAGTGAATATGTTTTTTATAATGATACCCTTCTAATTTTTGCAGAACAAGGCAACAACGCAACATATTTCAAAGAATACACCAACAAACCTTTTCAAGGTAATATAAGACGAGTGTTTACTTATTTACTTGACGAATATAATTTGATTAATTTTCTATCTTATGATACCGTAAAAATTTATGACACAATATCACCACAAAGAAATGACAGTATAATTATTGGTGATGTATATTCGTATGTAAAATCGAATGGTCTAGATGGATATTACAATTCAAAAATTGTATTGGATAAAAACAATTACAATTTGACTTCATGCTTCAATGAAATAGTAGCAATGAAAGATGGCTCGCTTTTTCATAAATCGAAAAAAGAATATGTAATTGATAGTATTTCTCTTAATAATTATGAGAATCAAGATATTGCTTGGTTAATAAGTTCAAAATATGATGAACTTAACAATATAGTTATGCCTAATTTAGCTGTTAAAGAAGTTGTAAATACTGAACCCATAAAAAATGAAATTCCTAAATATGCCTACGAATGGATGCTTCCTCAAGTAAATGGTAACATACTTTTTTCTAGTAGTATTAATTCTAAAATATTGGTTATTGACTTCTATTACATAGGCTGTGCGCCGTGCATTCTGGCAATATACGATCTAGTAAAACTTGACAGTTTATTTAATGATAATGAAGTAACCTTTATTGGAGCAAATGTTGTTGATACAGATATTTCTAAAATTAATACATTTTTACAAAGCAAAAACGTTAAGTATAAGAACGTAATAAATGCAAAAGCTTTGTCAGACAAATATGGTTTCAATAGTTTTCCTCAAATTTTGTTTATTGATACAAAAACACATGAAATACTACATCACTTTTCTGGTTATCGTTCTGATGAATTTGAATACTACAAAGATATTCTTCGTAAATTATTAGACGAAAAATAAATTTTTTATGGTATAAATAAATATTGTTTGTAAATTTTAAAAATATTAAAATGACAGCGTCTATATTTCATACCTGTATTCTTGGTAAATAAAATAGCATTGCAGCAACGAAAAAAAGATAAAATTTAGATTTTAGTTTTCACGTTTTCAAACGAAAGCAAAAATTTTTGTAAAAAAATATTATTTTTGTCCTCAATTTAAAGAATTATAAAATGGAAATACCTGCAAAATACGAAGCTAAAGACATTGAGAAAAAATGGTATCAAGAATGGATAGACAAAAAATATTTTCATTCTAAACCTGATGAAAGAGAAGCTTATGTAAATGTTATTCCACCGCCAAATGTTACTGGTGTCTTGCACATGGGACACATGCTAAATAATACTATTCAAGATGTATTGGTGAGACGTGCCAGAATGTTAGGTAAAAATGCAGTTTGGGTGCCTGGCACTGACCATGCTTCTATTGCTACCGAAGCCAGAGTTGTAGCTAAGTTAAAAGCCCAAGGTATTGATAAAAATAATCTTACTCGCGAAGAATTCCTAAACCATGCATGGGAATGGAAAGAAAAACATGGCGGCATTATTTTAGAACAATTAAAAAAACTTGGTGCTTCATGTGATTGGGATAGAACATGTTTTACAATGGATGAAATTAGATCCAAATCTGTTTTACGTGTCTTTGTTGACCTATACAACAAAGGTTTAATTTATCGTGGTGTTAGAATGGTAAATTGGGATCCCCAAGCTAAAACAGCTGTTTCTGACGAAGAAGTTACTTATTTTGAAGAAAATTCAAAACTTTATTATGTAAAATATAAAATTGAAAACGAAGATAAATTCCTAACTATTGCTACTACACGACCAGAAACTATTTTAGGCGATACTGCTGTTTGTGTAAATCCTGATGATTTGCGATTTGCTAATTTAAAAGATAAAAATGTTATTGTGCCAATGGTGGATAGGATAGTGCCTGTAATTTTCGATTCTTATGTAGATATGCAGTTTGGAACAGGTTGTTTGAAAATTACACCAGCACATGATATTAACGACTACGAAATTGGAATTAGGCACAATTTGCAAAGTATTGACATTTTTAATGATGACGGAAGTTTAAATAAAACTGCTCAATTATTTGTTGGTGAAGATAGGTTTGTGGCGAGAAAACTTGCGGTAAAAAAACTTGAAGAGCTTGGGCTTATCGAAAAAATTGAAGATTATAATAACAAAGTGGGACGCTCCGAAAGAACTAACTCGGTTATTGAACCAAAACTTTCTATGCAATGGTTTTTAAAAATGGAAGATTTGGTAAAACCTGCAATTAAAGCAGTTGAAGACGGAGAAATAAATATTATTCCAAACAAATTTAAAAATGTTTATCGGCATTGGATGGATAATGTTAGAGATTGGTGCATTAGCCGCCAATTGTGGTGGGGACATAGAATACCTGCTTATTTTTTACCAAACTCAAATGAATTTGTGGTTGCCGAAACTCAAGAAGAAGCCCTTCAAAAAGCTAAAGAGAAATTAGGCAATCCAAATTTAAAAATTTCGGACTTACAACAAGATGAAGATGTTCTAGACACTTGGTTCTCATCATGGTTGTGGCCAATATCTGTTTTCGATGGTATTTTAAATCCTGAAAATCCTGAATTTCAATATTATTATCCTACAAATGATCTAGTTACTGCCCCCGAAATTTTATTCTTTTGGGTTGCTAGAATGATAATTGCTGCTTATGAATACCCAAAACAAAAGCCATTTACGAATGTGTATTTACACGGTATTGTTAGAGATAAGCTCCGCCGAAAAATGTCGAAATCCTTAGGAAACTCGCCAGACCCATTAGATTTAATTGATAAATACGGAGCTGACGGTGTAAGAGTCGGAATGTTACTTTGTGCTCCCGCAGGTGGCGACTTACTTTATGATGATTCACTTCCGGAACAAGGACGAAATTTTGCCAATAAAATTTGGAACGCTTTCAGACTTGTGAAAAATTGGGAAATAGATACAGGTATTTCACAACCCGAACATTCAAAAATTGCCGCAGAATGCTTAGAGTCCAAAATTAATGAAACTATTTCCAGCTTAAATAATTTATTTGATAATTTTAGGCTTTCCGAAGCCTTAATGACGGTTTATAAACTGTTTTGGGACGATTTTTCGGCGTGGTATCTCGAAATTATAAAGCCTGAATATCAAAAACCTATTGATTTATCAACATATAATCAAACAATAGATTTTTTTAAAAAATTAGTGCTATTAATTTCACCTTTTATGCCTTTTATAAGCGAAGAATTATGGCAATTTATGAAAAATGAAAACGATTTAGATTCAATAGTTATAGAAAAATGGCCAATTCAAGGAAATATAAATAAAGAAATTTTAAATGAATTTGAGATAGCAACCCAAGTCATTGCGAACATTAGGAATATTCGTCAGGAAAAAAATATTGCACAAAAAGATAAATTAAAATTATTTGTTGTAGCAAATAAGGACTATTCAAATAAATTTGATTTAGTAATTAAAAAACTTGCAAACCTTGAAACTATTGAATTTATTGAAGATAAACCCGAAATGGCAATAAGTTTTTTAGTTAGGACTATTGAATATTTTATTCCGCTTGAAAACATGATAGACAAAGAAGCAGAGTTAAAAAAACTTGAAGAAGAATTAAAATATTTTCAGGGCTTTTTAAAATCTGTTAATGCAAAACTTTCTAATGAAAAATTTGTATCAAATGCACCTGAAAAAGTTATAGAAATTGAGCGAAAGAAACAAGCCGATGCTGAAACAAAAATTTTAATTTTGAAGGAACAAATTGATAAACTAAAAAAATAATTCTTTTAAATTAGTTTAATTTAGAAGAAAAGATATAGTATATATACAGTACGGTGGTTGTAGCTTTATGGAGCCTGCCGTTCTTTT
>CAYRQZ010000091.1:4674-8367 GCA_964426585.1 uncultured Bacteroidales bacterium | reverse complement strand
TATTAAACAATTAAATTTTGATTCAACGGAGAACACAATTGTTATAGCAAACAACACAAATTTTCCTGTTTATTTTCATTTAAAAATAAATGATATTTTCCCTTTAGAAATGGAAGATATTATTAGTCAAGTTGAAGATTTAGCCGACTCTATAGAAGTAGACTATGATATTGCGGCTTGGGAGTATGTATGTGAAAATACTTTTTTGAAGGAAAATTTCACGTCTGAACCTTGGCTACACAATCCTACTATATTTTTAAATTCTATTGGAGGAGGTTTATGTGGAAATACTGCAGCAGTATTGGCGGCTTTATGGGAAAATTGGTATGATTCTGTACGTGTTGTATGTTTAGAAGGACATGTTGTGTCTGAAGTGAAAAAATCCAAAAAATGGCAAATGTTTGACCCGGCATATAACATTGCATATAAATCAAATCAAGGAGAAATTTATTCAGTTAAAGAATTAGAAAACTCTCCTGAAGTAATTTCCTCGCCAGAAGCAGAAAATATTTTAGGCGATAATCCTTTTTTAAGAACCGCTAATCCTTATGCAAAAAAAATATCTCGTTTATATCAAACCAAAGATGATAATTACGATATTACAGAATGGAGCTTAAATTTTCAAGAATATTCCGATACTTTTTGCTTACCCGCTAAAACCAAACTCGAAATAAATAAAATAAATAATTCGTATCAACTTAGTGTTATTTTATCTCCTGGCAGTAAAGGAAAACTTCAACTACCTTTTGTCCCATATTCAGCCACAGGAAAGTTTTGTTATAATTTTAAAAACCAATCAAATCAAGTAAATTCTGAAAATTTTTATTTCCCTAAATCTGATTTTTTAAATTCTATTTATATCGAAAATGTAAATCAAGAAACAAAAATAAACTATCTAGTAAACCCTAAATTAAATTTTTGGAAAGATGAAAATTATGTATATTTAAAGGCAAGTGGTAGTTTGGACATATTAATAACAAAAAAGCATGATTTAGAAGAAATAAACTATGCTCAAATTGAATACTTCTACGACCAAGCTATTAAAAATTATTCAGAGGATATCATCTCTTGGTCTAATATTGATACAAGCAATATAAATTTAAATTTTTTACAGAAAAACTTTAAAATTTTCTTAGACCAAGATAAGCGATTAACTTCTACTGAAAAAGAAAAAAAAATGAAAACTTTAAATCATATTTTAGCAGAATATATAGAAAACAACAAAGAATCCAAGAAAATCAAAAATTTTTTAAACGCAAATTATCCAAAAAGCTTATTTATACTTTTTCTTTCAATAAAATACGATAAAACTGAATATATTGATTTAATCCTACAAGACTTAAGTTCTACTTAATAATTTCTCTAAATAATTAAATATCAATATTTTATTAAACACAATATTTTTTACTCTCTGAAAGGGCAAAATATTATTAAAATTGTTTTCAACTAAGATTGATATTTTGCAGTATACAACAGTAGGCATAATTTTATTAAGATCAAATTACTCAAGACCCACTTATTATCTCTTTTTATTATATATTTGCATAAAAATTTATTATGGAGCAAGAATCAAAGCGACAAATTCAGGTTGGCAACTTAATAAAAGAAGAGTTAGCAAAAATTATTCAGCATAAATTTAATGGTTTAGTACCCGGAAAACTATTAAGCATAACTTATGTAAGAATGACACCCGACCTTAGTATTGCACGTGTAAATCTAAGTATTTTCCCCTCTGAAAATGGAGAAAATATTATTAAAGAAATCAATAAAAACGTATCAAAATTAAGATATGAATTAGGTAAAGAGCTTAGAAATGATCTTAGAAAAATACCTGAATTAATTTTCTATTTAGACGACACTCTTGATTATATTGAAAAAATTGATAAAGCCTTAAAATCATAAAATTTGAACTTTGCTTTTTACATAGCACGCAGGTATTTAATTTCTAAAAAGTCAAGGAATGCAATAAATATTATTTCTTTAGTTTCGATAATGGGACTTGCTGTTGGTACAGCTGCATTGATAATAATTTTATCAGTTTTTAATGGTTTTGATGATTTATTACAAAAACTTTATAATTCATTCGACCCAGACATTAAAATAACAGCCTCGCGTGGTAAAGTTTTTGAAAAAAATGATAAAATATTAAGTTTTCTTAATGAAGATTTTATAGAAAATTACGCATTTACTTTGGAAGAAAACGCAATGCTCGTGTATAACGAAAAACAAATCGTCGCAACAATTAAAGGAGTAGACAAAAATTATATAAACGTAACAGGTTTAGACACAATGATTGTGAAAGGCGATTATATGTTAAGCTATGAATCTGCAATTTGTGGCATAGCCGGACAAGGAATAGCCTATAACCTTGATTTGAATGTCGATTTTTCATATCCACTAAAAGTTTATATACCTAGCCGTACAAAAAAAATTAGTGGCAGTTATATTGACGCCTCAGACAATATAAATCAAGCCTTAGTTTATAATGCAGGTATTTTTGCTATTCAACAAGAATACGATACAAAATATTATATCTTACCTTTAAAAATTGTGCAAGAATTATTAGAATACAAAAACCAAATAAGTGCAATAGAAATTAAATTAAAGAAAAATGCAAATTTAAAACAAAGTCAAAAAATTCTTCAAGATAATTTTGGAAATGATTTTGATGTTAAAGACAGAAATATGCAACATGATTACGCATTTAAAATTATGCAATCAGAAAAATGGGCAATATTTATGATTCTAGTTTTCATTCTTTTAATCGCTTCTTTCAATATTATTGGTTCGCTTACCATGTTAATAATTGAAAAAGAAAATGATATTCAAATTCTTAAAAGCCTTGGTGCCGAAAATAAAATAATCCGTAATATATTTTTCTTAGAAGGATTATTTATAAGTTTTGTTGGTGCAATAATTGGAATTATAATCGGGGCAATAATATGCCAATTACAAATTAGATTTGGACTTATAAAATTAGGAAATGAAGGCTCTTTTATAATCGAAAATTATCCTGTTGTTATGCAAACTATGGATTTTATTTGGGTTTTTATTACAGTTTTAATTATCGGCATTTTAGCAGCGTGGTACCCAGTTAGATATATCACAAAAAAATTTGTTAATTTAGACTATTAGGCAAATATTTAGAATTAAAATTATTTTTTATTATTTTCAAAAAAAATTAAATTATCAAAATTATTAAGCATGACATTAATAAACACTGTTGGCGGACTAATTTCAGAACTAAATAATATTAGTAAAAAGCCTATTATTGTTAGCGATAAAGATGAAAACATTATTTATATTAATGATGTTTTCGAGAAACAATTTAATTACTCATTATTAAAAATAAAAAATCATTACATTCGTGATATTTTTATTTGGTTTGATAAAGACAATAAGGCTGTTTTAATCCAAAAAAGTGGCGAAATTTATGATATAGATTTTCAAAAAATTACCTCAGTTGAAAAAGTTGATATTTATATTTTAAACTTACTTAAAGTAATAAATTACAGAGAATTATTTACTGAAAATATTGCTTGTTCTAATTTTTTTGAAAATATAAGCGACCCAATAGTAATATTAGACGGACAAAAGAAAATTTTGTATCTGAATAATTTCGCCAATGTAATTTTTAAAACAAAACTCGAAGAAATTAAAGATAAATTTTGTTATGATTTACATTATAATGGC
>CAYRQZ010000091.1:2131-4574 GCA_964426585.1 uncultured Bacteroidales bacterium | reverse complement strand
AAAGCAGATATTATTGGAAAAAAATGTTGCGAAATATTTCATGGGACAAAAAATAAACCCAAATTTTGTCCTAGCCATGAAATGAAAACTACTAAAAAACCCTTTACAGCATTGGTTGAAAGTGAAATTGTTAATAAAAATTTTATTGTCTCTTGTACTCCAATATTTGATAGAAACAATAATTTAATAAAAATAATTCACGTTGCTACAAATATTTCGCATTTAAAAACAATAGAAACTAATTTATACGAAAGCAAGGAAAAATTACGTTTACTTTTAGATAATATCCCTGGCGTAGCCTATAGATGTCTTTATGATAAAGATTGGACAATGTTATTTTTATCTAGGGAATTTAAAACTCTTACAGGCTATAACATTAAAGATTTTATTAAGAATAAAAACAAAACTTATAACGAAATTATTCACCCAGACGATATAGAAAATGTTTGGAACACTATAACAAAAAGCATTACTAAAGATAAAAATTTTATTTTAGAATACAAAATTATCACAAAAACAGGAACTATTAAACATGTTTGGGAAAAAGGAAGGCTAATTAAAAGAAATAAATTTGAATTCATTGAAGGCGTAATTTTTGATATAACTGATAGAAAAAATATTGAAATAAACCTTAAAGCTAGCGAAGAAAAATACAGAATCCTTGTCGAAAATCAAAATGAAATAATTATTAAACTCGACTTAAACGGAAGATTCACGTATTTAAGTAACACTTTTTATAAAGCATTCAGACAAGATGATAATAATATATTTTTAGGCGAAAATTTTATAGAATTTTTGTTTCCAGAAGACCGCGAAGCAGTTACAAAGTCTTTTATATCATTAAAAACATCTACACATTCAAGCTATTACGAACATAAAATTATGACCAACAATGGATTAAGATGGTTTGCGTGGAGTAATAAAGCTATTCTAAACCCAAAAGGTCGGCTTGTCGAAATTGTTGGTGTTGGCAGAGACATTACTGAACGAAAAATTATTGAATCTGAATTAATAAAAGCAAAAGAAAAAATTGAAGAAAGCGATAAACTTAAATCAATATTCTTAGCTAATTTAAGCAAGGAAGTGAAAACTTATGTCAATACTTTAATTGAGAGTTCAAAAATTCTTGCCTTAAATGAAAAAAACAATCAAGAAGTACAAAATCACGTTAACTTTATAAATAATTCAGCAAATAATTTAATGACAATAATTAACGGCTTGCTCGATATTTCTCAAATAGATAATAAACAAATTAAAGTCGAAAAGCGATGGTTCAATTTAGCAGAAATAATTGATGAACTAAATCAATATTTTAGGCCAAAAGCCGAAGAAAAAAATTTAGAATTCGTTGTACTTAAACATAGTGAAAATAATATTAAAGTACATACCGATAAAACTAAACTAAAACAAATATTAACCATTTTATTAGATAATGCAATAAAATTTACAAACTTCGGTTCTGTGAAACTCGGATATAAATCGGAAAATGAAAATATTCGTATATACGTTGCCGATACGGGAATAGGAATAGAATCCTCGAATCACAAATTAATTTTTGAAAGATTTAAACAAATAAAAAACAATGATGATAATAAACTTGAAGGTAACGGATTAGGTCTTTCTATTGCAAAAGCATACGCAAAAGCAGTATGTGCAGAAATTGAAGTTAATTCAAACATTAAAAATGGATCAATATTTAGTCTAAAGTTACCAATTATTAGCTCAACAACAGAAGATTTAGACAATAATTCAAAAAATTCTAAGCTTATAATCGATTTTTCAAAATTAAATATCCTAATTGTCGAAGACGAAGAAATTAATTTCCTATTACTTAAAGCAATTTTATCAAAATTAGGATCTAATCTTTTAAGAGCAACCACAGGATTAGAAGCAATAGAAATATTCCGTAATAATATTGTGAAAATTGATTTAGTTCTAATGGACATCAAACTTCAAGGTTTAAATGGAATTGAAACTTTATTAGAAATTAAAAATCTTAATACAAAAGTTCCAATTATCGCTTGCACAGCTTATGCTCAAAAGAAAGAAGCAGAAAATTTACTTAATCAAGGATTTGATGATTATATCCCTAAGCCAATAAATCGCCAACATTTAATTAATATTATCCAACAAAATATAACACGAAAAAATAATAATTAATATGTAATATTTTGGTTTAATGAGTGTTAGAATATTTTTTTAAAGTAAAACTATAAACAAAACAAAATAGTATTGTAATAATCATAAAATTTTAACTAAATTTGTAAAAAATAATAACAAATTATATGAGTGAAGATAATAAAATCATCTTTTCGATGGTTAAAGTGAGTAAAAAAATTCCGCCTCAAAGGCAAATTTTAAAAGACATTTACCTATCTTTCTTTTACGGTGCAAAAATTGGAATTATTGGTCTTAATGGCTCAGGAAAATCAACTCTGCTTAA
>CAYRQZ010000091.1:0-2031 GCA_964426585.1 uncultured Bacteroidales bacterium | reverse complement strand
AGAGAACCAGACGTATTATTATTAGATGAACCTACAAATCATTTAGATGCCGAATCGGTGCAATGGTTAGAACAGCATTTGCAGCAATATAAAGGAACTGTAATTGCTGTTACTCACGACAGATATTTTTTAGACAATGTTGCCGGCTGGATTTTAGAATTAGATAGAGGTGAAGGAATACCTTGGAAAGGCAATTATTCATCATGGTTAGAACAAAAAACTACTCGACTTGCCTTAGAAGAAAAACAAGAATCTAAAAGACGTAAAACCCTAGAAAGAGAACTAGAATGGGTAAAAATGACACCTAAGGCAAGACAGGCAAAATCAAAAGCTAGATTATCTGCTTATGATAAGTTACTTAACGAAGATACTAAACAAAAAGAAGAAAAATTAGAAATATTTATTCCAAATGGACCACGTTTAGGAGATAAAGTATTACTTGCAAAAAATATATCTAAATCGTTCGACAATAAACTTTTATTTGAAAATTTTAATTTTTCATTGCCACCAGCTGGAATAGTTGGAATTATTGGACCCAATGGCGCAGGTAAAACAACGCTGTTTAGAATGATGATGAATCATTTACAAGCAGATTCTGGTAGTTTTGAAATTGGTGAAACTGTTAAAATCGGTTATGTTGACCAAACTCATACTGAAATTGACCCCGAGAAATCAGTGTACCAAGTAATTTCAGGTGATTCGGAATATATTACAGTAGCTAATAAACAGATTAATGCAAGAGCCTATGTAGGAAGATTTAATTTTAGTGGCGCAGACCAAGAAAAAAAATGTAAAGTATTATCCGGAGGAGAAAGAAATAGGTTACACTTAGCTCTAACTTTAAAATCTGAATCTAATGTATTACTTTTAGATGAGCCTACTAATGACATAGATATAAATACTTTAAGAGCCCTAGAAGAAGGTTTAGAAAACTTTGCAGGTTGTGCTGTTATCATTACCCACGACAGATGGTTTTTAGATAGAATAGCTACACATATAATTGCATTCGAAGGTGATTCACAAGTTGTTTTCTTTGAAGGTTCTTATTCAGAATATGAAGAAAATAAAAAGAAAAGATTAGGAGACCTAGAACCAAAAAGAATTAGGTATAGAAAATTAATTTAAAAGAAAAAATAATAATTATCTTATAAACTACTTGCATTTACCGACAAACAGCAAAAAGAATTAAAACAAACACAGTATTATTTTAGTACTTTTCTAAGCGCTAGACAGCACAGCTTTAACAAAATTTAATAATTTTAGTTATTTCAAATAAAATTTCTTTAATTTTGTAAAAATTATTACAAATGACTGAAAAATACGATGTTATTGTAGTTGGGGCTGGTCATGCTGGTTGTGAAGCTGCAGCTGCAGCTGCAAATTTAGGAAGCAAAACACTCCTCATAACTATAGACATGAACAAAATTGCTCAAATGTCGTGCAATCCAGCTATGGGTGGTGTTGCAAAAGGGCAAATTATCAAAGAGATTGATGCACTCGGAGGTTATTCAGGAATAGTTACAGATAAATCGATGATTCAATTTCGCATGTTGAACATGTCCAAAGGACCAGCAATGTGGAGCCCACGTGCTCAATGTGATAGAATGGTTTTTAGTGCTGAATGGCGAAATATTTTAGAAAAAATTACAGCTCTTGATTTTTGGCAAGACTCTGTTAATGAAATAATAGTTGAAAACAACAAAGTAACAGGAGTTAAAACAGAATTAGGTATTACTTTTAAAGCGAAATCAGTTATTCTCACTGCTGGAACATTTTTAAATGGTTTAATGCACATTGGGCATACTCAACTCAAAGGTGGGCGAATTTCAGAACCAGCTTCTTATGGTCTTACCGAATGCTTAAGCTCATTAGGATTCTCCTCCGACAGAATGAAAACCGGTACACCTGCAAGAATAGACGGCAGAACTGTAGATTTTTCAAAATTCCAAACTCAAGAAGGAGATAGTCAAATAATTCCATTTTCTTACTTACATAATTACAATCAAACTTTTTTAAAACAAAGAAATTGTT
>CAYRQZ010000090.1:0-8928 GCA_964426585.1 uncultured Bacteroidales bacterium | reverse complement strand
CAAGATATTATTGAAATAATTAAGTTTGCTGGTAATAATAATTTAAGTCTTATTCCACGAGCTGCTGGCACTTCTTTAGCAGGACAAGTTGTTGGCAATGGGATAGTCGTTGATATTTCGCGAAGTTTTAATAAAATTATTGAAATAAATACTTCTGAAAAGTGGGTAAAACTTGAACCCGGCGTTGTTTTAGACGAGTTAAATAAAATTTTAGCAAAAGATAATTTGTTTTTTGGTCCCGAAACCTCTACCTCTAATCGTTGTATGATTGGAGGAATGATTGGAAATAATTCTTGCGGAGCACATTCTTTGATATATGGAAGTACTCGCGACCATGTTCTTGAAATGAATTGTATTTTAAGCGATGGAAGCGAAGTTTGTTTTAGCGAAATTACAAAAGCCGAGTTTGTTGAAAAATGTAATTTACAAAATTTAGAGGGTGAAATTTATCGTCAATTTCGTGATTTGCTTAACAATCCTGATATAAGAAATGAAATTGAAACTCAATACCCTGCTAAAGAAATAAAAAGGAGAAATACTGGTTATGCCTTAGATTTACTTGCTGACAGTGAAATATTTGGAAATTCTACAAATAAATTTAATATTTCTAAACTTTTAGCAGGTTCGGAAGGCACTTTGGCTTTTACGGTTTCGGTAAAGTTAAATTTGGTAGAATTGCCTCCCAAGACAAAAGCATTAATGTGTGTTCATACAAATAGTTTGCGTGAAGTTTTTCAAGCTAATTTGATCGCTTTAAAACATTCGCCTGTATCTGTTGAATTGATGGATAAAAAAGTTTTGGATTTAACAAAAGAAAATATCCAACAAAATAGAAATAGATTTTTTGTTCAAGGCGACCCAGCGGCAATTTTAATTGTGGAATGGTTTGCTAATGATATCGAAACTATCAATAATCATGCTAAACAGCTTGAAGCTGAATTAAAAGCAAATTCTATTGCTTATGCTTATCCTATGGTTTATGGAAGCGATATTTCAAAAGTTTGGGAATTGCGAAAAGCTGGATTAGGAGTTTTAGCAAATATGCCTGGGGACGCGAAACCTGTTCCTGTTGTTGAGGATACAGCTGTTAGACCTGAAGATTTGCCAAATTATATGGAAGATTTTGAAGCTTTGATGGCAAGACTTGGTTTAAATTGTGTGTATTACGCTCATATTGCCACAGGCGAACTGCATTTGCGTCCAGTTTTAAATTTAAAAGACAAAAAACATGTAGAACTTTTTAGGGAAGTTGCTTTTGAAACTGCAAAATTAGTGAAAAAATATCGAGGTTCTTTAAGTGGTGAGCATGGCGATGGACGTTTGAGAGGTGAGTTTATTTCTTTTATGATGGGCGAAAAACTTTATCAGACTTTTAAAGAAATTAAAAACACTTGGGACCCAAAAAATATTTTAAATCCTAATAAAATTGTCGATACGCCACCGATGAATAGCTTTTTACGCTACGAAACAGGTGCAAAAACAAAGGAAATCAAAACTTTTTTCGATTTTTCTTCTAATGGTGGATATATTAGGAGTGCAGAAAAATGTAATGGGTCGGGCGATTGTAGAAAGTCATATATTATAGGTGGAACAATGTGTCCTAGTTTTCAGGCAACCAAAGATGAAAAAAATACGACGCGTGCTAGAGCAAATATTTTGAGAGAGATCTTGACCAAGTCAAATAGTGATACGCCTTTTGTATCAAAAGAATTATACGAAGTTTTAGACTTATGTTTACTTTGTAAGGCTTGTAAATCTGAATGCCCCTCAGGTGTAGATGTGGCAAAATTAAAAATGGAGTTTTTACAACATTATTATGATGTCGAAGGTATTCCTCTGCGTTCAATGGCGGTCGCTTATTTACCCGTTTTTCATAAAATGTTTTCTGCTTTTCCAAGCTTGATGAATTTGTTTTTGAAAAATAAGTTTAGCTCAAAATTACTTAAAGGAATAATAGGATTTAATCAAAAACGCAATTTTCCTTTGATGAATAAAATAGGTTTTAAGAAACTTTATAAGGAAATGCCAAAAACAGAAAATTATAATCCAATAAAAACTATTTATTTATTTAATGATGAATTTACAAAATATTTAGAGAGTGATTTAGGTATTAAAGCCATTTTGTTTTTTGAAAAATTAGGTTACAAAGTAAAAATAGCTCCAATAAATTATAGTGGCAGAACTTGGTTAAGTAAAGGTTTAATCAGACGTGCCAAAAAACTTGCCAACAAAAATATTGAAATTTTAAAAACTATAATTAGCTCAGAAACTCCTTTAATAGGAATAGAACCATCAGCTATTTTAAGTTTTAGAGACGAATATCCAGACTTGGCTTTGCCCGAAAATAAGGAAATAGCTCAAAAGCTTGCCAAAAATTCATTTTTATTTGACGAGTTCATTGCCCAAGAATATGAAAATGGGAATATTAGCTCAGATTCTTTTACCGAAAATGTTGCAAATATTAAATTTCATGGACATTGTCAACAAAAATCACTTATAACAACAAAATTCACTAAACAAATTTTATCTATCCCCAAAAACTACAAAGTTACAGAAATTCCAAGTGGCTGTTGTGGTATGGCTGGTTCTTTTGGTTACGAAAAAGAACATTATGATTTATCAATGAAAATTGGGGAGATGATATTATTTCCTGAAATTAGAAATACTGATGAAAACACAATTCTAGTAGCTGTTGGCACAAGTTGCCGGTGCCAAATTGAAGACGGTACAGGTAAAAAATCTTTTCACCCAATTGAGGTATTGTGGGGGGCTTTGAAGTAAAAGCTTTTGTTTTTATTCTAAATTTTACTGTGAAATAAATTTTGTTTGCTTAGTTTATTTTCCTACTTCATTTGTCCTCAAATTAATTCCTTTGTGTGTAATTCTAAATTTTATTCTATTTTTGCAAAAAAAGAATATGAATTATCAAGAATTATTTGAGCAAATTAAAGCAAAACAAAGTTTTTTATGTTTAGGACTTGATTCTGATTACGAAAAATTGCCTAAACATATTTTAAATTACGAATTTCCAATTTTTGAGTTTAACAAACAAATAATTGATGAAACAGCAAAATATGTTATCGCATATAAACCAAATTTAGCATTTTACGAGAGTTTGGGCTTAGAGGGTTGGCAAAGTTTAGAAAAAACTGTTGAATATATCCGAGAAAATTATCCCGAAATTTTTATAATTGCAGATGCAAAACGAGGAGATATTGGTAATACCTCAAAATTGTATGCAAAAGCGTTCTATGAAAAAATGAATTTTGACGCCGTAACTGTTGCTCCTTATATGGGCGAAGACTCTGTAAGTCCGTTTTTGACCTATAAAAATAAATGGGTAATACTTTTGGCTTTAACTAGCAACAAAGGAGCTGATGATTTTCAATATTTTTTGCAGAATAATCAGAAATTATTTGAAAAAGTTTTAGAAAAATCTCAAGAATGGGCTAGTTCGGAAAATATGATGTATGTTGTGGGTGCTACTCGCGCCGAAATGCTTACAGATGTGCGTAAAATTTGTCCTAAACATTTTCTCTTGGTTCCGGGAGTTGGTGCACAAGGTGGTAGCTTAGCCCAAGTTGTTAAATATGGAATGAACGACAATTGCGGTCTTTTAGTAAACTCGTCTCGAGCTATTATTTTTGCCGATTCTAGTGAAAATTTTGCCATTATCGCAGGAGAAAAAGCAAAAGAAATGCAGCAAGAAATGCTGATTTTGCTAAAGGAAAAATCAATAATTTAAAAATAAAAAAGACTTTCTACAGTTTTTAAAATTCGTGTGGTTTATTATGTATTGGTCGATTTATTTGGTAAATTTTATCATTTTTGTGCAAACCTATTTAGGACACATCATTGTGCCTTTAGGAGGCGTACAAAATATCGGCAAACAATAATAATGAAAATCAATTATAATTAAGTTTTAGTTCTTTTTCTTCATAAAACTCGTCTTTATTATTTCTAATATATTCGGCTGCACTTAGAGCAGCAATTGTTCCATCAGCAACTGCTGTAGTAATTTGTCTGTATTTTTTTGCTATTGCGTCTCCGGCTGCGAATACACCAGGAATATTTGTTTTCATTTCGCTGTCAACAATAATTTCTTTGTTTGAGTTTAGAATAAAAATATTTTCGAACAGTTCTGTATTAGGTATGTAACCGATAAAAATAAAAACTCCGTCAACGTTTAATTCGGTTTTTTTGTGAGTTTTTAAATTTTCTATAACAGCAGTTTTTAAAGATTCATTTCCTTTTAGTTCAACAATTTTTGACTCCATAATAAAATTAATTTTTGGATTTGCTTTTGTTTCTTCAACTACTGCCGGGAAAGCTTGAAAATGGTCAAATTGATGAACTATAGTAACTTTGCTTGCAAAATTTGTAAGCGTGCCTGCTTCTTCGAGGGCAGAGTTTCCACCACCGACAACAATAACTTCTTTATTTGTAAAAAAGTCGCCATCGCAAGTTGCACAATAGGAAACGCCAGCACCTTTATATTTTTCTTCACCGATAGCATTTATGCTTCGAGGGCGTCCTCCGATTGCAAAAATTGCAGCTTTTGCTTTAAATATTCTACCGTCTTCGAGTTCAAAAGTTTTTATCTTATTTTTAATATCGTAGTTTTTTATTTTTATATTCCCAACAAGCTTGGAACCAAAGTCTTTTGCTTGTTTTTTCATAATATTTGACAAAGCATAACCTTTAGTCAACTCTACTCCTGGAAAATTTGCTACTTCGTTTGTCATAACCACTTGTCCCCCGAAACTACCTTCGTTCAATATTACAGTTTCGAGTTTTGCCCGCGAGCTATAAATTGCTGCTGTCATGCCAGCCGGACCACCGCCAATAATTGCTATATCATAAATTTTTTCCATAATAAAAATTTAAAAAACCGAAGTTATACCTAAATTAATATAACTCCGGTATGTATAAATAAAACCTAGCTTTTAAAATTTGTGTTTAAAATATCAGTTATTTGTTGATAGTTTTGAATACTTGTTGTTGCTTTTACGACCTCACCGTTTTTATAATACATTGTAAAAGGTATTCCCATAAAACCACGACAAGCAGAGTGATTTCTTATAATACCACCATCAGGATTATCAAAACCCATAACTGCAAATTTAACATGAGGATAGTCGTCCTCAATTTCTTCTAAAATATCATAAACAGGGATACACATAGGACCCATTCTTCCTAAAACTACTACTAAATTTTCGTTATCTTTCATCATCTGTTTTAGTTGCTCCTCTGTGCTAATCTCTAATAAATTTGTTTGTAAATACTTCATAATAATTCTTTTTTTAAATGTTATTAAATTCGTTTTGCAAATAAACAGTCAATTTGTTTAATGTTTGTTAAAATTGGCTTGTAATTTCTCATAACAAAACTTGAATGAAAACAGTTTTATTTGTGTCAAATAATAGTTTTTTGTAATTTTGTTCGTTAAAAACATGAATATGAGTGGCAAGAAAAATTATTCGATAGAAGATGCAGCAAACTGTTTTACTGTGCTTTATCCTGAAGAGTTGGAGTTTATTCGCGATAAAAAAACCCAATTAGAGTATTCTAAAAACGAACAAATATTTAAACAAGGAGCTTTTGCTGCCCATGTGATTTTTATTAACGATGGTTTAGTAAAAATATCGATACAAACTGGATTTGACAAACAAATGAATATTAGATTAGCGGGCTCGGGAGAATTTTTAGCATTTTCGGCTGTGTTTGGTGATTCAAATTACTCTTATACGGCTACGGCTCTTCGTAATTCGACAATTTGTATGATTGATAAAGACGCCTTAAAAAATTTGTTAGAAGAAAATACCGACTTTGCTATGCGTATTACTTCACGAAATTGTAGAAACGAAGCTCGCCTATTCGAAATTATTCGTAATGTGTCATATAAGCAAATGCCTGGCAAACTTGCTTCTACGTTATTGTATTTATCTTCTGCTGAATTTGAAAAAGAAAATATTTTTAAATTATTAACACGCCAAGAGTTAGCCGAGTTTGCCTCGGTTTCGACAGAAAGTGCTATAAAAATTTTGAAAGAATTTGAACAAGAAAAAATTATAGAACTTAAAGGAAAAGATATTATTATTAATAATAGAAATAGATTAGCTGAAATTGCCGAGAGAGGCTAGCTAATTTTATTTTAAAAAGCCTTGTGTTTTTAAAGTGTCGATAAGGATTTTTGAAAAATGTTCAAAGTCGGATTGCTTGTATCTTACTTCGGTAAAAACTTGTGCTAATGTTTCCTTATTATTTTCTTTTGTAAAAAATTTATTGTCTTCTCTATTTTCTTTTTCGGCATAAATTTCGTCTATATCATTAGCGTCAAAATCTTTGTATGTTTCGTAATGCACGACAGCTTGAGTGGGAAGCCTATCTGTTAATGGTGGTTTTTCGGCTGGGTAGCCCATTGTGATAGCAGTAATTGGCACAACACCTTTTGGAAGATTTAAGACAGAAATTATTTTATCAGGATTATAAATAGCAGTTCCGAGATAACAAATTCCTAATCCATGAGCTTCGGCTTCGATGCAGGCATTTTGTGCAGCAATTATAGCATCTATTGCTGCGGTCAAAAAAGCTAAAATATTATCGTAAGAATAAGAAGTATTTCTTTGTTCGCACCATTTTTGAAATCGGTTAAAATCAGCACAAAATGTTAAAACTGCTGGTGCTTGTGTCAACATAGCTTGGTTAAAATGAGCAGGAGCTAAGGCTTCTTTTATCGATTTTTTTGTGCTTACGACAATACTATAAATTTGCATATTGCCTGTGTTTGAGGCTCTTATGGCAGCTTGCAAAACAGAATCCATTACTTCTTGCGGAATAGGCTTTTCTAAATATTTCCTAATACTGCGGTGTTCAAAAATTTCTTTAATCATAAGGATATTAGTTTTCGCAAAGATAAAACTTTTGTACACAAATTAGGGCATAATCGGAAGACTAATTTAATTAGGCATTATTTGTTCTTTTTTAACTCATAAAAGAATAAGTTTCGCTTTTTTCGGAAGAAATGGTAGAAGTGTTTTTGTTTATTTTGTGTCTTTAAAATGTACTTATATCCTTGCCATATTTAGGAAAACAATATACACCGCCGAAATAATAATTATGTAAATTTTTCTAGAATTTTCTGATGAAAATCTCCATAATTTATATTTTATGGAATTAGTTGGGCAAACTTCGACACAGTCTCCGCACATAGTACAGGTAAAACCAGGTTTGTGTTTTTTTAAATCGGTTTTTTCCATTGCTTGGTATTTACATGTTAAAGTACATTTCATACAGTTTATGCAGTTTTCGTCTATATACATTTTGAATGGATTGATTTTTTGTGCATAATTTAAAACGCTACCTATTGGGCACCAGTAAATGCAATGGAGCATTTTTCCCGAAAAGGGCGAAATAAAAAGTATAATTATTAAACCTAGTATTCCAAAAATTCCTGCAATAATTGTAGTTGTTTTAATATCAATATTTAAAAACCTAAGGATTAGGACAAGTATAATGAAAATTGAAAGCGTTATAGTTCTATAAATTTTGAGATTAGGAACTTTAAGTCTTGTTTTAGGTTTTTTAATTCGCGAACTTAGGTTTTCTAAAGAGCCAAAATAGCAAAGTTGGCTACACCAGGCAGGTCCTGTAATTAAAATTGTTGATAAAAAAAGTATTGGCATAAAACCAATTTCTAATCTATATACAGCACCTCCAAGAATTACAGCGGGAATTGGTAAATGTAATTTTCCTGTCATTAAGAATTTTTCATAGCCTAAAAGTCCTAAACCCAGCTGGGCAAAGAATACAAGAGTAAAAATTGACCAAGTTGCAGTGCGCCAATTGCTTATTTTCTTTATGTCTGCCATTTTCAGAGCAATTATTCCGCCAAAAATCGACATGACACTAATTTGAATCCAAGCAAAACCCGGGAAAAACCTTTTGCTTAATAAAATTGGACTTTCTAGTTTTAAATGTGGTATTGTGAGTAAAATTGCTGATAAAATTAAGCTAGAAAAAAATATTCCTTTATTTCCAATTTCAAATTTATTTTTCATTCTGCAAAGTTAATAGATTTATTTTTAAAATTTTTGCGAAAATTATAGATTCATTTATGAATAAACCACGGGTTGACCATTAACAATTAACCATTAACCATTTTTAATTTTATTACACATCTTTGGTGCTTTTGCCGACACACAACTCCCGGCATACATTTGCAAATTGTAGGGGCATACACGCAGGTATGCTTCTACAACCTGCAATTGTAAAACATTGCTGTATATACGCAATGATAATATTATTTCAAAATTTTATATTGGGCTTACAGCCCGCCAATGGAATTATGATTTATTAGCCTAAGGCGTTGCCTTAGGCTATGGTATTTGTTGGCTTTCAGCCAACATACCTAATGATTGGAATAGTATTAAAAATAATTTTAATGTTTTTGATTAAATTTTTATTATGTTCTGCCCTACGGGCAGGAAGATGGAGGGGATAATTCACCGCAGGCTGCGCCTACGGTGAATCATATTTTGTCCTAGGGACAAGGTGCAATATATTTGAAATTTATGATTTATTTCATTTTGAATTCTCCATTTTTCATTGTTTTATATTTTGTACCTACGGCACAATGTTTTTCTTTATTTTCTTCTGTTTACCGATATTGCGTACCTAACGGCACGATTTTTTTAATCCCGTTAGGGATTAAATATCGGTAAAAAATCACGCCTATCACCACCATAATTGTCCCGTAGGGACAAAATGTTTGCTTTTTCCAATCTTCACCTTGCTACCAAATTTGTAGTTGCGAAAATCAAACAAATTAGTTCGACTTTTAAAAGTCGAACTAATTTCTCGGAAAAAATGAAACATTATTGAGAAAAATACGTATAATCAAAATGTGCTGCCCTACGGGGGCAGGAA
>CAYRQZ010000089.1:0-9268 GCA_964426585.1 uncultured Bacteroidales bacterium | reverse complement strand
GCAAAACTTTTATTTTTTGATACATTTTCTTTCATGCTATTAATTATTCTCCATTGTCCTTTCAACTTTTAACTTTCAACTTTCAACTTTCCACTTTTCATTCTCCATTCTCAAAAGTTTTTTACAAATATAATACAATTATTTTACTATAAAATTTCATAAGTTTTTTAAAATTTTTAAATAAATTGGTTCTACTTTTAAAAGTTGAACTAATTTCTCGAAAAAAATAAAACATTTTTAGGAAAAATACGTATAACTGAAATGTGCTGCCCTACGGGCAGAGAGGTGGTGGGGACAATTCACCGCAGGCTGTCGCCTACGGTTAATCATATATTGTTCTACGGACAAGGTGGAATTTTTAACAAAAATCAAAAATGGAAATTTGCAATAGTAGATACGCAATTTATTGCGTATCTACTATGCAAAATTTATTATACATTTTCTCCATTCTCCATTTTTCATTCTCCATTTTTTGGGTTTTGCAAAGCGAAAAAAAAAAGAGACTATTTAAAACAGCCTCTTTTTTTCATTTATGTTAATATTATTTTCCTGCTAAGCGTTTGTAATAATTATATCTCCATTTAGCATTTTTTTCAGCTTCTTGCAATAAAGCTTCAGCAGTTTCTGGGAATAATTGTTTTAAAGAGTTGTAACGTACTTCACCATCAAGGAATTCTTGGAATTTAGACCAGTCTGGTTCTTTGCTGTCAAGTTCGAAAGGATTTTTACCTTCAGCTTCCAGCATAGGGTTAAATCTCCAATTAGCCCAGTATCCACATTCAACAGCACGTTTTTCTTCTTCTTGGCTCTTGCCCATTCCTGCTTTTAGTCCGTGGTTAATACAAGGAGCATAAGCAATAATTAGTGAAGGTCCTGGATATGCTTCTGCTTCTTTAATTGCTTTGTAATATTGATTATTACTTGCACCTAATGCAACTTGAGCGACATAAACATAACCATAAGTCATAGCAATTGCACCTAAGTCTTTTTTACGAGTTTTCATTCCCGAAGCGGCAAATTTTGCGATAGCAGCTGCCGGAGTTGCTTTAGAGGCTTGTCCACCTGTATTTGAATAAACTTCAGTATCCATAACAAGAATATTAACATCTTTACCTGAAGCGATAACATGGTCTAAACCACCAAAGCCGATATCGTAAGCCCAGCCGTCTCCGCCAAATATCCAAACAGATTTTTTCACTAGATACTGTTTTTTGTCCATTACTTCTTTAGCTATTGGGTCTTTAAGATTTTCGATAGCAGAAATTAATCTGTCGGATGCTTTTTCTGATGCTTCTGCATTATTCATATTATCTAACCATTCTTTAGCAGCCTCTGCAGCTTCGCCTGTCCATTTAGCTTCTTTTAAAAGCATTGCAATTTTTTCTCTTAATTTTTCAATTGCAGACGCCATTCCGAAACCATACTCAGCATTATCTTCGAATAAAGAATTAGCCCACGCTGGACCTCTTCCAGATTTATAATTTTTACAATAAGGTGTAGCAGGAGCCGAGCCACCATAAATTGAAGAACAACCTGTTGCGTTGGCTACTATCATTCTTTCACCGAATAATTGAGTGATTAATTTGATATAAGGAGTTTCGCCACAGCCGGCACAAGCACCGGAGAACTCAAATAGTGGCTGAGCAAATTGTGAGTTTTTAAAAGTTTTATGTTTATCGACAACATCTTCTTTGTAGCCAACAACTTCGTCCATGTATTCCCAACGCTCTACTTCGTGAAGTTGAGTTTCTAATGGCTTCATTTCTAAGGCTTTTGTTTTTGCAGGACATATATCGGCACAATTACCGCAACCTGTACAGTCTAAAACACTAACTTGAATTTTAAATTTATATTCTTTTGTTCCACCAATGCCTTGAATAGTTTTTGTTCCTGCTG
Source organism: uncultured Bacteroidales bacterium (assembly GCA_964426585.1). GTDB lineage: Bacteria > Bacteroidota > Bacteroidia > Bacteroidales > ML635J-15 > Bact-19. The sequence goes on along the minus strand of CAYRQZ010000089.1, from coordinate 7,372 downwards.
GAGCATTATTTGCTTCTTCGTCTGTTAGTAAGAAAGGACGGATAGCAGCATGAGGACAAACATAAGAGCATTGATTACATTGTATACAATTTTCAGCTATCCATTCAGGCACGTTTACCGCTACACCGCGTTTTTCGTATTTTGTAGTACCAGCAGGGAAACAACCATTTTCTCGTCCATTAAAGGTAGAAACTGGAAGGGTATCTCCTTTTTGTGAATTAATTACGTCTGCAACTTTTGATATAAACTCTGGAACTTCTTTTTCTCTTTTGAAAACAAAACCATTAGTTTTAATATTTGCCCATTCCGCAGGCACATTAACTTGAATAACAGCATCGCCTGCGTCAACAGCTTTATAGTTCATCTGAACTATTTTATCTCCTTTTAAGCCGTAAGATTTTACAATCATTTCTTTCATTTGTTTTACTGCTTTATCGTAAGGAATTACGTTTGCAATTTTAAAGAAAGCCGATTGTAAAATAGTGTTTGTCCTATTGCCAAGACCAATTTCTTCGGCAATTTGAGTTGCATTAATAATATAAAATTTAATATTTTTTTCTGCTAAAACTTTTTTCATGTGATCAGGCAAGTTCTTTTTAGTCTCTTCTACATCATGAAGAGAGTTTAACAAGAAGCTACCATTAGGCTTAATTCCGTGTAAAATATCATAAAGTTCAACATATTTTGGGACGTGGCATGCAACAAAATCAGGAGTTGTAACTAAATAAGGAGCTCTAATTTGTTTGTCTCCAAATCGTAAGTGAGAAGCAGTAAAACCACCAGATTTTTTAGAGTCGTAAGCAAAATAAGCTTGACAATATTTATCGGTAGTATCTCCAATTATTTTAATGGAATTTTTATTAGCTCCTACAGTACCGTCAGAACCTAATCCGTAAAATTTTCCTTCGAAAGTGCCTTTACAAAGAATTGAAATGTTTTCTTTTGGTGGTAATGATAAGTGAGTAACATCATCAACAATACCAACAGTAAATCTGTCTTTAGGTTGAGCCGAAGCAAGGTTTTCGAAAACAGAAATCATCATTGCAGGAGTAGTGTCTTTAGAAGAAAGTCCGTATCTTCCGCCGATAATCATTGGTCTGTTATCTTTATTATAGAACATTTCTTTTACGTCTAAGAATAGAGGTTCTCCGTTTGCACCAATTTCTTTTGTTCTGTCAAGCACTGCAATTCTTTTTACTGTTTTTGGAAGAACTTTCATGAAGTATTTTTCAGAGAAAGGTCTGTAAAGATGAACAGAAACGACACCAACTTTTTGTCCTAAGTCATTTAAATAATTAACGACTTCGATAAGAACATCTGTAATAGAACCCATTGCCACGATGATATTTTCGGCGTCAGCAGCTCCGTGATATGTAAATGGGTGATATTCTCTACCTGTAAGGTTTGTAATTTTCTGCATATATTCCTCCACAAGGTCTGGAATATTTTCGTAGAACTTGTTAGCAGCTTCGCGTGATTGGAAATAAATATCAGGATTTTGTGCAGTACCTTTTGTAACGGGATTTTCTGGATTTAAAGCCGATTTTCTGAATTTATCTACGGCGTCCCAATCAAGAAGTGTTGCCATTTCTTCGTTGTCGAAATACTCAACTTTTTGAATTTCGTGAGAAGTTCTAAAACCATCGAAGAAGTGCATAAATGGTACTCTACTTTTAATAGCTGCTAAGTGAGCAATAGGAGCTAAGTCCATTATTTGTTGTACTGAGCCTGTTGCAAGCATTGCAAATCCTGTTTGTCTGGTACTCATAACATCGCTATGGTCTCCAAAAATAGAAAGTGCTTGTGCAGCTAAACTTCTTGCACTAACATGAAAAACTGCAGGTAATAATTCCCCCGACATTTTATACATATTTGGTATCATCAACAATAAACCTTGTGAGGCTGTATAAGTTGTTGTTAAAGCTCCTGCTTGTAAGGATCCGTGTACTGCTCCTGCAGCACCGGCTTCAGATTGCATTTCTTCTACTTTAACAGTTTGACCAAAAATGTTTTTTCTACCATGAGCAGCCCATTCGTCAACGTTTTCTGCCATGTTTGATGATGGAGTAATAGGATAAATACAAGCCATATCACTAAACATATACGCTACGTGTGCAGCTGCATGGTTTCCATCACATGTAATAAATTTTTTTACTCTTGCCATATTCGTTTTATTAAATATTTTTTATGACTAATAATTTAGTTTTTATTGAGTTGCTAAATTAATATTAAATATTAGCTTAAAACCTGATTTTTTATGTTTTATACAACTAAACAGTAATATAGAAAGTTTCTAAATAATTTTCGTAAATTACACTGGGTTTTGGCGTGTGTTTTTGTGGCGTAGCAAAACAAAAACCATGACAAAAAAGCGACTGAATAGATTTTATTATAAATTACTTCTTTCTTTTAAAAGCTTTTCGTAAACGTACATTTCGTCTCTTAACCTTGCAGCTTCAACAAAATCTAACTTGGAGGCAGCGATTTCCATCTCTTTTTTTGTATTTTTAATTGCTTTCTCTAAATCTTTTACCGACATATATTTTATTACTGGATCAGCAACCATTAATTTCTCTATATCCTTGATTTCATCAGGAGAATAGTATTCAGCTTTTTTACCAATGATTTCTCTTTGAGCTTTTATTATTTGTGTCGGAACAATATTGTTTTCTTCGTTATATTTTAATTGTTTTTCCCTTCTTCTATTTGTTTCATCTATCGTTTTTTGCATCGACCTCGTTATTTTATCGGCATACATAATAACCTTGCCGTTCAAATGTCTGGCTGCTCTACCTGCAGTTTGTGTTAAAGATCTTTCCGAACGTAAAAAACCCTCTTTGTCGGCGTCTATAATTGCTACTAATGAAACCTCTGGTAAATCTAAACCTTCTCTTAATAAATTTACACCTATTAATATGTCAATTTTTCCAGAACGCAATTCCGATAATATCTCAACTCTTTCTATAGTTTCAACTTCTGAATGAATATATCTACATTTTAAGTTAAATCTTAAAAAATATTTATTCAATTCTTCTGCCATTCTCTTTGTAAGGGTAGTAACTAAAGTTCTTTCATTATTATCAATTCGTAAATTTATTTCGTTCATTAAATTATCAATTTGATTTAATGAGCTTCTCACTTCAATTACTGGATCCAATAAACCTGTTGGACGTATTACTTGCTCTACAATCACGCCCTCTGATTTTTCTAATTCATAGTTGGCTGGCGTTGCACTAACGTAAATAGTTTGATTCATTAAAGACTCAAACTCTGAAAATTTTAAAGGTCTATTATCAATAGCTGCTGGAAGCCTAAATCCATAATTTACTAAATTTTCTTTCCTCGATCTGTCGCCACCGTACATTGCTCCAATTTGTGGGATAGTTACATGACTTTCATCTATTATGGTAATGAAATTTTTAGGAAAATAATCAATAAGGCAAAAGGGACGAGTACCAGGCTTTCTGCCGTCAAAATATCGAGAATAATTTTCAATCCCACTGCAATGCCCCAACTCTCTAATCATTTCAATATCATAATTCACTCTTTCCTTTAAACGTTTTGCCTCCAAAGTTTTACCAATAGATTTAAAATATTCCACTTGTGCCATCATGTCGTCTTGAATTTGAATTATGGCTTCCTTTATTCTTTCTTTTGTTGTAACAAAAATATTTGCAGGATATATTTTGGCAGTTTCTAAATTTTCAATTTTCTCGCCTGTATAAGGGTGAAATGAATAAATTTCTTCAATTTCTTCGTCCCAAAAAATTATTCTCATCGCTATGTCGTGATACGCCAAAAAAACATCAACAGTATCGCCCTTTACCTTAAAACTTCCTCTTTTAAAATCTATATCTGACCTAAAATACAGAGAATCAACTAAATGCCTTAGAAGTGTATCACGGCCATATTTCTTGCCAAGCTTAATTTCTAAGGTATTGGCATGAAAATCATCTGGATTACCTATACCATAAATGCACGAAACAGAACTTACTACAATTACATCACGCCTACCCGAAAGTAAAGCAGAAGAAGTACTAAGCCTGAGCTTTTCTATTTCATCGTTTATCGACAAATCTTTTTCAATATAGGTGTCTGTAATTGGCATGTAAGCCTCTGGTTGATAATAATCATAATACGAAACAAAGTATTCAACAGCATTTTTAGGAAAAAACTCTTTAAACTCTGAATATAATTGCGCAGCTAGTGTTTTATTGTGGCTTAAAACTAAAACAGGACGATCAATATTGGCAATAACATTTGCGATAGTAAACGTCTTACCACTACCAGTAACTCCTAATAAGGTTTGATGTTTTAATCCCTGTTTTAAGCCATCAGAAAGCTCTTTTATTGCTGATGGTTGGTCGCCGGTCGGGTCGTAATCGGATATTAATTTAAATGACACAATTATTTTTAAAAATATTTGCAAAATTATGAAATTTCTAACAAAAACTTTGTAACTTGCATAAATTATATGAAGATATTTTTTTCAATATTATTAGTAATGCTAAGCTTAATTTGCTTAGGACAAATTAATAAATTTAAAATTCTCAATAATGAACTTACCCTTGAAAAATCTGATATAGAGTTTTATAATAAAACTTTGCCAAACTCATTCGACTTAAGTGGTAGCCCTTATTGGCCTAATTTGTTTAAGCAAAAGGATTGGGTTTGCAATCAAGTTGCTGCATCTTATTATATGTTTAGTTATGAATATAACTCAAAAAATAAAATAAATTCTAAAAACCCATTTAATTGTTATTCTATTTATTTTCCTTTTAATTTTGGAAATGGCGGATTTGGTTGGTATGGTGAGCATTATATATCCACAATGGAAATATTGAAAAAATTTGGAATGCCAAAATATGGAGAATGTATTTATGATACTTTGATAAACGTTTCTAAATGGATGAACTCTTATGATTCGTATTATTCGGCTATGCATAACAAAATTGATGATTATTTTGGTATTCGTGTAAATTCTGCTGATGGAATTACAGCTTTAAAAGCTTGGGTATATAATCATGGCGGAGGTGAATATGGTGGCACAGCTACTTTTATGGCTAATATTGCCGATAATGGCTCAACTCATTTACCAAAAGGTAGTGCTCATCAAGGCGATTATGCTATGGTAATTTGTGGAGATAACGCTTTGCACGCTCGTACTATTGTTGGTTTTGATGATAATATCTGTTTTGATTATAATGGAGACGGAAAATTTACTAATAATATTGATATTAATGGAGACGGAATTGTAGATGTTCACGACTGGGAAAAAGGCGGATTCAAATTGGCTGAAGCAAACGGTCCAAATTGGCAAGGCGAGGGGTATATGTGGATTACTTATAAAGCTATGGCTGATAGATATCGACAAGGAGGAATCTTAAATAATTTAGTTCATGTGATTATCCCTAAATTTGACTATAAACCAAAATTTACCGTAAAATTTAGAATTAAACATGTCCTTCGTGAAAGAATAAAAATTAGCGTAGGAATTACTAAAAATATTGAAGAGGATACCTGGGAATACTTAGCTGATTTTCCCATCTTTAACTACCAAGGTGGACCTCTTTATATGCAAGGCGGAAACTCGGAAGAAGATAAAATAATTGAAGTAGGACTTGATTTGACAAGTTTACTCTCCAAGTTTAATGATGATAATTGCGCTAAATTGTTTTTTGTAGTTGATGAATGTGATAATACAAACTCTTACCCAGGATCTATTGAATACTGTAGCTTTATTGATTATTCTAAATCCACACCTAACGAAATTGTTATTATAAACGAAAGCCTTAATTTTGCGAATAATTCCCGAACTGTCATTTCTAAAATTGTGTGCTTAGACGAAATTATTAAACCAGAAATTTACAATTTAAACTTACCTATTCTTTCTGCAAGCTCCAATAATTGGTTCCAATTTGATTTTTTCAAAGGTGAAGGCGATAATAAATGGAAACTGTTACCATATTTTGATACAATTATTACCCAACAAAAATTAGAAACTTTGCAAGGTACAAAATTAACCCCAAACGAAAATTTTGACGCCTCAGTAGACTTAACACTTCCTTATATTTTTAATTTCGGAAAAATTAAAACTAACAGAATTAATATTAGTGCCAATGGATATATTTTACCATATTCCGAATCTGACCCATGGACTCAGTTTAGAGAAAATTTATATCCTATGTTCCTTAACGAAAATATTATCGCTCCCTTAGCAAGATTTAATTTTATTTCTAATCCAGAATATGAACACGGAATTTGGTATAAATTTGTTGGAGATACCGTTAAAATTCAATGGAAACTTGCCGAAAAATATGCTGAAACAACAAGTTATGCCAATTTTCAATGTAATTTAATCTCTAATGGAGATATCGAGTTTTTATACGGAGATATTTTATTGAAAAATATATATACAAATTTATGTGGCATTTCGTATGGAAATCAAGATGACAATATACTTTTGTGGAAAGACAATGATATACCTAAAAAAAATACTTTAATCAAAATTAAACAGTTTCCTATTCCAGAAAATTTAAATATTTCAGATTATGGAGCTTTATATGGAAAACTTCCTATTTTAAACGATTATCCAGTTCAAGTAAAAATTAGTGATTCTAATGATAATTATGACTCCAAAACTTATTTAATTACTACGATAATTGACGAAAGTGATAATGAAGACGAAGACATAAGGGTTTATCCAAACCCTGTACATAATGTTTTAAATGTTAATTTGTTAAAAGACGATTTGCTAATTTCTAATATTTTTATCTATGATATTAATGGGAAGTTAATTAATAGTAAAAAAGATATTAATCAACGTGAATATAAAATTAACCTTGAAGATTTTCCTCAGGGTATTTATAATATTAAAATTGAATCTAAAAATTTTGTTTTTAATAGACGCTTTGTTAAACTTTAATAACTGTTTTATGCGCATTTTTATTTTATTTATTTTATTATTTTGCCCCATTTTTATGCTATCTCAAATTGAGCAAAATGTTTCGGAAAACTATTTGTTGCCACTAACTAGCAAAGAAAAGCAAGAATTATTGAGCTTGCCTAAGTTAAAATTACCCGATACACATAAAAATAAGGCTATACCTATTGAAGTTGATAATTCATTAAAAATGTATTATCCTGGTATATTTAATCAAAGTGGCTTATCTTGTGGGCAAGTTGCTTGTGTCGGGTTTGGATTTACTTATGAAATAAATAGACTTAGAAACTTAAATGCTAGTTTAATACAAAATAAATATCCTACTTATTTTACCTGGAACTGGGAAAATGGTGGTAGCGGTTGGTATGGTGCTAGCTATTTCCATAGCTTGTCAGTATTGAAACAAGTCGGAAATCCTAATATGATTAC
>CAYRQZ010000088.1:4841-9515 GCA_964426585.1 uncultured Bacteroidales bacterium | reverse complement strand
GGGTGTAGTTTGATGGTTTAGAATGGTTAATCCGTGGTTTATTTCTAAACGTATCCGCAATTGAAAATTAATAAAAATTTTGATTTCACACTATCGGCTCTGTATGTATGGTTGCATGAATGTTCATTTTTTGTAGTATAGCTTTTTCAATATCGCTAGCAATTTGATGAGCCTTAGCAAGATTTAGTTCAGGGTCGAGGCGAATATGAAAGCTCATTTCTTGGTGTGATGAATAATTATGAATGTGAAAATGATGAGCTTCTAAATCGTTTTGATACATTTCTGAAATAATTATTTTTATGTCCTCAATAAGTTTTTCGCTAGGTTCCTCTCCCAACAATCTACTTATAGCTTCTTTTACAATACCATAAGTTGCATAAAATAACATTAAAGCAATAATTATTCCTAAAACGCTATCTATCCACCAAAAATATTTAGATACAAAAATACCAGCAAGAACTACGACAGACGAAAGAGCGTCAGATCTGTGATGCCAAGCGTCTGCTTTTATTGAAACATTATTTGTTTTTCGGGCAATATAAAAAGCATATTGAGCTAAAATTTCTTTCACAAGAATTGAAGTTATAGTTGCTATTATTGCAATTTTTCCATAATTAACAGATTTGTGTTCGCCAAAAAGTATTATAGATGAACTTAAAAAATCCCAAGCAATAAGAGCTAAAATAAAGCCTATAATTAAAGCTGCTATTTGCTCCCATCTACCGTGTCCGAAAGGGTGTTTTTTGTCGGCTTTTCGCGATGACAAGAATATTGCAATCACAACAACAATAGAACTAAGAGAGTCAGACATTGTGTGCCAGGCATCGGCAACTAAAGCAATAGACCCTGTAACAATTCCTGCCCAATATTTTAAAACGAACAAAAAAGTATTAGCAAAAATAGAAATTCCTGCAGCCCAATATCCTGCTTTTGTCCTATTTATATGATTATGAGAATGTGCCATTATAAATAATATTTCATATCCTTAATATACTTATAAGTTTTTTCTGGCATAAAAAACCTAATATCTTTATACTCTTTTAGTGCATTACGAATAAAACTTGAAGAAATTTCCATCATTGGAGCGTCAACAATTTCTATGTCGGCATTTCCAAATTGTTTCAAATCAGGAATTAGTGCATTAGGTCGTTTATAAACATAAAGTTTATAATTTTGTAAAATAATTTTATAATTTTTCCATTTATCAAAACTCTCTAAATTGTCGCCTCCAATAAGCAAGCTAAACTTTTTATTTGGAAATTTTTCGCTTAAATAAGTTAAAGTGTTTATTGTATAATTTGGTTTAGACATATTAAATTCAATGTCGGACACTCTAAATTTTGGATAAGAGTCAATAGCTAAGTTAACAAGATGTTGTCTTTCTCTATCTCCAAGTAAATTTTGGTTTTGTTTAAAAGGGTTTTGAGGAGTAATTACAAACCAGACTTCTCTGATTCCGACAAACTCAGTAAAATACGAGGCTATCGCTAAATGCCCGTTGTGAATTGGATTAAACGAACCAAAATATAATAATATTTCAATTTTATTTTGCATCTAACAGTTCAATTTCAAAAACTAATGTCGAAAATGGTGGAATAATTCCGTATTTTTCCTCGCCATAAGCAAGTCTGAAAGGAATTACTAATATAGCATGATCTCCGATATTCATTTGTAAAACGCCTTCTTCTAATCCAAGAATCACTTGATTTTCGCCAATTACGAACTTAAAAACTTCGTTTCTTTCAATACTTGAATCAAAGACCCCGCCATCAACAAAAGATGCAGTATAATGTATACTAATAGTTTTGCCTTTTGATGGTTTTTTTCCGCTTCCTTTTTTTATTGTCATTATTCTCAATCCTGATTCGAGTTTGACAGTCGGATAATTATAATTCAACAAAAATCTTTCAATCAAGCTGTTTTCCTGAGAAATATAATAAGTAAACATTTCTTTATTTTGCTTTACATATTCGTTGTCGGAAACAATTTTTTTAAGTTTAATTTTAAAAATTAATTTATCTCCTTTTTTAATAAAATTAGGTATGTTAACTTTATTTTGGGTGTAAGTAAAGAAATTAAAAGCATCTATTTTAAAAATAGCAGAATCGCCTTCGCTCAACATCATAAAAGCTTCTTCAATGCAACCTCCTTTATGCGAAGGCATTGCTACACGCATTTTAAAATTTTTCTCTACATTTTTCGAGTTAAATAAAACAGAGTCGTTTTCAGTTTGATAGCTCATGTCGATATAAACAATATCACCGAATTTTGGTTTAGAATTTGACTTAGATTTTGCAACTATTCTATATTCTAATCCTGATTTTGTTTTTTGAAATACATTTTCTGGATTACCCTCAACATATTCTACTTTACCATCGTTTCCAAAAACTAAAACAGCTGTAGCTTGCGAAGCCGAGTCGGCATTATACTTCAATTCATTTTTTTGTTCAGAATTAATGGTTTTTTTATTTTCACTTTTCTTGTTCTTACACGAAAAACAAAAAGCTAAAAAGACAAGTGTTAAGCTAAGAACGATATATTTTTTCATTTATTCCACTTTTAATAGTTCTACTTCAAAAATAAGAGTTGTATACGGTAAAATTTTGCCTTTACCTTCTTTTCCGTAAGCAATTTTTGAAGGAATAATAAGACTTGCTTTTCCGCCTTCATTCATCATTGCAATTCCTTCTTCCCAGCCCGCAATAACATTTTTATTTCCTAATTTAAATGTAAACGGTTCTTGAGCTAAAGTCGTTTCGACAAGCTCGCCATCTGCAAGCATAAGCGAGTAATGTACAGTTACCAATGAATTTTCCTTAGCTTTTTTGCCACTGCCTTTAATTTTTTCCACATAATACAAACCAGATTCTGTTGGTTTAGCTGTAATATTAAAATTGTTTAAATATTTTTCTAAGAGTTTAATTTCCGCATCTTCGCTTTCGTGATACTTATTTGCTAATATTTGTGCATATTGGTCTTTTGAAATTTTTTCTTCAATTTTCACTTTAACAATTAAATAATCGTCTGGTTGTACACCTTTCGGTAAATTGGCAAACATTTCAGAATATCTCAAAAAACTCTCGCCATGGATTCTAAAAACAGCACTATCGCCTGGACCAAGTATTAGCAAACCGTCTTCAAAACAACCTCCTGTATGGCTTGGTTTTGCAACAGTTCTCATATATCGTCTATCTGAATTATTTGAATTAAAAATTTCTTTACCGTCTTCTGTTTCATAAGAAAGTTTCATATAAACTAAGTCGCCTACTTTTAGTAAAGAGTCTTGACTAATTTTTTCAACTATCATATACTCCAAGCCAGATTCAAGTTTTTTGAATTTCACTTTGTTATCCTTGCATGCTAATGCAAAAATGGGAACAATAACTAACAAAAAAATATTTTTCATACATTAAAATTTAATACCAACCATCTTCCAAAACAGTTTCTTGTTCGGGTTTATATAAATCTAACAATTCAATTTCGTAAACTAGTGTCGAATAATAAGGCACTTTATATCCGTCCCCTGGTACGCCAAAAGCCAAGTAAGGCGGAGCTATAAATCTCGCTTTTTCACCTTTTTTCATTTTTAAAATTCCTTCATTAAGTCCACTTTCTTGCACTTCATGCCCTAAATGAAATTCCCGATTTCCAAATTCTTCTGACGAATATAATACTTTCCCATCTAATAACGAAGTTTTATATGCAATAAGAGCAATATATCCGTCTTCGGCTTGCTGTTGTTCTGTGGATGAAATAATTTGCCAATAGAGTCCAGTTTCAGATATTTTCATCTGCCATTTTCGTCTTTCAATAAATTTTTCAATAACATCATAATCTATTGCTGTAATATCTTTATTCCAGTCTAACAGCTCTTGTCGGTGTTTTTTCTTCTCAACAGAATATGGAACTAGCTCATTATTAGATTTTCTTTTATTTTCTTTGCAAGCCAATAAACATAAGCTTACAAAAATAAAAAATATAATATATTTTGTTCTAATATTCATAATTCTTCAATTCATCAGAATAAGTTTCTACAACTTTAATAAAAAAATCTATTGTCTCAAATAAACTTGCATAAGACTCGCCACCAGAGGCGTTAACATGCCCGCCTCCGTTAAAATGTTGGCTAGCAAATTTGTTAACGTCAAAACTACCTTTGGATCTAAAACTTATTTTTATAAATCCTTCACGTTCAATAAAAATAGCCGAAAAAACCACCTCTTTAATGCTTAAAGGTATGTTTACAAAATTTTCGGTATCACCGTATTTCTCTTTAAACTTAATTCTATCTTTAGCCGAAACAAAAATATATCCTGTTTTAAGGTGGGGAATAATTTTCATTTGATTAAGCATAACATGCCCCATAAATCTCATTCTGTCGAAAGAAAAGCTATTATAAACTTTGTCAAAAACAATATCTTTTTCAACGCCGGCACTCAATAATTCACCGACAATTTTAAAAGTTTCTGGCGAAGATGAATTATATGAAAACGAACCTGTGTCTGTCATTATGCCAGCATATAAATTTGTGGCAACCTCTTTATCGAAATATTGATTTAAGCTTGTAGATTTAATAATTTCAAAAATTAATTCAGCAGTAGAGCTACGCGAAGTATCAGAAATCATCAAATCAACAAAATTTTCAGGTTGCGGGTGATGGTCTATTAAAATTTT
>CAYRQZ010000088.1:0-4741 GCA_964426585.1 uncultured Bacteroidales bacterium | reverse complement strand
GGATTATAATGAGGAATAATTATCACTTTCTGGCTTAAATTAATCCGTGCTTCAAATTCTGTTAATTGTTTCCCAAATTTTTCAATAAACATAAATTAATTTTAATCAATATTTTTATGCAAATTTATATTTTAATTCTTATTAGATAATATTATAGACAATAAATCTACTTACCTAACAATCAATTCTTTAACGAAACTCCTACCAAGTTTAGTATTTATTCTTTTAATTAATTCGGCACGTATAAGTAAAATTTCGCTTCTCACTAACGAAGAGTTAATGCTTACATAAAGTTTTCCCTTGTCAAAAGTTATTTCTTTAGTAAGTTTTGAAATATGTTCTCCGGTTTCTGTTGCCCAAATTTCTTTTATTCTGTCAATATCTAATCCATCTTGCAAATTGTTGGAAACAATAGTTTGTTTTATCAAATCTCCAAGTTTTATAGTATTAGATTTTCTCATAATTAATTAATTTTAAAAGATACAAATATAAGTAATTTTAAGAAATTATAAATATCTTACTTATCCTTATCAAATTTAAGAAAAGAAAAAAACACTATAAAACTTTTCAAGAGAAAATATCAAAATTCAATCAATTATTCATAAATTAAAAACTCAGGTTTTTTAACATTCCCTTGAATTTTTACATGTTTTAAGACCCTTCCTTTTTGCGAAACCAGTTTTTTATCCGATTTTTTTGAAAATATTGCAATAGCAATTTTTAATTCTTTGCTTAAATATTCTTTTGGCGTATCTACAAAAATATTAACATCAATATTTTCGGAAGTAATATCTAAATTTCCATCTAATCTTGCGATTATGTCGTTTATTCGCATTACAAAAGGCAAAAGTTGCAAAGAATCGTTTTTCAATATAATTTTTGCTTCAAAATCGCCAATTTTTAAACTATCTTCGGATATTTTATACTTTTTAAATACTTCACTTGGACTAGAATACCCAGAAAGTGAAACTAAATTTTCGCCAAAAGTTTTAGCTTTTTCATTACCAAGATATATTGTATTGTCCAAGTTTAAATTTAAAATTCCATTAGCTTCTGTAAAATAGCTTAAATTTAAGTTAGAAACATTAAAATGACTAATTAAGGCTGTATCATTATTTAATTTTTGCAAAGCAAACTCGTAGTTTAAAAATCCATTATCGATAAAAATTTTATTAGAACTTAATGAGATAAACGTATTTGACATCTTAAAATAATTTTCAATATTTAAAATTTGTTTATCTAAAAACTCAAGACTATCAAGTTTAAAAACTAAATCGAATTTGATTTTTTCAGGGAAAGAAAAAATAAGTTTCGGAAATCTTTCATCTAAATTATTTTTACTTTTCAGTTCTTGTGTTTTATAATGAAAATCGGGTAATTTAAGTTTGGGAATATTTATTTCGGCATTGATTTGCATTTGTTTTGACTGTGTAAAATTTTTAATATCTTTAATCTCAAGTTTTGAGTTTGCAATATATAAGTCGTTAGAAATATTTGATTTTAAGTCAAAAACTTTATCAAAAAATTCAATTTTTGTATTATTAATTTCAAAAAATGGGGTTTTCAAACAAAAATCAGCTTCAAATTTACCATTTTCTTGATTATTTGTTGTTGAATATTGATAATCTAGGTCAGCAAGAGATGAGAGTTCTAAATTAAAATTATCAAAATTCCAACCACAAATTTCAAAAATTTTCTCAGAATTAATATTTCCATTCAAATTTGAAAAAGCACAAAAACTAGTATCTTTTAATTCCATATCAAAATCTCCGATTAGTTGTTGTTCAGAAGTATAAATATTCAAATTTGAAATATTCTTATTCAAATAAAAATTTTCAAAATTAAAATGAGTTTGAGTTTGAAAATTAATAAAAGCAGAATCATTAGAAGTTTTATTTACAATAATTATGCTATCAGCGATAAAACTAAAATCAAATTTAGGCAAATTAAAATCAACTATATTAGCTAAAAATTGAAGTTTTAACTCGGATTTCCCTTTAAATTTAGCTTTATCAGAGCGAAATTTTGAAAAATCAGTTTTTAAGTCTAAAATAATTTCCGAAGTTTTAAAAACACTGTCCGAATTTAGAGAAAAATCAATATTTATTGGAAAATTATTTAGCTCTAATAGAGCATGAGCATTGTAATTATTATTTATATTATGAATATCTCCTGAGGATATACACTTAAAATTTTCGAACATTTTACTCGAATAAATGCAGTCAAAATTATAATTAGCAAAAATTTCTTGATCAACATCTTTGAGATTAAGCACAAAGTTAAGGTTTGAAAGTTTTTGCATTTCATTATTCCTTCTGTCTATTATTTCGATAATTGCATCAGTAATAACAAATTGTCTTAATTTAATTAAAAATTGCTCTTGCAACTCATCTTGGCTAACTTTAATAGCACTTGTATTTATTAAATTGTCCCAACAAAGTTCTCCAGATTCAGAAATTACATTTTTCAATTTTAAATTGTCTAACAAAATGCTTTTCAGTGCTAGAGTATTTGTTTTAGAATTGAATCCTTCAAATTCGACAATAATACTTTGGCAAGCAATAATAGTGTCATTATTAAACTCACCTTTTCCGATAATGATAAGGTCGTGAAATTCAATAGCACCTGAAAAAAATTTTAAATTAAGTTTTGAAATTTTAACTTCTGCATTAAAAGTTTTATTTAATTCCGTTTCGAGGCTTTTTCGTAAGTAGCTATTCAAAACGAGTTTTAAACCAAAAAAGGCAATTCCAAGAATAAGAATTATCAAAAGAAATATTTTATGCCAATTTTTCAAAATAGAAGTTAATTAACATTAATACATTAAGTGCTTTTTGCTGTTATTTCGCCAGCCAGCGTCAGATTTATATTCGCAAAAATATATAATAAGATCAGCATCGCTTTTGTAATCGCAAAAATATATTTTCTTTTTTGCATCGCTTTTATAATTACAAAAATACCACAAACCTTTATTATCTGTGGCGTCGCTTTTATAATTGCATTTATAAACAACAAGGTCAGCATCGCTTTTATAATTAGCGACATAAACTTTCACGTCGGCATCGCTTTTATACTCGCAAGAATAAACAGTTTGAGAATAAGCATGAGAGCTAAGCGAAGCAAGTAAAACAAAACTTGAGATAAAAACTAATATTTTTTTCATAATTCATAATTCTATTAAGTATGTAGCTACAAAAAATTTGCCTAAATAATTTACTAAAATATAATTTTTCAAAACAAATTTACAAATTCTTTTCCATTTCTAAAAAATATTTATCGAGTTCAGGAATTCTAATTTTTAAAAAATCAAGCATTAGAACAATTTCGGTATAATAATTTGAGTCGTCAAAATAATTTTCGCTATTAACTGGCCATAAAATGAAATTTCGTTTTAGCTCTGTTTGAATTTTAATGTGATTTTCGAAAATCATTTTACTAATATTAAAAAAAGAAATTGTTTTGTTTGCTCTATGTTTTTTCCATTGTTTTACTAATAATTTCTTGTATTGAATACTTTGATTTTCAATAAGTCGTTTTATTAAAACTGCTTTTTCGCACTCAACTTTCCTTTCTAGCATATTTAACTCGTTGTCGCCATCACGTCCAAAAGAATGATCATAATCCCAAATAGCAAAACGTACTGGACTAAATTCATCTTGTTTGTATAAATAAAAATTTTTAAGCACTCCGTCTTGATTATTTGTTAGTAACAAAAGTATGTGCCAGTCAGCAATATTTTCCAAATCGAATATTTTGCTTACATTTTTTGAGAAAGTCAAATCGTCTGTTTCAAATAAAAATTTTTGTAAATTAATTAATTTATCAGAAATATCACGTTTTTTATATTTTGGGAATTTTTGCCCGTAAGGGTTTTCGGACACAAAGGGAACAAAAGTATTAGGATTATAAAATAATGGTGGGTCTTTAAATAAAAAAGCAGATTCATCTTTTTTATTAATCCCGCAAAACTTGGCACTAATAAACTGCATAAGTACATAAATCCCACGATATTCATCATTTAAAAAAACAAGGACAAATTTTGACTGAGGGGCAAAATTATTTTCACCCATTTGCCTGAACAAATCATAAGACAATTTATGTCTCATAAAAGTTTTGTCAATATAATTAGCATTTAATATCCAATCGTCTTCTTTTGGTAATCCGCAAAATTCTGATTTTTTATCAAACTCAATTTTGTAAGAATGTTTATTAAATTTTGAAGAAAACCCTCCCCTACATTTAATAGTTGCGTGATGTTCAGAAATATTTCCATCAAACTCAGCAGAAATTAAGCAATTAATTTTATTGTCGAAAGTTATCGGCTCGCTAGTTTTAATAAAAATAATTGGCAAGTTGGAAGCAATGTTAGAAAATGAAACTAAAATAAATAATATTTGAAAAATAAATTTCATAAGAATTAAAATCCGTTTAAATTAAAATACAAACAAGGTAAAAGAAGTAAAAATCCAACAATAAATAAGATTAAAATAAGTTTCCATATAAACTTAAGCCAAATATTATATGGTATTTTAGCAATTCCAAGAACACCAATAAGTACCCCCGAAGCTGGCGTAATCATATTTGTAAATCCGTCTCCGAATTGAAAAGCCATCACAGTTGCTTGTCGCGATATGCCGATAAGGTCTGAAAATGGAGCCATAATAGGCATTGTTAAAGCAGCTTTTGCAGAACCTGAGGGAATTATAATATTCAAAAAAGTTTGAATACTATACATTGAAAA
>CAYRQZ010000087.1:5653-9933 GCA_964426585.1 uncultured Bacteroidales bacterium | reverse complement strand
ATATAAATTTGTTTCATTCTCAAAATATTTATGAAATTAGATTAAAAATATTTGTAAATTATTTTGTTTTTTTAAATAATCTTTCTATTTTTGCACCCCGAATATTAAAAGATTTTATAAAAGATTAAAAAATTATATAGAAATGAAAAAAGGAATACACCCAGACAAATATCGCTTAGTAGCTTTTAAAGATATGTCTAATGACAACGTTTTTATTACTAAATCTGCAGCTAATACTAAGGAAACAATCGAAATCGAAGGTATCGAATATCCATTATATAAATTAGAGATTTCAAACACCTCTCATCCTTTTTATACTGGTAAAATGAAGCTTGTTGATACTGCTGGTCGCGTTGATAAATTCCGTAATCGCTATCAAAAACATTTCGAACAAAAAAATAAAGCAAAAGAATAGTTTTTTGTAAAATTTATATCAAGCCTCTTTTTTATGAGGCTTTTTTTTTATCTTTACACATTAAATATTTTCAGCATGAACTTAATACTATCTGATTTTAATAATTATAAGAAATTTTTACCTCTAAGTTTTACCCGTGCCTTAGCTGATTTTAGAGCTGGAATTTTAACAATCAAAGAAAAATGGGAATTATTTGCAGAAATCGAAATTTCTATTCAAACACAAGACTATTTGCAAGAAAAATATAAGCTAAAAATTGAAGAAGAAAATATTCTTATAAATGCGTTGTTAATTCCCGACAAAAAAATATTTGACATTATTAAAAACTTAAAAAACTCTTGTTTAGTTAAAGACGGCAAAATTTTAGCTTATTCGTGCAAACAAAATTTAGAGGAAATTCCTGAAAATAAAATTGAATATCACGAGGACATTCTGTTTATTAATTCAAATACAGATATTTTTAGTTTAAATGATATTTTTATAAAAAAAGATTTTGAATTAATTACAAAAAATAGAAAATCTCAAGCTTTAAGCCACACTAATACTGTCTTTGGTGAATATCCTGTTTTTGCCGAAGATTCTTGTTTTGCTGAATGTGCAACAATAAATACAAGTGCCGGGCCTGTTTATATTGGCAAAAATGCTAAAATTATGGAAGGCTCTCACATTAGAGGACCTTTTGCTTTATGCGAAAATTCGGAAGTGAAAATGGGAAGCAAAATTTACGGACCCACAACAATAGGACCAAATTGTAAAGTCGGTGGTGAAATAAATAACTCCGTGTTTTTTGCTTTCTCAAACAAAGCCCACGACGGATTCTTAGGAAACGCTGTAATTGGTGAGTGGTGCAATCTTGGGGCTGATACAAATAACTCAAATTTAAAAAATAACTATGCTATTGTAAAACTCTGGAATTATGAAAAAGAAAGATTTTTAAGCACCGGACTTCAATTTTGCGGTTTAATTATGGGCGACCACTCAAAATGTGGAATAAATACAATGTTTAATACAGGAACAGTGATTGGAATCTCTGCTAATATTTTTGGTGCAGGTTTTCCAAGAAATTTTATTCCCTCTTTCTCGTGGGGAGGACCTGCAGGTTTGTCAGTATATAAAACTGAAACAGCTTTTGAAGTTATGACAAAAGTAATGCAAAGAAGAAATATTCAGCTGACTGACTTAGATAAAAGAATTTTTTGCCACATATTTGATATGACTACAAAATATCGAAACTTTTAAACAAAAGTTAAGCTTTTGTGTTTAGCATGGCATAGGTATTGCATATTAATTAAAATACCTAATTATTTATTGAAACAAATGACAATTTGACATTATGACAAAAACCTTAAATAACGATTTTTTTAAATTACTAACAGGTGCTGGAAAAAATGATCCCGATATTATTTCAATAGTTGCTAATATGTACGACGATGAAAAAGCTGAATATCCCGACACTTTGCCAATATTACCTTTACGTAATACTGTCCTATTCCCAGGAGTTGTTATTCCTTTAACTATCGGAAGAAGTAAATCTTTTAAATTAATTAAAGATATTCAAAAAAATACTAAATTCTTTGGTGCCCTTACGCAAAAACAACTCGAAATTGAAGATCCTAAACCTGAAGATATTTATCAATTAGGAACTCTTGCGGAAATCTTAAAAGTTATTGAAATGCCAGATGATACTATATCTGTTATTATTCAGGGTAAAAGACGCTTTAACGTTAATCAATATCTGACCGACGAACCTTATTATATTGCATCAGTTAATTATATCAATGAAGATAAATCTGTCGAAAATGATAGAAGTTTTCAAGCAATTGTTTCTTCGCTTAAAGATATGTCCTTAAAAATTATTAAACTTAGTGCAACTATACCGCAAGAAGCGTCTTTCGCTATTAAAAATATTGACAACGCTAATTTCTTAATTAATTTTATTTGTTCAAATTCGGATATTGACACAACTGAAAAACAAAGTTTATTAGAAATTAATGACCTCTATAAAAGAGCTGAAAAACTTTTATCTATCCTTGTGAACCAAGTTCAAATGCTCGAATTGAAAAATGATATTCAAATTAAAGTAAAAAAAGAACTCGACAAACAACAAAAAGAATATTTGCTTCAGCAGCAGATGAAAACTATTCAACAGGAGCTTGGCGGGGGACCTGCCGAACAAGAAATTAAAGACTTAGAGAAAAAAGCTGAAAATAAAAAGTGGAAAAAAGACGTTAAAGAGCATTTTGAAAGAGAATTAAAAAAATTACAAACATTAAATACCGCTTCGGCGGAGTTCTCTGTGCAATTAAATTATTTACATACTTTACTCGATTTACCCTGGCAAGAGTTTACTGTCGATAATTTTGATTTAAAACATGCTCAAAAAGTATTAGACGAAGACCACTTCGGGTTAGAAAAAGTGAAGGAAAGAATTATTGAGCATCTTGCCGTTTTGAAGCTAAAAGGCGACTTAAAAGCTCCTATTTTATGTTTATACGGACCTCCCGGAGTCGGAAAAACTTCTTTAGGAAAAAGCATTGCTAGAGCTTTAGATAAAAAATATGTGAGAATGTCCTTAGGCGGTGTTCACGATGAATCTGAAATTCGTGGACATAGAAAAACATACATCGGTGCTATGCCCGGACGCATTTTGCAAAGTATAAAAAAAGCGAAATCTTCAAACCCGGTTTTTGTTTTAGACGAAATTGATAAAGTCGGTAGCGACTTTAAAGGAGACCCTTCATCAGCTCTACTAGAAGTCCTTGACCCCGAACAAAATACCGAATTTCACGATAATTTCTTAGAAATTGAGTATGACTTGTCTAAAGTAATGTTTATCGCAACAGCAAATAATATAGCAACTATTAGTCCAGCTCTGAGAGATAGAATGGAAATGATAGATATTAGCGGATACATTATTGAAGAAAAAATTCAAATTGCAAAAAGACATTTAATCCCTAAACAATTAGAAAATCATGGACTAGAAAAACTTAAATTAAAGTTTGATGACAAAGCTCTCGTCAAAATCGTAGAAGGATATACTCGCGAATCGGGAGTTAGAGGATTAGATAAAAATATTGCGAAAATTATTCGTAAAATAGCACTGAAAATTGGTGTCGGTGATGAAATACCCGATAGAATCACACAAGCTCACGTTATTGAGTTTTTAGGCTTTGAAAAATTCTCAAAAGAAGAATATCAAAACGACGAAATT
This sequence comes from uncultured Bacteroidales bacterium, assembly GCA_964426585.1. Lineage (GTDB taxonomy): Bacteria > Bacteroidota > Bacteroidia > Bacteroidales > ML635J-15 > Bact-19. Next base: position 6,307 of record CAYRQZ010000087.1, on the reverse strand, counting down.
GCTGGCGTTGTTACAGGATTAGCATGGACGGCTGTAGGTGGGGATATTTTATATATAGAAACTAGCTTAGCCAAAGGCAAAGGAAATATTACAATTACAGGCAATCTTGGAGATGTAATGAAAGAGTCGGCTACAATTGCTTTGCAATATATAAAAGCAAATGCCGAAGATTATGATATTAATCCTGAAATATTCGAAAATTATAATATTCACCTGCATGTACCCGAAGGGGCAATACCAAAAGACGGACCCTCAGCCGGTATTACTATGGCAACAGCGTTAGCTTCTGCATTTACACAACGTAAAGTAGCCGATAAAATCGCTATGACCGGAGAAATTACTTTAAGAGGAAAAGTTTTGCCTGTAGGAGGAATTAAAGAAAAAATATTAGCCGCTAAACGTGCAGGTATTAAAGAGATTATTTTAGCTAAAGAAAATGAAAAAGATGTCTCTGAAATTAAAGATATTTATATTAAAGGTTTGAAATTTCATTATGTTGCACAAATATCCGAAGTTTTCGATATAGCATTATTGAAACAAAAGGTAAAAAACGCAAAAAAACTTTAATTTTGCACAAATTTTAAAAAATGCAAAGAAAAAATATTGACCTAATGGCTCCTGTCGGTTCTTACGAATCGCTTATGGCTGCTATTC
>CAYRQZ010000087.1:0-5553 GCA_964426585.1 uncultured Bacteroidales bacterium | reverse complement strand
GTTGAGTTTTATTCTCAATTTTGTGATGTAATTGTTACCGCCCGCGAACTGAATTTAGAACAAGTAGCCGAAATTACTAGACAAATAAAGGAAAGAAATATTATTGGTCCATCAGGAAAATTAGTCGAAATTGAAGTCTTTTGTCACGGAGCTTTATGTATGGCAATTTCCGGGAAATGTTATATGAGTTTATACGAGTATAATCATTCTGCAAACCGTGGGGAATGTCTGCAAAATTGCCGTCGAACATATATTCTTACTGATAAAGAATCGGGTGCCGAAATTGAAGTTGATAATGAGTATTTAATGTCGCCAAAAGACTTAAGTACAATTTCTTTTGTTGATAAAATTATTGAGGCAGGTGTTAGTGTTTTAAAAATTGAAGGACGAGCTCGATCAGCCGAATATGTAAAAACTGTTGTAGAATGTTATAATCAAGCTATTTCTTCTGTTCTGGATAATACTTATACTCAAGAAAAAATTGATAAATGGACAGAAAAATTAAGCACAGTTTTTAATCGCGGATTCTGGGATGGATATTATCTTGGACAAAAATTAGGCGAATGGTCAAGACAACACGGCTCAAAAGCAAGTAAAACTAAAGTCTTTTTAGGAAAAGTAATAAATTATTACTCAAATATTGGTGTTGCTGAAATCAAATTGGAAACAGACGAGGAATTACTCATTAATGACGAAATTGTAATATTAGGACCTAGCACAGGTGCAGTACAGCAAGTTGTTGAAGAAATTCAATTCGATTATAAGGCTGTTAAAAAAGTGAAGCAGGGCGATTTATTTTCTATAAAAACTGATGAACTTGTTAGAAGAGGCGATAAATTATATAAACTAGCAGATACTGAAGAACTCAAGAAAAGAAATAAAGAGAGAAAAATTAGAAAAGCTGATGAATAATGAAATACCCAAACGAATTTCCAAGTTTATAAAAAAACATCATGTTTTTACCTTATCTACCTGTGTAAATTCTGAATCATGGTGCAGCCATTGTTTTTACGCATGGATAGATGATGAGCAAGCTTTACTTTTTACTTCTGAATCTCATACGAAACATATAAAAATGTTTGAGCAAAATTCTTTGGTTGCAGGCTCAATTGTGCTTGAAACAAAAATTATTGGAAAAATTCAAGGAATACAATTTTTAGGGCAAATGTTTAAGGTCGAAAACTCTGAATATTCAAAGTATAGATTAAAATATTTAAAGAAATTTCCTTTCGCTATAATTTCAAAAACCGATTTGTGGCTGGTTAAACTAAAGCAAATTAAAATGACAGATAACAGATTGGGATTTGGTAAAAAATTGCATTGGACTAAAACTGCAGAATAGAATAAGCTTAACAATTTTTATTAAACTTACTTAGCTAAATTACATTTTATCTCTATTTATTAAAAAAAAGAAAAACTTACCGCCCTGAGTGTTTTGTCATGATTTTTGCAAAAAAAAGCAAAAATCACGCCAAAACCCCTTTGCCAACTTATCCCCATTCTAGTATATACGCTCCAAACCAAATAATGTTTCGTTTTTTTCCATCAAATTAGTCCGACTTTTAAAAGTCGAACTAATTTTTTATTTTTTTTCGAAATGTGATTTCCTCTTATTTATAAACTATCTAAATTAGCCTGTAAATATGATTGAATTTAAATTTTTTCTTGTTTTATTTTAAAAATTTATTATGTTTGTAAAAGCTATTGTAAATGTAAAGTAATTTGCAAAATGTGTAAAAATTTAATATTTAAAAGATTTACAAAAATTGTTTTGCCACACTCAATATTGAGTTGTAATAATAATTTACACACACACACACACACAGAAATACTGGCAAATTCAAGATATTTACAATTTGGGAATTGGGCAAAAATAACTTTAAGCTTTTTCTCTCGTTAAAATGTTTTTGGCGAGGTAGTTGTAAATAAAGCTAAAAGTTATGGTCGGAATAAGCCGAAGAGACCAAAAATCGAAGTAGGTAAAAATTTAATAAAAATAATTAAGTTATGAAAAATATATATATAGCCTCAATGACAATTTTTATGGTATTTATAGTAAGTTGTGAGAAAAATAATGAAGTTAGTTTGGACGAAAAACCAGTCTTTAATACTACTGCTGACAATTTAAAAACTGTTATAGACCCTCCTTACTATGAGGTCGAAACATGGTTTTTTTATTTTAATGGCACTATGGAGTGTAAGCCACCAGCGTCCAATTGTACTATTGCTATTGTTCGACCCAAATTAAGAAACGATATAATTGAGTTTATTGAAAATAATAAAGATGGAGATTTTTATAGTAACACTGTTGCAGTTCTTGATAATTTTGAACTTGTATCAACATTTATAAAAGATAGTGCATTAGTGAATAAAATATTAACTGGCGATTTGTTTGTTAAATTTTTAATTGATAAAAAAACATGTTATATGCTAATATTAAATAAAATGCAAAATGATTTTTCGGATAAAAATGTACATAGTGTTTGGAAATTTAATAAATAAGTAAAAAAACAATCCTAAAATTAGCTTAATATGAAAATACTACGAACGTTTTTAATATTATTTGCAATTTTATTTATAATTTCATGTTCAAAAAAAATAGAATTAAAACAAACATCTATTATTTATTCAATAAATTATGATTTTGAACCAAATATTATAAGCCTTGTTAATAGTAACGAAAATGTTTATGCTATTGCATATTTTGCTTTTACTAACAAACGCCTCGAAATTACAAATTTAAAAAATGAAGTTAAAAAAACAGTTAAGCTATCAGAAAATGTTACGGGTAATTATTTGTTAGCCAATAATATTGACTCCATTTACATCTATGATAATTTATGTCGAGATTTACATTTAATTACATCAGAAGGATTTAATAAAACAATAAATCTTTCGTCTTTTTTTAAACAAGAAAACATTCGTTTTTATCCTCCAAGCCAGATATGCAAAAATTCTTTGTACATTTCGGGATATAGTTTTACTCCAAATGAAAATATGAAATCTTCTATTGACTTTGAAATTCAACAGCTAAGAGAGATAGTGCAAAACGAAAGAATAATAGTTTTTAATAATTTGTTTACTGATAGTATAAGCGTCAGTCAAATGCTTAATAAGTTTGTGAGTAGTGAAATTGTTAATGATAATAACTATGTTAGTACAGATTTTTTAAAGATACAATTTTTTAAAAATGCTATTGTTTGTTTTCATCCTAATCTAAATGTGTTGTTTTTATTTGATAAAAATTCTGGTAAAATTGTTGAGAGAGTACAAGTATTTTCAGAATATGCAAATATAAAATCACCTTTAATTCAACTTTATAGGACAGAAAAAGAAAAAGAGGAATTTATAAAGCAACGACAAGAGGCTAGCTTTTTGAATGCTATAATTTATGATGTTATTTTTGATGAATTTAGGAATCTTTATTTTATTACTATACTTTTACCTAATAAGGATTTTCATTACTTAAACAATTTGACCTTTGAAAGAGATTGGTCATTAATAGTTTTTAATAAAGACTTTAAAAATCTGGGAGAATTCTATTTTCAAGGAGATGACTATGATTTTCGAACAATTCTTCCAATAAATGAGGGTATTTTAATTAGAACAAAAAGTGAAAATTATAAAAATGAAAAAACAGAATTTAGCTTATTTCAAATATTATAGAAATATTGCCTTTTTATTATTAATATTTTTCTTTCACAATTGTCAGAATTATTATTCGCCTAAAAGTTTTTCGAAAAATGAAGATTCAATAGTAAATCAACACCTTGATACAATTGAATTTAATTTACTGTTAAAAGATTATTTTAAGATTGACATAACTAATTATAGTTATGTGCTATATTTTGTTGAAAAAGGATGTGTTGGTTGTAATGATAGATTTTTTCGAATATTAAATAAAAATAAGTTTAAAAATAATGTGTTGATAATTTTTTCAGGAAATGAAAGTAATTTTAATTTTGAACAAATTGACACATTGAAAGGAAATCAAATACTTGATAAAAACCAAATCTTTCAACAGTTAAGTTACTTACAATTACCTAGCATGATTAAAATTACATCTGGCGAAATAGATACAATTTATAAAGTAGATGCTAATTTTAAGCAATTTGATAGTATAATTCATACAATTCTATTAAATGAGTCTATTTTATATGAATAATTTGCTTGTAAATAATGTGAGATTTTGCTTGCAAAATGCTAAGAATTATGGTCGGAATAAGCCAAAGAGATCAAAAATCGAAGTAGGCGGAAATTTAAAAATGAAATTATGAAAAAAATTATCATTTTATTTTGTATTTTTAATTCATTATTTGTTTACTCACAAAAAATAAAAACAATTATTTTTTACAATGGAGACATGCCCATAGAAGATGTTAAAGTTTCTTTTGATAATACATTTCTTGCTAGCTCTAATCAATTTGGAATTTGTGAAATTTCTGATACAATAAATTCTATTTATTGCAATTATTGTGATATTATAGATAGTGTTGTTGATGTAGGTAAATGTGATACTTGTATAATAGAATTTCATATTAATCTGTTAAAAGAAACGATTGTATTGGATGAGTATAATGCAAAAAATCATTTAATAAACTTATTAGACTTCAACAATAAGTTAAATAACGACATAGATACAGTGTTATATTACAAAATTCAAATTGAAAATATTGTTCAAGGAATAAATAAAAAAGAAATATTTGAGGGAATTATAAAAGCCATATACACTGGTAATAGCAAAGACAAATTTTATTCGTTTGAAATTATTAAAATAGATAATTATTTTAACACGATTGGTGCCAGATTTTTGCCTGACTCTTTATATTTTTATGTTCGAGTTGATAATATAATTTCTATGCAACCTTACAAAGAAAAAAATCTACTGAGAAAAATTATTTTCGACAGAAATAATAAAAATAGTGTAATTAATTTATATCAGAAAAACGATAGTGTAATTTTCAAATTTGACTTGTTTAGAAAACATGAAGATAAAAATTATTTGACTTTTAATAGTAAAGTGCTGGCAAAAATGGAAATCTTTAAGAATTACTCAAATGCTCGACACAATAACACTTTTCCAGTTTTAAAGTATTCTGTCATAGATTATTTTTACGACAAAAACATTTATAGTAAAAAAGGTTATTGTTACTATGAATATATAATAAAAAAGAAGAGCATAAATCATATGTTAACTAGTAAATTATATTTTGAAAATATTCCAAATCCTAATATGGAATTTGAAATTAAAGAAACTTTTAACTTTTTTAACAATATTAATTTTCATATTGAAACGATAAAACAAAATCATCCCGAAATAATTGTCCCTAGTTATTCCAAAACACAATATAAATTTTATGATTGAGAATTATCAAGGCGAACACCTCCTAAAAATTGTTTGCCACAAGCATAGCATTTGTATCGTTGAACTCCTTTTTTATATCCATTTTTTGGGGTTATTGGACTACCGCAATAAAAGCATTTTTTTAATTTATAAGCTTTGACTTATTGTAAATGCAATAATAACAAAGATTTCCGAAGATTTCACCATTA
>CAYRQZ010000086.1:2595-9942 GCA_964426585.1 uncultured Bacteroidales bacterium | reverse complement strand
AAGCCCCCTTTTCTCGCATTATAACCAAGCGATAGCTTTTTTCTTTAAAAAATTATTCAAATGGAATGGATGCGACCTCGTATTTTTGATAATTTATTTCTACCTCTGTCCAATTACCTGTGGCGACTATTTGATAGTATATTTCAGCACTTTTGTTTGCCCTAATGAAAAACAATTTGCTGTTTTTTGCCACAATTTCAATAATCTCTTTTGAATAAGACCCAGCATCCATTTGTGAACGATTTATGTGTATATTATTATCATTCAAAACGTTATAAACTCTGGAAAGAGTTGATACTTGCTCGAATTTAACATTTGCATTGCCATCACGATTTTCGATGTACACAATTTTATTTCCAATGGTAGCAACTCCAGGACAATAACCCTGAACATTTTGAAAGGTTTTTCGTGTCGTTATTTCTCTGTGGCTATGATTTAGTTATCGTAGTCAAAATCGTAAAATAAATCTTTTTCAAGTTGCTTGGTTAGAATCAATGACTTGACATTTATATAATTAAGGTTTTTATTGATGTTAAAATCATATTTATTATTGCTAACAGACTCATATGATGTATTTTCGGTGGAAAGCTCCTAAATCCCTCTCAAAAGAATATTCGCACTTGGTACGTGATTACCGAGAATTGATTTTAGGTCTTTACTTAGATGGGTCTGAATATCTTTTGCACAGTCTTCTCCACAGAAAAAGACATTCATCAAATTTTGAATAATATCACTGTATGAAAACCCAATTGGCGCACATCTCATACCCAGCTGTTTATCAAGCAATTGGGTAAACCCGCATTTGCTATATTCTTCATTAATAAAATTAATTCCAGAAAAGGGGCTTACTTGCGTTGATATTTTTTGTAATTTCATCTCGAAAATTTTAATCCTACTTTATTTTGTTTAGTAGCACTAAATGTAGGTGAAATTTCTAAGCGAAAAAACATTGTGTAAAATACTTATAAACAACGTTTTAATCGCTTTTGTTAATAACTTTTCTGCGAATTTAAGGTTTTTATTCGGAATTTTGAAAAAAATGTATACTTTTGTTAAGTATATAGTACTTAAATTGTAAAAATATGATAACAATTATAATGTTTTCTATTTCAATACTTCTCACATTACAAAAAGTGCAAAAACATTTGTGTCGTCATATTTTTTCTTTCTTTATCAAGATTAAATATTTAACAAAACATAAGACTTTTTTCTTTTTAAAATTAAATATTAATTCTGGTTTTGATGTTTTTCGCAATTTATTCTTGCTTTTGCGAGAACATCATTTTTTTAAGTTTAGCTTCATCTGTGAGAAATCCACAAATGGATAATACACAGTGCGTATTGTAAAGAGCAAATCTTCTCTTTGTTGAGGCGAAATCAATGATTTGCAACATATTAATACAATATATGAACATAAAAACATTTAAAATAAAAATATCATGACAAAAGAACCAAGAAAAGAAATTAATATTAGACGCTCACAAAGCACTGGCTGGTGGACTTGGCAAGCTGAGTGGTATGACGAAAGTGGGGAATGGATGTGTGGATTAGATGGATATGGTGCAAACAAGAGTGACGCAAAAAGACGAGCAAGAAATGCAGAATGTCCTTGTTGTAAAAAATCAAAATCAACAACTAAAAAAATATTTATTGATCCCCCTTATGTGGATGCAGAGGTTATTAATGGTTATCTATGTAATTTTAGTATACATAATCCTGAAAACAAAAAAGTTAAATTTTCAACTTCAGAAATCTCCGACAATACTGCATATTGGTTATTTGGGTTAGATTGTTTTGAATCTGATTTGTCAGAAAAAAGTGAGCTAGTAATAGCTATACTAAAAATATGGGGGGTATATAAAGGCGGGAAAGAAAAAAAAGCAATTATAAAAAAGCACAATCTTACAGATAAATACTTTGACATTATTGCGAATAAATCATGGTCTAACATAAATATTATATTCGATGAAGAAGATAACATGCATTGGAATATTACTGTTTAATATTCTTTTAAACACTTATATAGTAGCACAAAACATACCTTATATGACTAAAATTGATAATGAGGAATTAAAATACATAGACAATTCTGAAATTTCCATAATAGATTGGATAGAATATGAATTTGCAATTAAAAATCGTTTTGGTGCTAATTCGCCTGAATTTATTTCTGTAATTCCTGATACTGCTTTCTTTAATAAGCATTATAATTTTTCATATATTTCTGCTAAAAACTCTGACGGCAAATACAAATATCATGAAAGAGATGTGAAATTTATGCAGAAAAGTTACAACAAATATCCAATGATTGGAATTTCTTACAAACAATGTGTTGATTATTGCAAGTGGAGAACCGAAGTATATAATTATAAAATTAAAGGCGTGGAAAAAGTAGAATTTTCTTTACCTAGCAAAGAAGATTTTCAGAAAGCAGAATTGCTTGCCAACATAACATATAATCCACCTTTATCAATTCTTAACAAGAAAAAATCTGGAAAACCTCAAGGAATAACAGATAATGTAATAGAATATTCTTTGGAAAATAAAGACCTAGTTAGCGACAGACCTATAGGTTTTAGATGTGTTGCTAAAGTGACAAAACGCTAAATTATTTGCAAAATTAAAAATAAACTTATTGGTTTTTTCTCTTTTAGTTTTCTTCAAAAGAATATTGCTATAGTAAATCAAAAACTTCTCATTTTTCACAAAAATTACAAAAATTTTTGACACTTATATTAAAATAAACGATGATTCTATTATTTTATAAAAATTTAGTTTCATATAGTTTTTTTTATTAATTTTGAATTTCTAATATCATCATTTTATTTAATGAGAGTTTTTATTTTATATATTCTTTCTCTATTCCTTATTAACTTTACATTGCTAGGACAGCAACAAACTGAACTTGAGAAAGCAAGAATTATTTTAAACAACAGAGCCGAAGTTTTTATTAAATTTCCTTCTACTAGAAGTGAATTGTCATTTTTCACAAAATTTCTGTCAATAGATTCTTACGACGGAAGCAATGTTTTTGCTTATGCAAATAAAAATGAATTTGAAAAGTTTTTAAGTTTAAACAAACCCTTCGAGCTTGTAAAAGATTATTATGATAGTCAAAAATCATTGTCAATGGCTACAAGTATTGAAGATATGCAAAACTGGGATAAATATCCAAGTTATGAAATATATGTTGCCATGATGGAAAAGTTTGCTCAAGATTATCCGGAAATTTGTAAACTAGAAGAAATTGGTTTTTCGACTCAAGGTCGCAAACTTTTAGCTGTTAAAATATCAGATAATGTTAATATTAATGAAGCCGAACCTGAATTTTTATACACAGGGCAAATGCACGGCGATGAGCTTATTGGTGGAATGGTTTTTTTGAGATTAATAGATTATCTTTTAAAAAATTATGGAACAGACTCGCAAATTACAAATTTAATTAACAATGTTCAAATTTACATAAATCCTCTTGCAAACCCTGACGGAACATATAAAGCAGGAAATCATACCGTAAATAATTCAACCCGTTATAATTCGCAAAATATTGATTTAAACCGCAATTATCCCGATTTTGTTGCAGGCATTCACCCCGATAATAATAATTATGCTGACGAAACTCTAGCTTATATGGAGTTTGCAGAAAATCATAATTTTGTAATGGCAGCTAACACTCACAGCGGCGCAGAATTAATTAATTATCCTTTTGATACTTACCAAGGCTTACCGGCCGACAGTGAGTGGTGGCTTATGGTCTCAAATGAATATGCAAATAATGTACATCAAAATTCACCTGCTTCGTATTTAACTGACCAAAATAATGGTGTTACAAATGGTTATGAATGGTATAGAATTACAGGTAGTAGGCAAGATTTTATGAATTATTATCATTATTGCAGAGAAGTAACTTTAGAATTAAGTACCAAAAAACTTTTAGACGCTGAAAACCTTCCTGCACATTGGGATTACAATAAAAAAGCCCTCCTCGACTATTTGCAACAAGTAACTTATGGACTTAGTGGAATTGTTACAGACTCTCTTACTAATGAGCCTTTAATAGCAAAAGTTTTTATTGAAAATTTTGATTTTTTAAACTCGCATGTATTTTCATTTCCACAACATGGCGATTATTACCGATTATTAAATCAAGGCGAATATATTGTTACATTTTCTGCTGAAGGATATAAATCTAAAAGTTTTGAAGTTAATATTACAGATTATCAAAAAACAAATCTCGATGTTCAATTAGTGAACTTAAATTTATCCTTGCCTAGCCCTAATTTTAGCTCCAACCAACAAATTGCCGAATGTAATCCTAAAATAGCTTTTCAAAATTTGTCCGAAGCCTCTGCGGATACAGAATATTATTGGGAGTTTGGAGACGAAACATCATCAACTGAGTTTGAGCCTGAACATATTTATTCACAAAATGGATTTTATTCTGTAAAACTTTATGCCCAAAACTCCATAGGAGAAACATTTTTAGAAAAAGAAAATTTTATAGAAATAAACCTTTCACCTATAAGCGAAGTTCCAAGTTTTGTAATTTGTGAAAATTCAGGAAATATTAATATTCAACTAGATTTAGATGGAGAAATCTTTTGGTACGAAAATTTGAATGATATAAATGAGTTTAACACAGGGCAAACTTATGAAACTCCCGAAATTTACCAACACACAACATATTATATTCAAGAATTATACCTCGGACAAGAATTTACTGGCGGAAAAACAAACTATTCAACAGGAGGAGAGTATATTTCTGATTATACCGATAATTATTTAGTTTTTGATTGCGAAGAAAGTTGTATTTTACACTCTGTTAAAGTTTATGCCGATGGAGCAGGAAACAGAACTATTTACTTAAAAAATTCACAAGGTGATGTTTTAGAATCTAAAGAAATATTTATAGAAAACGGAGAACAAACAATAATTCTAGATTTCAATCTTGTTCCAGGCAATGATTTTAACCTCGGCGCCTTGCCTGTTTCAAATCTTTTTAGAGATTTTAGTGGCTACTTTTCAAATCTTAATTTCCCTTTTAATATTAGCAATTTTGTTTCAATAAAACGAAGTAATGGAGTTTGGTGGGGAGATGAAACCAAATATTACGCATATTTCTACGATTGGAAAATAAAACTTCCAGACTGCTATTCTGAACGAACTCCCTTAAATATTTATGTTAATGAAGAAATTATTGCAAATTTTGATTATCAAGTAAATGGAAATATTGTTTCTTTTACAAACACTTCTATTGCAGCAAGTTCATATAATTGGGATTTTGGAGATAATACTTTTAGTTCAGAAATTAATCCAAATCATATTTATCAAAACGAGGGAGAATATAGCGTTAAACTTACAGCTTTAAGTGAATGTGGAGAAGATACTATTGTTCAAAATGTTACGGTCTTTTCAAACATAAATAGTTTTATTGAAAATAAAATAGAAATATATCCCAACCCTTGTTCTAATCACATAAATATAAAAGCTGAACAAAATATTTTAAAAATTGAAATAATCAATTTACAAGGGAAAGTTGTAAAAACTTATTTAAAAGTAAATTCAAGTAATGCTTTAGTTAACATTTCTGATTTACCTAATTCCTACTATTTTATAAAACTATATTTTTCAAATAAAATCATTATAAAAAATATAAGCAAACTTTAAAACCTAAGCAATGAAAAAAATTATTTTCTCACTTATTATAATAAGTTTTTCTCTACTAACTTATTCTCAAATTTTAAGTCCTGAAACCGAATATGCCTATAATAAGCTTACCGAAAGAGGCGAATTATATTTCAAATTTAAGTGTGATAATATAGAAACAATAAAAGAACTTTCCCTTAAACTATCTATTGATAATTTGAAAGATGGTTTTGTTTATGCTTATGCGACATTGCCTGAGTTTAATAATTTTTTAAATTATAATTTAAGTTTTGAGCCAATTTATGAATATTATGAAGCTCCAAAAGCTTTAACAATGGCTACAAGTGTTGCTCAAATGGCAAATTGGGATAGGTATCCGACTCATGCTGTTTATTTACAAATGATGCAAAATTTCGCAACAAATTATCCTAATTTATGTATTTTAGAAACTATAGGAACTTCAAACGATGGATACCCAATAAAATCCTTAATTATTTCAAATAATGTAAACACAATTGAAGATGAGCCAGAATTTTGGTGGTCAAGCACTATGCACGGAGATGAACTTACCGGTTATGTTTTACTATTAAGGTTAGCAGATTATCTTTTGTCAAATTATGGTAGTGATGCTCAAGTTACTAATCTTTTAGATAATACAAAAATTCATATAAACCCATTAGCCAATCCTGATGGGACATATTATAATTCAAGCAATGGAACTTCGGTATCCAACTCACGACGTAACAATCATGGTACTAGTTCGGGAGCAGATTTAAACCGCACTTTTCCACGTGCAGACGGACAAGCAACAGAGTCTCCAATTCAAACCGAAACTCAATGCATGATTGATTATGCTTCAAATCACAATATTGTAATGGCAGCTAATATCCACGGCGGTACTGAATGTATGAATTATCCTTGGGATTTATGGCTTAGTGCCGACAACTCTCATGCCGACCAAGATTGGTATTTTTTTACAAGCCATGTATATGTCGATCAAGTTAAATCTGTTTCTCCCACATCATATTTCGATGGTCCCGGAACTATGCTTGTCGGCGGAAATAATACTACAGGCGTTACTCATGGTGCAAATTGGTATTATGCCTACGGCACTCGTCAAGATTATATGAATTATTATAAAAACATAAAAGAGTTTACCTTAGAAATTTCTGATACAAAAAAACTTGGAGTAGAATATCTAAATACATATTGGGGATACAATAAAGACGCTTTTCTTTTATTTACCGAACAAGTTTTATACGGTTTTAGAGGAATAGTTACAGACGCTTGCACAGGACAAGCTTTATCGGGAGTAAAGGTTGAGATTATTGGTCATGATAAAGACAACTCTTTTGTTTATTCTTTCTCTCCTAATGGGAATTATCATCGTCCAATTTATGAAGGAAATTATAATGTTACTTTTTCTAAAACTGGATATCAACCCAAAACATTGCCTGTAAATGTCTTAAATAACCAATCTACACGTTTAGACGTGGAATTAATCCCAAACAATGTGGCTGTACCAAACTTTATTGCTTTACAAACTCTTGTTGGACTTGGTGAAACAGTAAATTTTCAAAATTTAACTTCTGGTACTTTCAGTTCAATAACTTGGACTTTTGAAGGAGCTATACCAAACCAAAGCTCAGACAATAACCCAAGTAACATACAATATAATAATATTGGAAGCTTTGATGTAAA
>CAYRQZ010000086.1:0-2495 GCA_964426585.1 uncultured Bacteroidales bacterium | reverse complement strand
CAGACAATAACCCAAGTAACATACAATATAATAATATTGGAAGCTTTGATGTAAAACTTCAAATTAATTCAAATGGCTGTATTGTCGAAGAAAATAAAATAGATTATATAAATGTTTTTATTCCCGGTGCTCCTACCGCAATGTTTAGTGTAGATAAAACAAACTCTTGTACCGGAGAAATTCATTTTACAAATCTTAGCGAAGAAGCAGAATCTTTCTTATGGGATTTTGGAGACGGCACATTTTCAACAGAAGAAAATCCAATACATTTTTTTACACAAAATGGTGAATTTACTGTAAAATTACAGGTAGAAAACTCTGTTAGTCAAGATGAATATACTTTATTAGAACAAATCATAATAAATAGACCTGATATTCCTCAAGTTGTGGGTGCAAGTAGATGCGGCGCAGGAAGTTTAAACTTAACAGCAACAGGTTCAGGAAATTTGAAATGGTACAACACCGAGTTTTATGGAGATTTAATTTATACAGGCAATACTTTTGAAACGCCGGTATTGTCTTCATCAACTACTTATTTTGTAGAAGACGAAATTCAAGCAACAGAAATGAATGTCGGACCAAATGTTGGAGGTTCTGCAAGAAATGTTGCTGCTATTTTATATTTTAACGTATATGAACCTATCACGTTAATTTCTGTGCAGGCTAGAGCAGGCTCGTCTGGGCAAAAAATAATCAGTCTTTTAGATTCAGAGGGTAATTTATTGAAAACAAGCAATGTAAATGTCGGCACTTCAATAACTACTATAAGTCTAAATTGGGAAATTCAACCCGGAAATGGATACCAATTACTAACAAATGTAAATTCAAATTTATATAGATTAAATTCAGGTGTTAATTATCCTTATACTATTAATAATTTGGTTAGTATTACGGGTTGTGATCAAGGTTCCTCTTATTATTATTCTTGGTTTAATTGGAAAGTTATGGGAGAAGCCTGTACTAGTCCACGGCTTGCAGTTAACGCAATAATAAATCCAATTCCCGAAGATATTACAATTAGTGGAGAAGGCGATTATTGTGGTGGGACAGCTAATTTAATTGCTAGCGGCGGAGAAGGAGGAAATATTTATTGGCAAAATACTAATCCTGAAGGTACTGATATTCAAAATCTTACCAGCAATCAAGAAGTTACGGAATCAGGAATTTATTATTTTAGGGCTAAATCTGAAGAAAATTGTTGGGGAAATCCTGCACAAGCTATTGTAAATATATTTCCTGAAGTATTAATTTCTTTAAGTACTAATCCCGAAACTATTCCAAACGAATATGATGGAAGTGCGAGTGTAGAAGTTAATTCAGGTTCTCAAGCTTTCAGTTTTTCTTGGTCAAATGGAGAAAACACACAAGTAATCAATAATTTAACAGCAGGAAATTACTGTGTTACAGTTACAGACTCAAACAATTGTTCTGCCACAGCTTGTGAAGACGTGGGTTTGTTAAACTTACCTCTACCCCAAGCAAATTTTTCTGTTAATTTAACTCAGGCTTGCGGAAGTTTAAATACAAATTTTACCGACCTAAGTACCAATAATCCAAGCTCTTGGTTATGGAATTTTGGTGACGGTAATTTTTCAAACGAACAAAACCCACAACATACATATTTGCAAGCAGGGCAATATTCTGTTAGCTTACAAGTCAGCAATGAGTTTGGGAGTAACGAAATAATAAAAGAAAATTTTATAACAATATTCGAAAATATAGAATTAAGCTTTGAAATTATTAATGAATCATATTATGAAAGTGCAGACGGTTCAATAAATTTAATTATTTCCGGAGGGACAGAACCATTTAATATTAATTGGTCTAACGGTTCTCATGAAAGTTTCATTCAAAATTTAAGTGCCGGATTATATTCTGTAGCTGTAATAGATGCAAACTTTTGCATGGCAACAGGAACAGCAGAAGTAGGAATTATTACTTCAATTTCAGAAACTGTTGCCTCATCAATAGCAATTTACCCTAACCCTTGTAGCGGTAATTTTACAATCGAAGCAAAAGAAAATATAATTTCTATAGAAATATTTGATATTTGTGGCAAATCGCATTTTTACACAAATTATAATCAAAAAACTGTAAATATCTCTAATTCATTTAGTTCGGGAATATATTTTGTAAAAATTTCAACTATAAACAATTCGTATTTGCAAAAAATTATTGTTGAGTAAATTATTTAATATTGAAAAATTATAATGCAAAAATCTCTTCTTATAACAAACCTGTCAAATCGGAAATAGCTTTAATAGACATTCTTTTTTGGCATTTCAGACGACTTTTTGAATTGCGATTGGTTTACTTGGCTCTAACTTGCAGTTTCATGCCCTACAAGAAATTGTAATATTGAATTTGGAATTAATTTTCTTATTTGTACAAAAAATATCAAAAACTAATTTTTGAGATTTTTTAATTTATTTATTTCTTGTTCTGTTAAGCCAGTTGAGCTTTTTATAACTTTAATGTCAACTCCAAGATTTAAA
>CAYRQZ010000085.1:0-10146 GCA_964426585.1 uncultured Bacteroidales bacterium | reverse complement strand
ATTATTTTTATTTATATAATTTTAAATAAAAACCAATGAATTTATATTCTGTAAAAATATAAATAAATTTTAAATTACAAAATAATTTTTTTATAAAATATTAAAAAAAATTATTCTAAACTTTTAGCCTCTGCTATATCAACCCTTTTACCATTATTAAAAGCAACAATAAAAGCATCTGTAACACCACTGTTTTTTACAGAAATAAGCTTGTTACTAGCATCTTCAAATTTATCAAAACTCCCTATTCTAAAAACTATTATATCATTATTATGATGGCGATATAAGTTTTTGTTTCCTTTAAGTTTTGTAAAAAAATCTTTTATAATACTATTTGGCTCTGTTCTGAAAGCTCCTATTTGAATAAAATATGTTATTTTAGGAGTTTCTTCTTGAACTTTTTTAGCTTCTTCACGGACAATAGGCTGATGATTAATCACCTCTTGTGTTTTTTGCGGAATTTCGTATTGCATTTCTGTTCGCTGACTTATATCAATATTATCAAGCAAAGTCCTAGCTTGATTTACATTAATTTTTTCGCCGTTTGAATAAGCAATAACAAATGCGTCAGTAATTCCTAATTGTCTAATTTTATTTTGCTCTGCAATTGCTGTGTTTAAATCATAATATTTCCCGAAAATATGCCGAATTAAACGTGGTGAATATTCATCATAAAACAATGGAGTTAAATTATAAAGTCTCTCCGATGAAATTCTTTCACGATATACACCAACTTGAATACAATAAAAAGTTTCTTTTGTTTTGCTAAGTTCTTGTTCATAATAATTTTCTGGAGTTAATTTTTCTTCGAGCTTGTTTGCAGAAATTTCGCTAGATTTTTCTTGCGAGCTAAGAGTTTCACTTTCTTTATTAGCAAGAATGCCTTTTTCTTGAACTACTAAATTTAATTGATTCTCTAATTCAAGTGCCTCAGCTATACTAATGCGTTTTTCATTATAATATGCAACAATAAAAGCGTCATTAAAGCTTTTTTGTTTTACTCTTGGCAAATCTTCTCTTGCAAGGGATAATCGGGAATATGTTCCTGTCATAAACCGAATTAAGCGAGAATTTTCAATATTTTCATGGAAAATTGGTAATAATTCTGAAAACTTACCCTCATCAACAGGAATATTTGAAGCAGCGAATTGAATTCTATAGAAAAAATCGAGGCTAGTTTCAACAAGTTTTACTTTTTGCTCATCTATTACATTAATATTTTTTATAGGTTTATCTTCTATATTTTCGCTAATAAATTCTTTGTCGGCAGTGCCTTCTGACAAAGGTTTTAAATCTGTTAAGCTTGTCTCGTCAACAGGTTCTGTAATTTCGAGATATTTATAATAAGGTTTTAATATTTCATCTTCTTTGTCAGGATATGTAATTATTGTATTAACCAAATCCATTGTTTCAAAACTATTATTTAAACAATTTTTTGACTTATCATAGTTTTTTAATATTTCTTCAACACTATTTTTAGAACTACTTATATTATCATAAGTCAAAATTAATTCCTCAAAGTTTTTATTAGCAATTTTTCTTAAACTATCAGCAACAAATTCGACAATCTCATCATTTGCTTCTAAATTACCTGAATAATAATTTTCTCGTAGTTCATACTCTAAAATATAATATTCTTTAGCAATTACAGCATAATCTTTAATTGATTGAACTTTCTGATTTCCAATTTTTGTCATTGATTTCTCATACTTTTTATAATCAGAAAATTTTGAGCTTTCAATCATAAGTTTTTCATAATTGTTTATTTGCTCATCGTATTTTGCAATCTCATTATTAATAGCAATTAACTTATTTTCTAATTTTGACAAGTTTTCATTATAATATTTATCAGAATTATATTCAATCTTTTTATTTGAATCTTTATTGTTAATTGGCTGTTTATCTGTTTCATAACTTTTTGCTAAACTTGCCAAGTTTTCATTATTTGAATTATTAATAATTGTTTTTATTATTAAATTTTCCGCTTGGTTTGCCTTTTCAAAAAGTTCAAAAAGTTCATTATTTGAATAAAAATTATTGTATTGAATTATTGAATTTCGTTGTTCTAGATAATCCGAAACTAGCTCATTATAACTTTCGTCATTTTGAAGTTCAGGATTATTTGACATAAAATTATCGTTTAGCTCAATTAAAATATTTGCTCTAACAAGGCTTTGCTCTTTTAACAACTGTAATTGTGAGTTTTCAAGTTTAGATTTTTCTGTTTTAAGTTTTTCTTGACTTTTCTTCGACTTACTATTCTTTATATTATAGTTTAATTCAGAAATTTTTGATTGGTTTTGATAAATTTTATTCTGATTTAACTCTAATTCTTTACTTTTATCAATTAAATCCTGGTTTGCCTCAGAAGTTGAAATTAAATTTATTAACTCGCTTAAATCAATTGCCTCATTTTTAAAAATTTCGTTTTCATCGTAAATTGTGTTTGCAACATTTTTATCAGTTATATTTACATCGGAAATATTTTGATTCTGTTCAGAAGTTTTAATTATTGGTTCATTAGAATCTTCTAGTATTTGAGACTCTTTTAAAGCATTATCATTCTTTGTATTTTGAGCTAAATTCAAATCATTTACTTGGATATGTTCTCGATTCAAATCTTGATTTTCTATATTTTCATTATTTTTCTCATTTTGAGTTAAGCTTTGTTCTTCTATTGTTAGAGTTTCATCATTTTCGGCATTAAATAAATTTTCACTCTTCTGATTTTCAATGTTTTCTAAAATCTTTTTGTTAGTTTCTATTGTATTATCTGTTTCATTTATTTCTTTATTCTCTAAATTAGGTTTATTTGTTTGTTCTGCCAAAAGTTTTTCTTGTTCCAATGTATAAGTTTCGCGTGTTACAAAAGTTTTAAACTCATTAGAATTAAAAATAATTTTATCTATTTTTTCTTGTGGAATTATAAGTGAGTTTTGTTTGCGTGAAAGTTCATTTTGGGTTTTTATTATTTTCTCACCAAAAACAATAACTTCGCCTAATAAGAAATAATCTTTAGAATTATAATAATTATTATAACCTTCGGTAAATTTATCAATGGCTTTACGCAATTTATCAATATCATCATTATTGCCTTTTGTGGAAATTTCAGCAAATTTTTCTTCAATTAGCTGTTTTTGGATTCTTGCTATTTCTTCCTTAAATTCACTAATTTGTTGCTCTATTTTTGTATTTAAAACTTCAATTTCTTTAAGAATTTCTTCTTTTCTTTCAGTATCAGCTTGGACAAATTGACTTGTTAACTCTTCTATTCTATTTTGATTTTGCTCTGAATCTTGAATTAATTTCTCTAATTTTTCAGATTTCTGCTCTACAAAAATTAATTGAATTTCTTCTTCGAGTAATTCCTTAGTTTTTATTGTGTTAATCTCTTTTATAAAATTTAAACTTTCAACTCTATTGCTAAATATTTTATTTGGAAGATATTTGGAGCTATTATTTAAAAACTCAAAGATATAGCTCAAATTCAAATTTGCCAGTTCGATACTTTTGTATGCTTCGCCAAGTAAAACTCTAACTTCAGCACCTGAATTACTTTCTTCGGCAACAATTTGTAAACTATCGGCAATTTGTTTGAAATTTTTAGCTTTTTCAAAATAAGGTTTTGCCCGTTTATCAATTAAATTATAATTTTCTAAATAAGATGTATATAATATAAAATCAGAATAAAAATCTAATAATGAATTATTTAAAAAGTCAATAGTTTGTAATAAATTCTGCTCTATTAAAATATTTGCCTGAGACATATACTCATTTTTCTCTTTATTCCCTTGAACATTTTCAGAAAGAACAAATAAAGATTTTGCTTTTTCAAACTCGTTAATAATTAATTTCGATTGATTAATTCTTTCCTGATTATTTGAAAGTTTAGGTTTTAACTCTGCAATAAGCTCTTGAATATTCGTCAAAGGCTTTTCGTTCTCAATAAGTTTTTCGAGTTTTTCAATTTTATTTTCGATATTCTTATCAATATCATGTTTTATCAATTCCAGAAACCATAAATCTAAGCTCTCAGTGTTTTTGTCTAAGACTTTAAAATCTAAAATATTTTGGCTCAACTCTTCTGAGACTTTCATAAGCTTGTCAATTTCAGCAATTTCGTTGCGATAATTTGAGCTATCATCTCCTATCTTAATTTTTTCTAAACTATTTGTATTTACAGTATTATCAACAGGCAAAAACTCATTGGAGCTTTCTCTTATAATTGTTTTATTTTGGTTAATTTGAATTTGAGTTTTATTTATTTCACTAATAATATTTTGTTTTTCTATATCCGAATCTGTTTTATCAAATTGATTTTCAAGATTTTTGATATTTTCTTTTAATGTATCATTAGCAAAAATTTTTTCACCTATTATTTTTGTTTCTGGTAGAATATATTCATCATATTTTGTTGAATAATCATTGATATCAATAAATAATTGTTTATCTCTATTTACTAAATCATCACCATACAAAATAGCGTCATAATCAACAATAGGCGAATATAAACTAAGGTCATTATTAATTTGTTCTTGAATTGTAACTAATTCTTTAAGTGAGTTTTGAGTTTTATGAGTATTAATTGTTTCTATATCAGTATTAGGAATTGATAAATTTAACTTAGGATTTGTAAAAAGATTATTCTCAACTTCGCCTAAAAGCAAATTTGCTTGGTCAATTTTACTATTGGCTTCATTAACATCATATTTGATAAATTCAATTTGAACATTATTTTCTTTTATCTTGCTTATTAAGTCAATTTTTTGATTTTCATAAGTTTTTATGTCATAAATATATTTTTCTCTTAACTCAAATTCAGGTTCATTACGACAAATTTCTATTATTGCAGAAATTTTGTTATTTAATTTTTCAAGCTCTGAAAATAAAGGTCGGTTTGTATCATTAAATTTTTCGAGTTTTTCAGAAGCAGATATAATTTCTTTATTCAAATCTTCTAAGTATTTATCTAACGGGAAAGAATTATCCATTTTATTAATTTCGATTTGAATTAGTTTTACCGATTTCCCTAATGAAGGCTCTTCTCGTGAAGTTTTATCCAAAATTTTGGCTTCGCTTAAATAATAATCATGTAAACCTTCTGCCCTTTGAGTAAAATCGTAAAAATATTTGGCAATATCATAAAGCACAATAGCCTCATTCGATAAATTATTTATTTGCTCGTTAATTTCATTTATGCGTGTTTTGTATTGATTTGTCTTATCTAATTTTAGTTTTGATAATTCGTTATTCAGATTTTTTATTTCCAAAATTTTTTCGTTAGAAAGCTTATTAGCTGCGGCTGCGTATTGTTTATTTTGAAAAATATTTTGAGAAACATTTTCAAGGTCTTCAAAAATTTTCAAAATTGCCAAATCAATATCGTTCACCGGAAGTTCAACTTTTTCAACTTTATCAGTTTTTAAAGTATCGGCTAAAGACAATCTTTGTTCTTGTTTATATGATAAGTCACGAATAGCCAAATTACTAACACTAGGACTAGCAGCAACTAACATATCGTTTACGCTATTAATTTTTCGTCTTAGCGGATTATTTTCAATTAGGATTCTATAAACAGCAATTTCGTTTGTTTTAGACTCTCTTGCAGAAGAAAAAAAAGCAGTTTCATTAAATTTATCAACAGCGTAAAGAATATCATCAAAAGGAGTATTTATTGGAAAATCTAAATTTTCAGGAGCAGACCATTGATTTTTATCTTCGTCCCAAATAGATTTAAAAATATCATAGTTTCCCATGCTATTGTGCCCTTTCGACGAAAAATAAAGAGTTTTACCATCATCGCTTAAAAATGGAAACGCTTCATCATATTCTGTATTTATTGTTAAGGGTAATTTTTGGGCATTGGTCCAAGCTCCTTTTTCTTTTCTTGATATATATAAATCTAAGCTATTTTTTTTAGAGTCTCCATAAGATGAGAAAAACAAAACATTATGTTTTTCCGAAATATACATTAAGTCTATTTCTAAAATTTTTCTATCAGCTTTTGTGCGAAATTGCTCAGTTTTAACAATTATATTTCCACCAAAATCATCTAGATTATATGAATAATGAAAATTCTTTCTATCAACTTTTTTCAAACTTATTAATTTCAGTTCATTTGCATACTTAACTAGTTCTTTCCCATTATTTGCCATGTTGATATACTGTTTAACTTCAAAATTGACGATATCCTTTTGTTTGGCATTTTTCGTATAAAGTTGATAATATTCTAATGCTTTATCAAATTCATATTGAAAGTGATAAGCTAATCCGATATAAAAATTTGCAGGGTTAACTCCCTTTTTAGCAGCTATTTCTAAAAATTTAATTCCTGCACCAGGATTGCTGGCTAATTTAACAAGACAAGCACCATAATAATAATTAAAAATTTCATCGCCTGGATATAAACTTACTAATTGAGAAAATCCTTGATTAGCAGATAAATAATCCTCATCAAAAAATTCTTGAAACGAGATTTCATAAAGAGAAAGCTCGCTCTGAGTTAAGTTTGCTTTAGGTTTTAGCTGAGAAAAACCAAGCAAAGTTAAAAATAACAAGATAGTACTTAAAAATATGTGCTTTATAATTTTCAAAAACTAATAGATTATTTCACTTAAAAATAAATTTAAAACAAATATATACAATAATTATGTTATCCCAATATATAGTAGAAAAAAAACATTCAGTTACTACGCATTCATACTGATTTTACATATATCTGAAATTGCAATTAGCATAGCATGCCAATAGAATAATAATAATAAATAAAATAATATTTATAGAAAACCTTAGCTCATAAAGTAATAATTTTTATTAGGAAAATGAAAATTATAAAGTATTTAGGCATTATCTTTGCAAGAAAATATTATCTTCATAAAAATTTACTTATATGAAACATTTTTTACTTTTTTTATCGATTTTAGTTGTTAGCTCAGGACTTGCAGCC
Organism: uncultured Bacteroidales bacterium; assembly: GCA_964426585.1. Lineage (GTDB taxonomy): Bacteria > Bacteroidota > Bacteroidia > Bacteroidales > ML635J-15 > Bact-19. The sequence goes on along the minus strand of CAYRQZ010000085.1, from coordinate 3,200 downwards.
CAAGACATGAAAAGTTATAAGCCAATGTCTCGTTTTTGTTATAATATTTATACTAAACGATTAAATAAACCAAAAACTGAAGAGAAAAAACGTAAAAAAGGAGTTAGAATGATGAAAAGAAAACATATTTCTTCTAATCAGTTATATAAAGCTTCATTAATAATTAAAGATGACGACCAAAGACTAATTTATGTGAAAGAAGTTTATCCAAAAATTACAGACAAATCAAATGCTTTGTTGCTTTGCAATGCGTTTGAGAAATATTTTCATGTTGAAATTTTATGGAATTATATTGAAAAACAGAATGAGGAATTAGGAATCCCGCCAATGGATTTAGAAACATACACAGCTTATATGAAATTGAAAGACAAGAAAAAAGATAAACAAAAAGACGAAGTCGTTAAAAATAAAACCGAAGAAAAAGAAAATAAAGAAATTTCTCAAACTCAAAAGCCTGAAGTTGTTGAAAATATCGAACAAAACAAGCCTAGCACAACTGAAAATAAAATCGAAACTAAACCAGTCGAAAGCAGTCCACAAAACTCAATAATATATCCTAGTGTTATAGGTTATCAAGGCTTAAAAGCTTGTGAATCTTGCTTAAAAGACACTCAATTTACTGCTTTTAAAAATGCACTATCGCAATTTGAAACAGACGAGGAAAAAACAAAAATTTGTATGGAATATGTTTATACATACTGTTTTAGCACTGCCCAAATTATGCAGTTAGGCGAATTAATTAAAACTGAAAGCATGAGATATGTATTTTTCAAAACTGCTTATGAAAAGACTTACGACATGGACAACTTCTTGCATGTAAAACAATTATTAATAAATCAAAACTACATTAATGGAATTAATGAAATTTACATTGTGCCAAAAACCGAAAAACCTTATGCCGAAGCAATTCCTGCTCCTTGTATTTTAAGCAATACAGATTACGAAAAAATTAAATCTGAAATTAGAAAAGAAACTAGTTCTTCGCAAAAAATTATAGTGGCAAAACATCTTATTCCACAATATGAATGTATTTCCTCTCAACAAACAAAAGATATGCTCAATTTATTCTCTTTCGAAAATGATAAACTTGAGTTTGCAAAATTTACTTATAAATACTGCAATGACAAGAAAAACTATTCTGTTGTTGTCTCTTTCTTTACCTCGCAAGCCTCTAAAAATGAACTAAACGAATATGTGAGAAATTATAAAGATTAAGAAATTTTACTATAATTTTATTAATATTTAGGGTATAAGGAATAAAAGTCTAAACAAATTACACAAAATTAAATTAATATTCATTTTAATTTTTATTGTTTTTTTAAATTGTAATTCAATACTTGTTCAATAGATTTTTACTATATTTGATGATATTTTCTAAGAATGAAAAGATTAGTAGTTTTATCAGGAGCAGGTATAAGTAAAGAAAGTGGCATTCCGACTTTTAGAGATAATGACGGGCTTTGGCAAAATTATAGATTTGAAGATTTAGCCAGTCCGCAAGCATGGCAACGAAACCCAAAATTAGTTTTAGATTTTTATAATTTCAGGCGGAAAGTTGTGCTTAACTCTTTGCCAAATCATACTCACAAGACTTTAAAAGACTTAGAAAAACATTTTGACATAAGAATTATTACACAAAATGTTGATGACTTGCACGAAAGAGCAGGTTCTACACACATTTTACACTTGCACGGAGAAATTCGGAAAGCACGAAGCACAATTAATGAAAACTTAGTTATTGATATTAAAGGTGATGAGCTAAATATTGGCGATTTATGCCCTGCCGGTTCTCAGCTTAGACCTCATATTGTGTGGTTTGGCGAAAGTGTTCCAAATATTTCCAAAGCTATTGATTTAGTTCGAACTGCTGATATATTTCTTGTAATTGGAACAAGTTTAAAAGTATACCCGGCGGCAGGATTAATTGATTATTTGCAATATAAATCAAAAAACTTTATAATAGACCCAAGCGATGAATTTAAAATGAGTTATAATTTTACTCATATTAAAAAGTCTGCAGTGCAAGGGATTGGAGATTTTGTTGAACTTATAAATAAGAAATAATTTTTACTTTTACATTATGAAATATAGTTTTTTGAATGATTATAGCGAAGGAGCTCATCCGGAAATTTTAAAATCTCTTAATGAAACAAATCTTGAACAATTAGACGGCTATGGAGACGATAAGTATTCTTTGTCGGCAGCGAAAAAAATTAAAAATGCTTTAAATTGCAAAGAAGCCGACATACATTTTGTTTCAGGTGGCACACAAGCAAACTTGCTGAGTATTTCATCTTTTTTAAAGCCTTACGAATCGGTTATTGCTGTACAAACTTCACATATAGAAGTGCACGAAGCCGGGGCAATAGAGTTTACAGGTCATAAAATAAATACTTTTCCCGGTAAAAATGGCAAAATAACAGCTCAAGAAATACAATATGCAGTAGATTTTCACTACGATGAGCACATGGTTTTGCCAAAATTGGTTTTTATTTCAAACTCAACCGAACTAGGCAGTATTTATTCTAAAAAAGAGCTTAAAGAAATTTCGGATTTATGTAAAAAAAATAATTTATATCTTTATATTGATGGTGCAAGGTTAGCCTCAGCAATATGTTCTCACAAAAACGACATAAATTTTGAAGATTTATGCAAATATGTTGACGTCTTTTATATCGGTGCTACAAAAAATGGAGGTTTAAACGGCGAAGCAATTGTAATTGTAAACCCAGAATTAAAAGCTTATTTCAGATATAATATGAAGCAAAAAGGTGCATTAGCAGCTAAAGGACGATTATTAGGAATACAATTTGATGTTTTATTTACTGATAATTTATATTTTCAATTAGCAAAACATGCAAATACAATGGCTTTAAAACTTGCTAATGGGATAAAAGATTTGGGCTATTCTTTTTTTAGCGAGCCCGAGACAAATCAAATCTTTCCAATTTTACCGAATTCAATTATTGAAAAATTACAAAGAGATTTTAATTTTTATGTTTGGTCAAAATTTGATAATGAAAATTCTGTTATTAGACTTGTGTGCTCATGGACAACAAACGAAAAAGCTGTTGATGAGTTCATAAATATTTTAAAAAAAATAAAAAATTAGTTCGACTTTTAAAACTTGGACTAATTTGAAGGGAAAAAACGAAACATTATTTGGTTTGGAGCGTATATACTAGAATGGGGATAAGTTG
>CAYRQZ010000084.1:6269-10168 GCA_964426585.1 uncultured Bacteroidales bacterium | reverse complement strand
TAATATTGAGAATTATCTGTAAAGTTAACTGTTATACTACCACAAGCAGAAGTTTGATCTGCAGTAAAATCTGAAATTGGAGCTACGCCAGCAAGTGTAACTATTGCACAATCACCAACTGAACAACCATTTCCATCTGTAACTGTTACACAATATGTACCATCACCTAAACCTGTAATTTGACTTCCTGTTCCAGAAGAACCAGTCCAGTTATAAGTATAAGGTGTTGCACCATTAGTTACATTAGCAGTAACGCTTCCATCGTTTGCATTTGGAGCAGATTCATCAATAGGAGTTAAAGTTAGTTGTGGCACCTGATTGATTGTAATATTTACATTATCGCTTGCAGTACAACCAAATTCATTTTCAACAACAACACTATAATTGCCTGTTGTATTTACCATTAAAGTTTGAGTTCCAGTACTTCCATTCCATGTATAACTATCAAAGCCACTACCAGCATCTAAAGTAACAGAACCACCGCATTGAGATTGATCTGCACCCAAATCTACTGAAGGCAATGGGTTTATCGTTGCTGTAACAGGTGTGCGTGAGCTATTGCAATTTACCTCATATTCAACAACCCAATTATAAAAGAAATAATAATAATCGCCTGGTGCAGTTCCTGCTGTACTTTCATATATGCTAACAACGCCATCTAAAGTATATGGGAACGAGACATTTGCTGAATTTCTATAAAGTCTATTATAATTGCTATTTCCAATAAGTTTATAGCCATTACCAGCAGGAACATCAAAATTTAAATTCACAACTACCTCTGTATTTGTTTGAGTAATATTTACAACCTTACTTTCTAAAACCACATCATTGCTATTCATCAAAGCAATAGTTTTATCACCTGTTTGAGAAGTACGAACAACAACAGAAACAAGCCTAAAGTCAGATTCTGCATTAAACTTTAAACCATGCTTAGTACTGTAATTATAATATGAACCTGCACCAAAATCTGGAGTAGCAGGTCCAACATTTCCAGTTGCGGTAGAAGTTAATTCTGATGCAACATATAAATTAGTTGTATTTGTAAATGTATTTGAATAATAATTTCCTGTATGTATTGCCGTTCCACCTGTTGGAGAGTCGTACCAAACCAAATTTCCAGTTCCTGTTGCGCCTAAAGTAAGAGTTGAAGCTCCACAAGCTGTTGCTCCACTTGTAGCAGGTGCTTCAGGTATATCAATTACTACTGCATCATTTACAATTTTTTGATCATTTCCATATCCATTTGTTACAGTAAGAGAAACTGTATATGTACCTGAACTTGCATAACTATGAGTTGGATGTTGCTCTGCACTAGAATATCCATCTCCGAAATCCCACTGCCAAGTGTCAGCTAACATTGACATATCTGTAAAGTTAACTTCTCCCGAACAAAATGCAGGTCCACTTATAGCAAAATCAGCAACTGGAGGAATATTTGGACTTATTAAATTAAATGTATAATCTTCGACTTCTCCATAGCCAGAATTTCCACAAGGAGTTGCATTTGGATTATAGTTAGAGCCTGTGTCATGTAAACGTATTCTTACCCTTACTTCTCCTTGAGTTGCAGTACTTGGAACTGTAATATTTCCAGAAAATGGTCCTTGTCCATTTCCAGAAAAAACATTTTCTCCATCATCAATAAAATCTCCATCTCTATTCCAATCAACCCAAATCAAAACTTGATCACTAGCATAACCATCTTCAGTGGTAATAGAAAACGGATAAGTTTGTCCTATCAGCAAATCTGTTGATATATGTGTGAAATCTGTATAAGTTGATTTTCCTGAAGAATTATTTATTGTATTACAAGTAAAATTAGAAATTCCTTCATAGCTAGCACTATTAGAACCTGCTGAGCAATAAGTTGGAAGAGTAACAGTAATATAAGCTAATTTTTCTTCAACATCACTTCCATATGTATTTGAAGCTGTTAATTTAACTTTATAAGTTCCTGGTGTATTATAAACTACACTAGGATTTGGGTCTGCGCTTGTAGCAGGAGTACCGCCTTCAAATTCCCAAGACCAACCTGTAGGATTGTTAATAGACAAATCTGTAAAACTAACTGTAGTACCTATAATTATATTAGTTTGACTAGCAGAAAAATCTGCTGTCGGCGGATTTGTATTTGGGTTAACTGTAATATAATTTGTTTTTGTTTTTGTATTATTACCCATAGGATTTGTTACGGTTAAACTCACGGAATATATCCCTGCGAGAGTGTAAATATGGCTAGGGTTTTGTTCAGAAGAAGTTTGTCCGTCTCCGAAATTCCAATTCCAAGTTGCAGCAAATTGCGAAGCATCTGTAAAATTTACTTGTTCGCCTTCAATAATTGAAGTGGGATTAGCGTTAAAATCGGCAATAGGAGGATTTGGAGCTGTAGGAATTACAGACTCATTAATATATGGCGATCTATCTTGTTTTGTTCCAACAATACAATAATTTTCGCCTGTTAAAGCTGGGAAGTTCAAAGTAACAGTATTGTTAGCTCCCGACCATTTAGCGTCTAATAAAACATTATTTTTAGAAATTGCCACATAAGTATAAGGTTCTGTATTTACAATTAAAGAGCTTGCCCCAACAATTGGATTTGAAAAAGACAAAGTCAAAGGATCGGGTTTAGACATATAAGGCATTAATGATGGGTCGCCCGAAACATGATAAATTTCCCAATAATATTGTTTTAAAGAAGTTTGCGAACTAGCTTGCACGGCGAGGTTTCCACAAGTAATTATTTGTGCAGCTGTATAATACCAATCCGAAAAAGCTTCGCCATGTTCGTGGAAAATTCCGTCCATAAAGCCTAAGCCTGTATTTGAATAGTTATAGTTTGTAATATTACCAGCATCAACTGTAGCTTCGGTAACTAAGCCAATACCCCAATAAGTATCTTCGTACCAATACGAATAATTTGTTGTGCCAATATATCCAACCGCGCCAGCATCTTTTGTGTATAAAAGCATTTCTCCAAAGGCATCACTTTTGTTAAATTGAAAAGATAAACAACAATTACCAATTAAAAACGGATATTTATTTTTATTTGCCCAATTAGCAATATTGCTTCTTTTCACAGCTGGGTCAGCCCAACCGTCGTAGTCGCAGTGAGCGGTATAATTTCCAAAGCCAACTCCAGAAGCAATTTTTGAATTTATATTGCTTGATGCACCTGAACTATTAGAAGTAACAACAGCATAAGGATATTGTGTTGTGTTGTAATAATAAGCATAAATATTAGCAAAGCCATGAGAAGTATTAAAATAATTATTTACTCCATAAATTATTGCTGCATTACCGCATTTATTAGCCCAAGAAGCATCTACACCAGCAATTAAAAGTGAATTATCTAAATAATCAAAATTTGATAAAGTATATTGCTCGTATGGTAAAATTTTATCTAAAGCATTTTGTAATTCTGCTGTTGTTTCGGCTGAAATACGACCGTAATACATATCTGGCAAATAATCGCTAGCACCACCAAAAGTAGCAAAATATAAGTCTGTAATATGGTCGTTTCCAGAAACTTTTGTAGCAAAAGCTGGTATAGAGTAATTTCCACTATGGTCGCCAATAATTAAACAATAAGTTGGAGCTGGGTCAGAGCTTGTTGCCACATCATATAAGCCTTGAAGGTAAGATTTTATGCTAGTATTTGTTGTACCACTCGCAACATAATATTCTATTACATTAAATCCTTGTTTTCTTTTCCACTGAACAAATGGCTGTAAAGTTGATTGAAAGAATGTGTTAGCAACAATTACATATTTTATCGGAGATGAAAAATTTGTAATTTGGTCTTTTGTTGCGGGAGAAGTATAGTTTATTAAATTTGAATATGCCCCGTCAAATTCTGCAGAATAATACTTGTTTTTCATTTCATCAGTTAATGCCAAATC
>CAYRQZ010000084.1:0-6169 GCA_964426585.1 uncultured Bacteroidales bacterium | reverse complement strand
ACTTCAATCATTTTTGTTAAAACTGGAATACTAGCTTTTCCAACTTCGCCAGAAGAAACAAATCCTTCGAGTTCGAGACTTGAAAAATTCAGGTTTTCAATAATTTTATTACTAGCTTTAATTTCTTTCATTTGAAGTTTTCCTGAAAATGTTGTTGGCAGAAATCCTTTAAACTCAAGTTTATTATGATTTACAGAAAGAGGGATAATTTCGCTTTGTTGTGAAAAACAAACAAAACTAAAAACAACTAAACAAAATAGTAAAAATACTTTTTTCATAACATTAATAAAATTAATTTATTGACAACTGCATTATAGACACAAAAACTTAATTTAAAGTTGCATAAAATTAATTAATTTTATGCAACTTTTTAATAAAAAAATAAATTTTATACAAATTATATAATAGTCCTAATTTTAAGTTATCATTTATATATTACAAAAAAAAAATATCATTTGTTATTTTTTTTTCAATTTCAAAGTGCAAGTTGCTAAATAAACGTAATGGCAAGGTTTATCGCAAGCATACTTAAAAAACTTTGTTTTTACAAAGGCATCATTTATAACATAAATTTTATCACCTGAGCTTAAATATTCGGCAACCACAGAATATTTTTGATTAGGTTTTACTTCGATCCAGACAATATTTTCTTCAGCTTGTCCTTCGAGCCAAACTGCCGATTTAAAAGCATTACCTGAATAAACTGTAAATTTAATTTTGTCTCCTATTTTAATTTTATCAAAAATTAACTTTAAGTCGACCAAATCTGGAATTCTTTCATAACAATATTCACAATCGATAGTTTCGCTGTCAACAGTCTCCTCTGTATCATCATATTCGCAAGCGATAAATAAGCAAACTATTAAAAACAGGCTAATAACGAAGAATATATTTGTGTTTGATGATGCTTTCATCTTTTCTGAAATTTAGCAAAAAATTAAAATTTATTGAATAAAATAACTTGGAACTTTTGTATATTTTTGTGTCTAAATATTCTGTTGAAAATTTAATCTTAAAATTAGTTTTATCGTTAAAGCTAATACCAAGAATTGGCGATACTGAAATGTTGTCAATAATTTTCATTTCCATACCATCATAATTTCCCCACCATTTGCTTGCTCTATATCCTGCGAATAAATCAAATTGCCAGTCACTACCAATTTTAAATAATTTTAAATTTTTAATATTTGAAAAATAAACAGCTTTACGGGATTCAAGTAATTGATAGAATTGATTGTCGGCTATAGGCATTAAAATACTTTTTTTAGAAATTCTATAGAGTAAGCCTAGCTCAAACTCAAAGCCATATCGTGCTTCCAAGAGCGTGATACTGTTAGAAAAGAAAAAATCTTTTTTATTAAAGTTCAAAGCCCAGCTTAAGCCTAATTTATCAAACCAAAAATAATTATAATCTTTAATTTTTAGTTTTTTAATAATTTTTTTAGTTTTATAACTGCCACTATATTTTGCAAGAGTTTTAGGAGTATAAACATTATTAATAGTATCTCTTAATTTATAAGAATTTTCTAAAAACCAATTTAGCATATTATATTGCCCGCCAGCAATAGCAGATTCAATTGGGTTTAAGCCATAAATATTTTCATTTAACTGAAACTCTTTTTTAAACGTTTCGAAATACCAAATATTAGAGTTTTCGGCTGCTAAATGAAATAAATTAGAACTATCGCCAAACATAATTTGATAATTTGCATCGCACAAACGCAAAAGCATTACTATTTGGTTATTTCCAAAACTTACAGCATAAGATAAAGGACTTTGCCCAAAATTATCAATAATTTCGACCTCCGCATCATAATACAACAGCATGTCAAATACATCAATATAGTTATACATACTAGCATAATGCAGGCTTGAACGCCCATCAAAATCTATTGCATTAATATCTGCTCCATTTCTAATAAGTTTTTCGGCAATAGAAAAATGATTAAACTTTACGGCACCAATTAAGGCGCTAGTCCCATTTTCGTAAGAATTTTTGTTAAGTTGAGCTTGTTTATTAATTAAAAACTCAACAATAGAATCATGACCTTGCTCGGCGGCAAACATTAAGGCTGTAACCCCATAATAGTCGCCAAAATCAACATCTGCATTATAATTATTAATTAAGTCTTTAACTGTTTCAAAATCACCTTCATAAGCGTAGTATAATAGCTGATTACCATAATACTGGTATTTATTGTTATCGCTTTGGGAAAACAATTGTAAAGCAGAGCTTATTAATAAATATATAAAGAATATTTTTCTCACGAAACAAAATTAAAAAATATTTTTGACTTCTGATAAAAGATTTGATTTAGATAAATTTTTGTACTTTTGCGAAAATTGGCTCCTTAGTTCAATGGATAGAATGTAAGATTCCGGTTCTTAAGATAGGGGTTCGAGTCCTCTAGGGGTCACTTTAAAAAAATTGTAGCGAAGACAAATAACCGTGCAAGTTTTGTTATCGTCTGATAAAAGTTGTAAAGAATTTAATATCCTTAATAAAAATAAGTTTAGATTTATTCAATTAATATTCCCTTTTGTTTTGGGTAGAATATTAACTATTTGTTAAAAAGCTAACTAAACTTAAAAAGCCTTTAAAAAAGACAATTTAAGAATTAAATTTTCAAATTCTGAATAAATTCTTGGCTAATATAATTATCGTAACTTAAGCAAACATCAATTGCGAAATCAATAGCTAATCTTACAATTCTACGCCAAGTTTCGTGATCCAGTTGGGGTAAATCGTAGGCAAAAATATTTTCCTTGATTAAACCGTATATCAAACCGGCAGAAAAATTATCGCCAGCGCCAACTGTCGAAACGGGTTCAATTCTCGGAACTTCGAAAACTTTATGAAAATTTTGTGTAAATAAATTTACTCCATATTTATTAGCCGTATAAATTAAATTTTCACAACCGTGGATATTTACAATATCCTTAGTTGCTAAGGCAGAGCTTGCTTCAAAAATATTTTGAAAATCCTCGTTAGAACCTTTTACAATATCGGCATAAAAAATATTTTCGCTAATAAAATCCATCACTTCGTTACGTACTTTTATGTGAGCAGGTCTAAAATTTGGGTCGTAAATTAAAAAAGCTCCGACTTCTTTTGCTTGTTTTAGAAAATTTAAAAAATCTTCTCTAAGTTCCTTTTTTATCGAAGTAAATGAGCCGTAAAGAATAATATCTTCTTTTTTTACTTCGGGAAAATTAATTTTAACTTGCCCATCAACACGAATTTTATAAAAGCTATAATCAGGTTCCTTCAAATCGTTTAAAAATGCTAATAAAATACGAGATTTAGCACCATTATATAGGGTTAAATATTTGGTTGATACATTATTTTCAGCTAAAAAATTAGCAATAATATTTCCAACTGCGTCATCGGCTTGGTCGCCAACAACATAAACCTTTTCATGCAACCTTCCTAACGAAACAGCCGTATTTAATACAGGACCACCAGGACGAGATTCCACAACTTTTGCATTATGAAAAATAATATCGTAAACAGTCTCGCCAATGCAATAAATTTTTCGCATATATAAAAATTTTAGCTCGACAAATATAGATAAATCACTTAATAAAGCAATTTCAATTTGTATATTTGTAAAAATTTATTTTATGAAAAATTATTTAATTATCTTTTTTCTTTTGCTTTCAAATCTTGTTTTTTCGCAAGAAGAGGAAAATATTTTACCTCAAGTTTCGGGGAATTATATCGGAATAAATGCAGGACTATCTTCTGGTTTAGTTAGAGATTTAATTACTTCACCTTTATTTTATACTTCTGCTTTAGCTTATATTGATATTAATTATCAAAATATTGGCGAAAAAAATATTTTTCAAGCTAAGTTTGCTAGCCATAATGGGATAAATGCTTTAATTATAAACGAAAATTCATTTATAGGTTTTCAAAGTGTTTTCGATTTTAACGTACTGTGGCTTAGGGTATTAGAATCGAGCCTCAACAAAAGAGTAAAGCATTTTTTAGGTGCCGAACTCGAAAATTATACATCTATAAGAATTAATCCCGATTTTATGAATGCAGCTTCATGTATTGATAATATAAACAATATCTCTATTGCTTATCAAGCTAATTTTGTTTTTCGCCGAGCCGAAAAAGAGAAAAAACTTTTTGGATTAATTAATTATAAACGAAAAGAGCAATTTTATTTGTTAACAGCAGGGGTTTCTGTGCCGGTAATTTCGCTTTACTATCGCCCTGAATTTACAATTCCCGGTAATGCCACTTTGAATGATAATAATATTTTTGACGGCTATTCTTTAAAACCAAAAGTTTTTTCAGGATTAGCCAGCGATATTTCTATTTCCCGAATTTTACATAATGGAAATATGATAAAATTCGGCTACTCATGGATGTTTGCAACAAATGGAAAAACGGCTTTTAATCGTTTGGAGTTTTCTCATCATATTTTCAGTTTAGGTCTTGTTTTCAAAATTAACTAAATTAAATTTTATATTATGAAAATTAAAATATTTACCCTTGCGTCAATTGTTTTGCTTAGTATTTTTTCTTCATGCGAAAAAATAGCTTTTGATAAAAAAGCTGACACTAAGCCAATAGCTACTTTTAATTATTTGTGGGAGCAAGTCAATCAAAAATATGTTTATTTAGAATACAAAAATGTTGACTGGGACAGCATTTATATTGTTTACCGTCCAATGATTAGAAACGATATAGGAGAAGACAGCCTGTTTTTAATTTTAGGAAATATGCTTAATGAACTTAGAGACGGTCATGTAAATTTAATTTCTGCATTTAATAAATCTCGTTATGATATAACAATGCTTGGAGCTGTAAATATTAATCCTCGCCTCATTAAAGAAAAATATTTAGGCGAAAATTATTATTCAACAGGTGGTTTTGCTCATAATTTTATTAGAGACGGCGAAATTGCTTATATCCGCTATTCTTCTTTTGGAGATTCGCAAATTACTGAATATGAGTTAGATTACATAATGGAAAAATACGCAAATACTAAAGGAATGATTATCGACATAAGGCAAAATGGCGGTGGTTATGCAACTAACGTTTTTACTTTATTGTCAAGATTTACATTTAGCGACACAAAAATTTATGAAACTCAGATAAAAAAAGGGCTGGGGCAAGATAATTTCACAATATTAGAAGATGTTTATGTAAAAGCTAATGATAAAAAGAAATATAATAAAAAATTAGCTGTTTTGATTGATAGGGGGTCATATTCAGCTTCTTCATTTTTTGCCGTTTCTACTTATGCTTATGATAATATATTTTTAGTAGGCGACTATTCTGGCGGTGGTTTAGGCTTACCAAATGGCGGGCAACTTCCAAACGGCTGGACTTATCGTATGTCAATAACACGCACTATGGCTGTTGACGGCAAAAACTATGAAAATGGTGTAGCACCAGATTATAGAGTGCTATTAAATCCTAATGCTTATTCATCATTTTCGGACAATATTATAGAGTTCGCTGCCGACAAACTTTTAGAAAACTAAAATACTTCTATCAGCGGAATATATTTATGAAAATTTCATCAATACTTTTATAAAACCGATTTTATTACACAAAAAATATTTTCGCCCCAAAAAGTAATTGTAGGAGGTTTTGAAAAAAAGTGATTTTTACTTTTTTAATTCTTTCGCAATTTTGTAGAGTTCTTTATCTTCGTCAGTTTCTGGTAATATACTTAAATTATGAGGACAAGCTTTTGTTTTTTCATCAACATAAATAAAGGTAATAAAACCGTCAACTAAAAACTCCTTGTTAAGTTTATTTTCAACTTTTATGTATGCCACGAGGCTTGTTTTTCCAGTGTAAATTATTTTTGACTGAAATAAAATTAAATCGCCAAGTTTGACTGGTTATGTGAAAATTAGTTCATGAATTTTGAGGCAAACAACAAATTTAGGGTTTAATAAGTTTGCAGCTGCGATAAATCCAGCTTCAACAAACCATTCTGCTGTTCGTCCTGCAAATAAAGTTCCATGATGGTTCAGGTCTTCACTTTTTACAAACCTTATTGTACTCACATATTCCGGTTTTATATTTTTTAACTCCATAAGATTTAATTTTTAATGTTTTATTTCAAATTCTTCGTTTGGATTATGTTTGTATTTAAAAACAATTGCAAAAATAATAGCTACAATAAGGGCATAAGCT
>CAYRQZ010000083.1:0-10385 GCA_964426585.1 uncultured Bacteroidales bacterium | reverse complement strand
AGAAGTATTAGTCGAGTTAGGCAAAGAAATAAAAGAAGTTTTGCAAGATGAAAAAGCTTATAATTTTCCTGGATATGATAATATTTATGCTGCTAACCCGTGGTTTATCCCAGAATTTGTTAGATTCTCTTTAAATACCTGGTCGGAATTACTAAATGAAAGAAATTTAAAAAAATGGTTGTCAAATTATAATATTTTTACAGGGAATCATAATCAAACTTTAGGATTAGTTTTAGCTGGCAACATTCCTTTAGTTGGTATGCACGATTTTATTTGTGGTTTTATCTGCAATTACAATATTAAAGTAAAACTTTCTTCAAAAGACAATGTTCTGATGAAGTGGATAATAAAAAGACTTAAAGAAATTGCTAATTATTCTGATAATGAAATAATGATATGTGAATCATTATTAGGCAATTTTAATAAAATTATAGCAACAGGGAGCAATAACTCTAATCGATATTTTGAATATTATTTCTCGAAAACACCAAATATTTTACGAAAAAACAGGACTTCTATTGCAATTTTAACAGGTGATGAAACCGAAAACGACTTATTAAATTTAGCTGACGATATTTTTCTTTATTTTGGTTTAGGTTGCAGGAATGTTTCAAAAATTTATATTCCTAAAGATTATAATTTTGAAAAATTTCATAAAGCAATTGAAAAATATTCATTTTTAAAAAATTATTTCAAATATGCTAATAACTTAGATTATCAATTTGCAATTTTATCAATGAATAAAACAGCTTTTATAAATTTAGGCTTCTTGTTTTTGATTGAAAATAATAATTTCAACGCACCTGTTTCAATACTTAATTTTGAATATTACACAAAAATTGATGAAGTAATTAACAAAGTTGAAAAAAATATTGCAGGAATACAATGTATTATTTCAAAAATAGATAATATTGCAAATAAACTTAATTTTGGACAAAGTCAAAAACCAGAGTTAAATGAATATGCTGATAATATTGATACAATAAATTTTTTAAACGAATAATTATGCTAATAAAATATAGAATTATTTCGGGTGAAGATGATACTTTCGTGAGAGATATAGAGATTCATGAAGACAACACTTTTCTTGATTTACATCTGGCTATTCAGGCAGCTTGTAATTATGTAAATAGTTTGCTTTCCACTTTTTACTTATCGAATAAATCTTGGGATAAGCTCGATGAAATTGTGCAAGACAGAATTGATGCTGAAAGTCAGAGCGATGCTTTACTAATGGAAGAAACAAAGTTGAATTATTTTGCCCCAAAAATTGGACAACGTTACATTTACATTTTTGATTTTTTTTCTGTTAGATTCTTTTTTATAGAGATAGTTAACATTAGAAAAGTTGAGAGAAACGACCATTTGTTAGAATTTCCAATTTGCACATTATCCAAATCTAAGGCTCCCGAGCAAATATTCATCGATATGCTAGATGAAGATTTAGATGAAGATTTTGACGAAGACTATAAAGATGATTACGATGATGATGATTATGACAATGATATAAGTTTTGAAAATATTGATGATTTCGACATTTAATAAATGCACATTAATAAAAATCTAATAATTCTTTTTGGACCAACTGGAGCAGGAAAAACTGACCTAAGCATTGAAATTGCAAGATATTTTAATTCAGAAATTTTTTCAGCTGATTCCAGACAAATATACAAAGAACTAGGTATTGGGGTTGCAAAACCAAATCGAGAACAATTAGAAACTATTCAACATCATTTTATTGATTCTATTTCAGTTAATGAACATTATAGTATTTATAAATTTGAAAAAGATTGTTTAAATGCCTTAACCGAATATTTTGAAACTAATAATGTGGCTGTTATGGTTGGTGGTTCGGGGCTATATATTGATGCTATTTTAAACGGAGTTGATGAAATGCCTGATTACGATCCTGAAATTAGAGAATATGTAAACGAACTTTTTATAAAGTATGGAATTGAATTTTTAAGAAAAGAATTATTAAAATTCGATCCTGATTATTATCAAATAATAGACTTAAAAAATCCAAAACGACTTATCAGAGCAATAGAAATATATTATCAAACAGGAATTCCATTTTCACAATTTCTTAAAAATCAAGAAGTTAATAGAGATTTTACTGTAATAAAAATTGGCATAAATTTAGATAGAGAAATGCTTTATGAAAGAATAAACTTACGAGTTGATAAAATGATAGAGCAAGGTTTAATAGATGAAGTTTATGATATTTATCATAACAAAGATTTACCAGCACTTCAAACAATTGGATATAAAGAATTGTTTAACTATATCGACAAAAAATGTTCTTTAAGTGATGCGGTTGAATTAATAAAGAAAAACACTAGGAATTTTGCAAGACGGCAATTAACATGGTTCAAAAGATATAAAGATGCAAAATGGTTTACACCTAGCGAATTAAAAGAAATTGTTAATTTTATAGAAATAAATTTAAAATAGTAATAATAAATAAAAAAGAAATATGAAAAATTTAGTTTTAGTTTTTGCCTCAATATTATTTTTCGGGGTATTTTCAAGCAATTCTATTAATGCTCAAGAAAAAACATCAGAAGTTAAGGTTATAAATGAGTCTAACTTTAACGCAATGACAAAAAGCGGTTTGGTTTTAGTTGATTTTTATGCTGATTGGTGTCGTCCATGCAAAATGATGAAACCTGTTTTAGACGAAGTTGCAACAGAGTATAAATCACAAATTACCATTGCTCAAATAAATACAGATTTTAATAAAAATATTTCAGCAAAATATAATATTACGGGTATACCTTGTATGATTTTATTTGAAAATGGTAAAGAAGTTAAAAGAATTGTTGGGTATCATGATAAAGTTCAATTTTTATCTAAATTATCATCACATATAAAACTTAACAACTAAAATTTAACAATTTCCTGGTATTTTATTAAAGCTTCAGGCTTACCAAGATCTAAAATAGTATTATTGTCAACTACCCAAGCTTTTACAGCTTGGGTTTTTGTTATTTCTAAAAGTTCGGGAATTATTGGGAATTTGCCTTGTTTAGTTAACAAATCAAATATTTCATAATTAAACACATAAATTCCGCTAAAAGCCATTCCTTCGTATTTTTCTTTTTCTAAGCTTATAATTTGCTTGTTATCTGCTAAAGACTTCCATCCACAAAGTTGCATATTTTCATCAAAGAGCAAATTTTTTGAGCTTTTTCTGTGGCTAACAGCTAAACTTGCAATATTCTTTTTAGAAATATGGTAATCATAAAACATTTTCAAGTCAATGTCTGAGTAAATATCAACATTATGCACTAAGAGGTTATCGTCTTTATTAAAAAAACTTTTAACTTTTTTCAATGCTCCTCCTGTATCAAGCAAAAAGTCTCTTTCGTCAGAGAATTGGATTTCTGCATCAAAATTATTAGATTTAACGAAGTCTATTATTTGTTCAGCAAAGTGATGAATATTAATTACAATATAATCTGCACCATATTTTATAAGATTCTTTATTTGCATTTCTAGCATAGTCTTTCCTCCAATATCAACGAGAGCTTTTGGTCTATCGTAAGTATATGGGGCTAAACGCGTTCCCAAGCCGGCTGCAAAAATCATTGCTTTCATAAAAATTATTTTTCAATAAAAAAAATGCTCCTTTCGGAGCATTTAATATAAGATTTTACAATAAGAAACTTAATAAAATACCTGCGGCAATAGCTGAGCCTATAACGCCTGATACGTTTGGTCCCATAGCGTGCATTAGCAAATAATTTGATGGGTCTTCTTTTGCTCCAATCACTTGGGCTAAACGTGCACTATCAGGCACAGCAGACACGCCTGCTATACCAATAATTGGGTTTACGGGATTAGATTTCGGCGAAAGCCAATTCATAAGTTTTGCAAATAAAACTCCGGCTGCTGTAGCAATAATAAAAGATAAAGCCCCAATAATGAAAATCATCACCGAGTCGCTAGTTAAAAAGACATCAGCTTGAGTTGAAGCCCCCACACTAACACCCAGTAAAATGGTGATTGTGTCGATAAGGGGATTTGCGGCTGTTTCGGCAAGCCTTCGAGTAACCCCGCTTTCTTTAAGAATATTTCCTAAAAATAACATACCTAAAAGTGGCAAGGAAGTTGGCGAAAAATACGAGGTTAACAAAAGTCCAATTATTGGGAACAGGATTTTCTCGGTTTTTGAAACAACTCTTGGATCACGCATTTTGATTCGGCGTTCTTTTTTGGTAGTTAACAACAAAGCTACCGGCGGTTGAATAACAGGCACCAACGCCATATACGAATATGCAGCAATGGCAATTGCTCCAAGTAAATGTTTGGAATAAATTGGATCGCCACCGGACCCAAAACCAACAATATTTAAACCATTTGCAAGTTTTGAAGATAGGAAAATAGCTGTTGGTCCGTCAGCACCACCGATAATACCAATAGCACCAGCTTCGGCAGGATAAAATCCGACTAATAAAGCCAAAATAAATGTAGCAAATACCCCAAATTGAGCAGCAGCACCTAAAAGCATTAATCTTGGACTTGATATTAAGGCAGAGAAATCTGTCATTGCACCTATTCCTAAGAAAATAAGTGGCGGAAACCAGCCTTGTACAACACCCCCATAAATAATATTAAAAACTGAACCTGGTTCATAAATTCCTAATTGCAGATTAAAATTAACAGCTTGAAACATTGGAGTGTTACCTATTAATATTCCAACTCCAATTGGTACAAGTAGCAGAGGCTCGTAATTATATCGGATTCCTAAAAATAAGAAAAATAAACCGATAATCATCATAATAATATGACCACGAGTAGCATTTTCGAAACCTGTATATTCCCAAAATTTTAAAAGACCATGAGTAGCGGCACTTTTTTGCGAATGTTCTAAGCCATCATCAAATATTAGTTTATCACCTTGAATTTTTGCAGCTCGAGTTGGTAATTTTAAAGTATCTATAGAAATTAGATAAGAATCAATTCCTGCATTATTTTTGGCAAAATTTTTAATTTCGATAGGAAAAAAATCTAAATAAACTTTGCTATCACTAATTCTATATTTACCAATATAATCTTTTTTTGCTGAGTCCATTGTAAAAGTCATGTCGTTATGGAAAATGATTGTCTTCCATCTTTTTACAGTTTTTACATTAGCATCAGCTTCAGGCATTATTGGCGTAGGATAATATCCGTCTGCCTGATTCATCCATTTACCTTTTAATAGTTGATTTTTAATATCTCCATTTGAAGCAAAAGATAATAAACCAATAAATAAAAAGGTAAAAAACAAATAAATTTTATTTTTCATTTCTTTTATTTTATTGAATTTCAACTAATACATCACTTTGCAAAACAGATTGTCCTGTTTTAACTTTTATAGCCGTAACGACACCTTCAAACTCAGAAGCAATATTATTTTCCATTTTCATAGCTTCCATAATAAGAACAACAGTGCCTTTTTCGATTTTATCTCCTTCTTTCACTTTAATGTCAAGGATTAACCCAGGTAAAGGTGACAGTACAGATTTCAAGCTTGCTGTTGAACTTTGAGGCTTTGGTTGTACAGGTTCGTTTTTAGCTGTTTGTTGAGTTCTGGGCTTTCTAACAATTGGAGTTGGAGCATTTTCATTTTTTTCTAACTCAACAGTGTAATCTACACCATTAACATTAATATTACCAATATTATCTTGTATATCATTAATAGTAACATCGTATTGGTTACTATTTATTTTAAATTTAAAATTTTTCATTTTATTTATCTTAAAATTTCTTAATCAACATTTTGAATTTTTGAGTTCCACTGGGAATTTAATCTATCTTGTAAATTGATAGTTAAGTTCATATTTTCTTCGTCATGAAAATCTTCGAGATACAGAGCAAGTGCCATTGCAATAGCAGCATAAACCTCTTCATTAATATTTTCGGTAGTTTTGATAATAGGTCTATCCTCTATTTTTGAATCACTTTTAGTTTTTGGCTTCAAATTTAGTTTTAAGAAGAAAGGTAATTTATCAAAAATTACATAAATAATAATTAGCACTATAAAAACTACAGTAAAGCCGATAAAAAAGAATGTCCAAGCGTTTTCATCAATTCTCGAAAAGTCAAAGCTTATTGCATTAATTATGTTCATTTTTACAAAATTTAAAGTGGAATATTATTATGTTTTTTTGCAGGCATTTTTGCTTTTTTAGTAGCCAGAGTAGCTAATGCACGGATAATTCTAAAGCGTGTATTTCTAGGTTCAATCACGTCATCAATATATCCATATTTTGCAGCTTGATAAGGGTTAGCAAATTTTTCTCTATATTCGGCTTCTTTTTTAGCAATAAATTCTGTTTTTTCATTTTCATTTTCTATAGCACTAAGTTCTTTATAATTAAGAACTTCGATAGCTCCTGATGCACCCATAACTGCAATTTCGGCACTAGGCCAAGCGTAATTTAGATCACCTTTTAATTGTTTGCAACTCATTACGTCGTGTGCACCGCCATAAGATTTTCGTAGCGTAACTGTAACTTTAGGTACAGTTGCCTCGCCGTAGGCATACATTAATTTTGCGCCATTAGAAATAATTCCACCATATTCTTGTGAAGAACCTGGTAAAAATCCAGGAACATCAACTAAGGTAACTAGTGGAATATTGAAACAGTCGCAGAAACGCACAAATCTAGCCCCTTTTCTTGATGCTTCAATATCTAATACACCAGCAAGAAAGCTAGGTTGATTTGCAACAATGCCGACGGATTGTCCGTTAAAACGGGCAAACCCAACAACAATATTTTTGGCATAATGTTTATGCACTTCTTCAAATTCGCCATTATCTACAAGAGTTGTGATAATATCAATAACGTTATAAGGTTTATTAGGATTATCAGGGATAATAGTATTCAAATTATCACAAAGCCTATCTATTGGGTCAACGCAGTCTATGATTGGAGAATTTTCCATAAAATTTTGTGGCATAAAAGACAAAAGTCTTCTAAGTGTGCTCATAGCTTCTTCTTCATTTTGTGAAACGAAGTGAGCAACTCCTGATTTAGAGGCATGTATCATTGGTCCGCCAAGGTTTTCGACAGATATATCTTCGCCTGTAACAGTTTTGGTAACTTTTGGTCCTGTAACGAACATATAGCTAATATCTTCGACCATTAAGATAAAATCGGTTAAGGCAGGTGAATAAACTGCACCGCCTGCACATGGTCCCATAATAGCTGAAAGTTGAGGAATAACTCCTGATGCTTCAATATTTCTTTGAAAAATTTCGGCATATCCAGCTAAACTAAGTACACCTTCTTGGATACGGGCTCCACCACTATCGTTTAGTCCAATAATCGGAGCGCCATTTTTCATTGCCATATCCATAACTTTACAAATTTTTTGAGCATTAGTTTCGGATAAAGAACCGCCCAAAACAGTAAAATCTTGTGAATAAACATAGACGAGCCTACCGTCAATTGTGCCAAAACCAGTTACCACTCCGTCTCCGAGATACTTTTCGTTTTCGAGACCAAAATCATTAAGGCGATGGGTTACGAACATATCTAGTTCTTCGAAACTTCCTTCGTCTAATAATAGATCAATTCTCTCTCTTGCTGTAAGTTTGCCTTTAGCGTGCTGCGAATCAATTCTTTTTGTTCCACCACCAAGTCTGGATTCTGCACGCAAGTCAATCAACTTCTTAATGTTGTCTTCAATTGCCATTTTAATAAATCTCTAAATGTAAATTATTGTGTGTTATTTGTTATTATCTTCGCATAATTCTGTCAAAACTCCTAAACTAGATTTAGGGTGTAAAAAAGCTATATCTAAACCTTCGGCTCCTTTTCTTGGGGTTTTATCAATAAGTTGAATACCTTTTTCTTCTAATGAGCTTAAAGAGGCTTGTAAATTTTTTGCTGCAAAAGCAATATGATGAATTCCCTCTCCTCTTTTTTCAATAAATTTACCAACAGGACCTTCGGGGTCTGTAGACTCTAATAACTCTATTTTAGTTTGACCAATTTTGAAAAAAGCAGTTTTAACTTTTTGATCTTTAACTTCTTCGATAGCATAACATTTTAATCCTAAAACTCCTTCATAAAATTTTTTAGCTTCTTCTATTGATTTTACAGCTATTCCAATGTGCTCGATATGAGATAAATTCATAATATTTAGATTTATTTAAAGTCTCGCAAATATAGTAAAAGCAAAATTATAAACAAGCAATTAAATTAATAACTTTTTAAAATTATTTTTTTTATAAAATAAATTAGTATTTTTAAAAATAAAAATTAATATAAAGACAACTTTATAAAAAAAAATTCGTCAAATATAAGAATTATATAAGGTATGATGCTTAGTAACGTGGAGGATTTAAAGAAAATTGTTGATGGTTGTGTACGCGGAGATGTGAAATATCAACATATTCTTTATAAAGAGACTTACGGCAAGATGCTCGGAATATGCCTTAGATACGCCGAAGATAAAGATGAAGCTAAGGATTTTTTGCATGACGGATATATAAAGGTCTTTGAAAAAATTAGATATTTTAAACAGTTAGGCTCTTTTGAAGGTTGGATTAGGAAAATAATTGTAAATAACACAATTGATATTCTTAGAAGAAAAAAACGAATGGCTTTTGTTAGTGATTCTGAAAATGACCTAATGAAACTCAAAGAAGATTCCGAAGATGACTTAATAAAGTTGAATACAATTAATACGAATGCGGAATTAATAATTAATTTAATTCAAGAATTATCACCAGCTTATAAAACTGTTTTTAACTTATATGTCATTGAGGAATACTCACATAAAGAAATTGCTGAAATGTTGAATATAAGTATAGGAACTTCTAAATCAAACTTAGCAAAAGCCAAATCGAAATTAAAAACAA
Organism: uncultured Bacteroidales bacterium; assembly: GCA_964426585.1. Classification (GTDB taxonomy): domain Bacteria; phylum Bacteroidota; class Bacteroidia; order Bacteroidales; family ML635J-15; genus Bact-19. The sequence goes on along the minus strand of CAYRQZ010000083.1, from coordinate 1,525 downwards.
TGTTTATTGAAAAATACGGAGAATACAATGGATAATATGAAAAATATAAAAGAAATTTTACAAAATTATGAAGCACCTTACAATCATAAAGATTGGCTAAGGCTAAAAAAGGAATTACCAAACGCTTCAAAAATAAGTGGGCTTACTAAAATAATTATAGTAAGCAGTGCTATTATTGCTATTATTGTTTCAGCTGTATTAATATTTAATATCAATCCTAAAGATAATAATAGTACATTTAAAAATACTATTAGCGAAAACCAAAAAATCGAAAATTCTGAAATTTCTCAAAATGCTAATGAAGTTAATAAAGAAATTAATACTACTGAAAATTCAAATAATAATACTTATATTAATAATAACACAGAAACAAGCACAAACCCAAAAGATCAAATAATAATTACAAAAAATATAGGAATAAACGAGAACAATAAAAATATTGAAAATACTCAAACAAAAATTTTAATAACAGAAAAAGAAGTAAATAACACAAAAAATCAAGATAATAACAATTTAAAAGAAGAAAATATAAATAATTTTAATGAATTTGATAAGATTATATTTTCAGTAGAACTTATTGATAAATGCAGCCCCGCAAAAGTTAAATTTCATGCTGTTAATTGTCCTGCAAATTACGAAATTATGTGGGAAACAGGAAATAATACAAAAATCTATGGTCAAAACGCAGAATTTATTTATGAAAAAGCAGGAAAATATACGCCAGAAGTATATGTAATTAACAACAAATTTATTTTAAAATCTGAAAAATTAAGAACATTCGAAATTAATAATTTAATAAATTTGAAAATTAATTTTGATAATTCAGAAAATTTATATTATTTTACTTGCAATAATGAGGAAGATTTAAAATTGCTGTGGACTATTGATAATCAGCAATTTACCGAGAGTAAAGTAAATTATGCATTTGAAAATGATGGAAAATATATGATTAATTTAATAGGTATAAATAAATTTGGTTGTAAATCAGAAGCATCTGAAACAATAATTATTAGAAAAGAACAAGTTTTTTATGTACCTAACGCCTTTACTCCAAACAGCGATGATATAAATTCTCATTTTGGTGCTATAGGCGAAAATTTAGATTTTGCTTCGTTCAAATTATTTATTTTAGACGCAAATGGTAATAAAGTTTTTGAAGCCGATAACCCCAAAATAATGTGGAATGGAAAAATAAATAATATAGGAAATGATGCAAAGTCTGGAATTTATTTATGGGAAATAAGAACTGTAGATAATTTTGGAAATTATCAAAATAAAAAAGGAAGAGTAAATTTGATTAGAAATTAAAAGACATAAAATATGAAAAAAATAGTTTTATTATTTTTAGGGATTTTAACATTTTCGTATTTATTTTCACAAGAAAAAAAGTTGGAATTTGTTGAATATAAAAGCAAAGGAGATGGATATACTATCTATTTTAATGTTGCCAACTTGGAAAGTGAAGAACAAGCTCAATTAATTTTAAAAGACTTGCTTGCTGAAAATGGAATAAGTTGGGGAAGAT
>CAYRQZ010000082.1:0-10559 GCA_964426585.1 uncultured Bacteroidales bacterium | reverse complement strand
AAATTTACATAATATTTTTAAAATAACAAAGATTTTTTCTGATAAATAAAATTTAGAAAAATGTTTGTACTGCCCTACGGGCAGAAAGAGGGAGGGCGTTTTTACCGCAGCTAAGGCTTTTAGCACCTAAAATTATTTTTTTGCTGTTTTTAATTCATTTATTTCTTGTTCTGTTAAGCCTGTTGAGCTTTTTATAATTTCAATATCAACTCCAAGATTTAAAAGGTTTTTTGCAATTTCAATTTTGCCTTCAATTATGCCTTGTTTTTTCCCTTCAATTATGCCTTGTTTTTTCCCTTCAATTATGCCTTGTTTTTTTCCTTCAATTATTCCTTTAGCCTTCCCACGTTTTTCGCCCTTTTCTAAATATGTGTTCTTAATATTAAAAACATCTCTATACGCGTTCACACTTGCTTCATAGTTTTTGTATTCATCAGGGCTTAGTTTAGAAATTTCAGCTATACTAAAAAGTTTTATAAAAATATCCTCTTTAAGTTTGGCAGGTATTCTATCAAGTTTTGGAAGATTTTTTAAAACGTACATCCATTTATCAAAGCGAGTTTCTAATTCACTCTCTTTCTTTTTAAATTTTGGCATTTCAAGATAAATAAATGTTAATTTATCGTAAAATACACACTTGGTGTCTTGCTCGGTTAATTTTACATTGTGCCTATACTTGTTTTTATCGCTTTCCTCGAACTCAAAGTCTAAAATTCCAATGGTAAAAACGGCTTTTAATTCAAAATTCCAAAATTTATCCATATTTCTTGCTTGCTCTTGAATTGGAAAAGTGGAATAATAAACCGACCTATCTTTAAAAAATTTCTGTTCGGCTTTTTGCATTTCTACAATAAATTGTTCACCTTTTTTATTTTTGCAATAAATATCAAAAATTGCTCGTCTATCGCCAACGGAAATTGGTAGTTTTTCATTTGGTAAGTATGATAATTCAACGATTTCGCCTTGTTCGTCTTTTAACAGCTCATTTAAAAAATCTAACAATAAATCTTTGCTTGGTTCTTCGCCAAACAAGCGTTTAAAACCATAGTCGGTAAAGGGATTTATGTATTTTTCTTTAAATTTATTCATAGTAAACTGTTTTTTACAAATTTACATAATATTTTTCGAAAAACAAAGATTTTTTTGATTAAATTTTTCATAAAATACAATGCTTTTACTCCCTGAAAGGGCAATATATTATTTGGAATTTTTATATTGGACTTACAACCCGCCAATGGAATTATGATTAATTCGCCTAAGTAAACAAAGCTGCAAAGCGACCACTTAACTCGTACTCATTTTTTAGAAAAAATGAAATATTTTTGAAAAAATAGGATAAAGCTTTTGAAAATTGAACGAAAATCAGGGAAAATTTAATAATTTTTAATTTTTTGTAACCTTTTTTAAATTTATCCGTAAATAGAAAAAAAGGAACAGAATTTGTATGCAAATTAAATGATGAAGGCAAAGTTTTATATATCGCTTATATTAATTTTAGCTTTAAATTTATTTTCTAAAGCAGAACTTAAATTTGAAAACTTTTATAATCCAATATTTATAAACGATGGCTATCCAGAAATTGGAAAAATTTCATCACCTGCCCCAAATCCGGTTTATGATTATGCAGAGATTTTATACAATTTACCACAAAATTCAAATGGCGAAATAGCCATTTACGACTTTACTGGATTGAAAATAAAATCATTCCCAATAGAAGGAGGTGAAGGGAAAGTAAAGATTTCAGCCTTTGACCTCAAAAATGGCGTTTATTTCGCTTGCTTAATTTCTGAAGGTAAGAATTTAGATTCAAAGAAATTTATAAAAAACTAAATCTACTTACTTTATAAATTATTTTATTGTTTTTTTTGGTTTTCAACAAAACATCATGAAAAAATGTTTATTTTTAACGAATATTTTAAAACAATAAGATTATGTTCAAACCAGAAGTTTATAAACAAAGAAGAGAAAGTCTGAAAAAAGACTTAAAAAAAGGCATGTATTTATTTTTGGGAAATAACGAAACTCCCATGAATTATCCTGATAACACTTACCATTTTAGGCAAGACAGCAATTTTTTATACTTTTTTGGTCTAAATCTCGCAGGAATGGCTGCAATAATTGATATTGATAACGACAAAGATATAATTTTTGCAAACGATGTTGATATTGATGATATTATTTGGATGGGACCTCAGCCAAGCGTTAAAGAATTGGCTAGTAAGTGTTTAATTAATGAAACTTATGAGTTTGCAAAACTTTCCGATTATTTAGGCGAAGCTATAAATAAAGGGCGAAAAATACATTACCTTCCTCCATATAAGCACGACAATAAGATTTTAATTAACAGTTTGCTTGGAATAAATTTTCAAGAAATGAAAGCAAAATCATCTCTTGATTTTATTAAAGCTGTTGTTAAACTTAGAAATGTTAAGGAGGATATAGAAATCCAAGAAATTGATAAGGCTTGTGATATTGGCTATAAAATGCACACTACAGCAATGAAGTTGGCAAAACCGGGAATTAGCGAAAGAGAGATTGCAGGTATTGTCGAAGGAGTTAGCTTGTCTTATGGTTCTATTCCTTCTTTTCCAATTATTTTAACAAAAAACGGTCAAACTTTACATAATCATTCGCATGATAATATTTTACAAAAAGGAGATTTAATGCTTCACGATGCAGGAGCACAAACAACAATGTTTTATGCCTCAGACAATACCAGAACAACTCCAATTGGTGGAAAATTTTCACAAAAACAAAAGGAAATCTACCAAATAGTGCTTAATACTATAAACGGCTCAATAAAACTTATGAAACCAGAAATAACTTATTTAGATATTCACCTTAAAGCCTGCGAGATTTTAGCAACTGGACTTAAAGAATTAGGTTTAATGAAAGGAGATATAAATGAAGCCGTCGCTCTTGGTGCTCATGCCTTATTTATGCCTCACGGCTTAGGGCACATGATGGGACTTGACGTTCACGATATGGAAGACCTCGGACAAATAAATGTTGGCTATGATGAAAAAATTCAGCCAAGTAAAATTTTTGGTACTGCTTTTTTAAGAATGGGCAGAGAACTTAAACAAGGCTTTGTTCTAACAAATGAGCCAGGAATTTACTTTATACCTGAATTAATTGAACTTTGGTCAAAAGATAAGAAATTTGAACAATTTATCAATTATAATAAACTAAAAGACTATATGGCATTTGGCGGAATTAGATTAGAAGACGACATTCTAATTACTGAAAATGGAAATAGAATTCTCGGCTCTAAACGAATCCCAATTAGTATTGAAGAAGTTGAAAACATAATGATTTAATATTTTAAATAAAGAAATTATGCTATTAATTTATACTCCTAAATTAAATACTAGAATTGAGTTCGCAGCAGAAGTTTGCTTTAAACATGTTTTTAAATTAGATTACCGTATTACACAAGATATAAATGAGTTTGAAAAAACTTCAGAGCCTTGTTTTTGGTATGCTGCCTATAAAGTCTCAGAAAAACCTGGTATTATTTGCGATTCGATGATGATTGATACTAAATTGTTAATTAATTCTCCAGGTAGAACAATTATTTCAGACACTATGGTTTTATTTCCAACTGAGACCGTAAAACTTCCTAAATTTGATTTATTTGCCGCTAGTTTATGGCATGTTACAAGAATGGAAGAGTATAATTATTTTATGAATGAAAAGATTAAACGATTCCCTTCCGAACTTAGCATTGCGCGTAAAATTGGAATACTACAAAAACCTATTGTTAATATTTGGGCAGAAATATTTCTTCAACATCTTCAAAACCTTTACCCCGACCTAAAATATGAAAAACCTGCATACAAGTTTATCCCAACAATTGATGTTAACTCTGTCTTTATGTATAGAGGAAAAGGTTTGTTTAGAAGTTTTGGAGGCTTTGTTAGAGACTTAGTAAAAAAAGACTATGCAGCTCTTAATATGAGGTTTAACGTATTAACAAAAAGACAGAAAGACCCTTGGAATTGTTTTAACCAAATTAATGAAATTCACGAAAAGTTTGACATTAAACCTTACTACTTTTTTCTAATGGCAAAATTATGGAAATTAGATAGAAATGTATCGCCAACAAAAAGCTCTGTAAAATATTTAATTAGAGAACTAGTAAAATCATACACTTTAGGTATTCACAATTCATATAGAGGGCATTTTAAGAAAAATGTATGGTCAAAAGAACTTAAATTATTAGAAAAAACAGCAAAGTCCAAAATCTTTTCTTCACGTCAGCACCACCTCCTCGTAAAATTTCCAGACACTTTCCGCGATTTAATAAAAATGGGAATAAAACGTGATTTTTCAATCGTTTATCATAATATGCCTGGTTTTAGAATGGGGGTAAGTGTTCCTATACCATTTTTTGATTTACTCGAAAACAAAAAAACTGACTTGTGGCTTTACCCTACTATGATTACCGACAAAAATTTACATAAATATCAGTGTTTAAGTAAAGAAGAAGCTATTTCACAATCTATAGATATTATAAATTACACCAAACAATATGGCGGGACTTTAGTAACAGTTTGGCACAACGAATCATTATCCGAATTTGGAGAATGGAATGGCTGGAATCAAGTGTATGAAGAAATTTTAAAAGCTGCTATTTAAGTTTATATATATATCAATAATTTACTCAGCAATAAGCTCTTTTGCTTTTGCTAAAGCAGAATCAAAATTATCAAAAATATTAGCCTTACCGATTAAAAAAGATATTCTCGATTTTTCTAACACTCTTAACACTTCAGGACGAACACCCGACAATATTATTTTCTTATTTTTACTTTTTAAAACCTTTATAGCCTCTTTAAAGTTATGAGTTCCTGTAGCATCAATAAAAGGGACATGTCGCATCCGAATAATCAAAACCTTAGTAGTCGAAGCATTACCTTTTAAAACCTCACCATAATGCTTAGCTGCCCCAAAAAAGAATGGACCGCTAATTTCGTATATCTCAATTTCCTTGGGCAGGTACCCATAATTTTCAACAATCTCATTTTCATTTTCTTTCAATATAGCCTGACCATTATCCGCCATTCGTTTCATAAATAATATTGCCGACAGCACAATTCCAATTTGAATAGCCACAGTTAAATCTACTAGTACGGTTAAAGCAAATGTAGTTAAAAGTATAATTATGTCGAAAGCCGAGCCTCTTAAAATTGCAATAAAAGAACGCCATTCACTCATATTATATGCAACTATCATTAAGATTCCTGCTAAACATGACATTGGTATAAGTTTAGCAAAACGCCCTAAAAATAACAATATTAATAGTAAAGTAATAGCGTGAACCATTCCAGCAATGGGTGTTCGCCCCCCATTTTTAATATTTGTTGCAGTTCTGGCAATAGCACCTGTGGCAGGAATTCCACCAAAAATTGGAGTGATAATATTTGCAATTCCTTGAGCAATTAGTTCTGTATTACTGCGATGATTAGAGCCTATCATACCATCAGCAACAACAGCCGACAATAAGGATTCTATAGCTCCCAGTAAAGCAATGGTTAAGGCGGGTGCAAAATAATAACTTATGCTAGACCAATTAATAGCGGGTATATCAATAGAAAATGAGCCTTTAATATCTCCGAATAAAGTTTCTATTGTATCGACTGGTAATTTAAAATAATAAACAACAAAAGTCATTAAGATTATTGCAACAAAAGAACCTGGTATTTTATTAGTTATTCTTTTAAAAGACAAACTTATTAAAATAGTAAAAACAGTGATAGCAATTGCCCAGTAATTAAAACTAGTAAAGTTTAAAAAATAAGCATCCCATTTTCCGATAAAATCAGCCGGCATATTTTCAATACCGAGTCCAAGAGCATCTTTTATTTGCGTTGAAAAAATAATTAATGCAATTCCAGAAGTAAAGCCGACAATTAATGGGTGAGGAATATATTTTAAAAGAGAACCTAAGCGCAAAATACCAAAAGCTACAAGCATTATTCCAGCTAAAATTGTTGAAATCAAAAGCCCTCCCACCCCATACTGGGCAACTATTCCATAAACAATAACAATAAAAGCACCTGTAGGTCCGCCAATTTGAACACGAGAACCACCTAAAAAAGAAATAATAAAACCGGCAATTATAGCAGTAATAATTCCTTTCTCAGGCGAAACGCCAGAAGCAACAGCAAAAGCCACAGCCAAAGGTAGTGCAACTATGCCAACTATTATTCCTGCAAATACATCTTTTGAAAATTGTTGCCTTGAATACTTTTCTTTAAATAAAGAAAAAAATTTTGGCTTAAATATTTTTTCCATACTTTAATTTTTGACCGACAAAATTACAAAAGAATATAAACAAGACCTAATAATAAAATATGTTTGATAATTATAAAACTATTTTCTTAACTCAAAATTTTGCCCTAAATACAAACGCCTAACTTGCTCATCATCAGCGAGTTCTTTTGCAGTTCCACTTTTTAATATATCGCCTTCAAAAAGTAAATAAGCTCTATCGGTAATACTTAAAGTTTCGTGAACGTTGTGGTCAGTGATTAAAACACCAATATTTCTATCTTTTAAATGTCTAACAATAGTTTGAATATCCTCTACGGCAATTGGGTCTACTCCGGCAAAAGGCTCATCAAGCAAAATAAAACTTGGGTCTATAGCTAATGCACGTGCAATTTCAGTTCTACGCCTTTCACCTCCCGAAAGTTGGAATCCTTTACTTTTCCTAATATTCGTTAAACCAAATTCTTCTAAAAGTTGAGAAGTTTTTACTAATTGTTCTCTTTTAGAAAGTTTTGTCATTTCTAAAATGGCTTTAATATTATCTTGAATCGAAAGTTTTTGAAAAATAGATTCTTCCTGAGCTAAATATCCAATTCCCCTACGAGCACGCTTGTATATTGGTTCATGAGTAATGTCTTTATCATCAAGAAAAATTCTTCCCGACTTAGGTTTAATTAGCCCTACAATCATATAAAAAGTTGTAGTTTTTCCGGCTCCATTTGGTCCTAACAAACCAACTATCTCGCCTTGTTCAAGCGCAACGCTAACACCTTTTACTACTGTTCGTTTACCGTATTGCTTTACTAATTCTGTGGTATGTAATTTCATCAAATTTCTTTTTGCTAAAATATAAATTTTATTTATGTAAAAAAAATACCATCTAATTCTTAGGTTTATAAAGTTCTTCTTTACTCAATTTTTGAACTGGCATATCATCTTTTAAAATTCTTGAAATTAAATTATAAGGAGACGTAACGACTTCTTCACCATTTTTTAACCCTTCTGTTATTTGAATATAATAAGAATCTTGTATTCCAGTTTTTACGTTTCTTTGTTCAACTTTACCGTCTTTATAAATAAAAACTACTTCTTGTAAATCGGATTTTGATTTGTTGAGATCTTGGTTATTCTCGCTTAGCTCTTTACTTGAATTTTTCATAGCAAGAGAATCTAACCTGGTAGTAACTGCCGACAAAGGCACAGCAACAACATTTCTTACAGTGCGTGTGTGAATATCTACAGTAGCCGACATTCCTGGTCGAAATGGATATTTATTGCTTTCTGTAATTAAATCTTGATAAGACTCGTTTAAAATTCTAATCTTAACCTTAAAGTTTGTTACTTGGTCAATAGCTAAGCCAGAGGAATTAGCTGAATTAGCAATTTCGGTAACGACACCTTTAAATTTCCGTTTTAAATAAGCATCAACTTCAATATCAACCGAATCATTTAGTTTAATTTTAACAATATCATTCTCGTTAACATCAACAATTACTTCCATTACATCGAGGTTTGCAATTCTCATCATTTCGGTACCTGCCATCATTTCAGTACCAACAACCCTTTCGCCTTCTTCAACATTAAGCATAGAAACAGTTCCGTCAATTGGAGCAAATACCGAAGTCTTTCTTAAATTTTCGTTAGCTTCTCTTATCGAAGCATTTGAACTCATCACAGAAAAATTTGAAGCATTTACACTAGCTTCGGCAGCACGAATATCGGCTAATCCCATTTGATAAGCAGCTAAAGAATTTTCATATTCAGACTGAGAAATTACACCTTGCTCATACAAAGTATTATTTCTTTGATAAGACAACTCTGTTTGAACAAATTGTGCTCTAACTTGCTCAAGTCGTGCTTTTGAGTTCTCTAAATTAGCATTTGCAGAATTTCCTGCTGCAATAGTTCTTTCGACAGCCGATTCGTATAAATCAGGCTTTATTTTTAATAAAAATTCGCCTTTTTTAACTTGATAACCTTCTCTAACAGCAAGTTCAACAATCTCACCCGAAACATCTGGACTTAATTTAATTTCCATTTCAGGTTGAATTTTACCACTAGCAGTAACAATCTCAGTAAGCGTCTTTTGTTCGACTAATTCTGTGCTAACCTTATAAGTTTCGCCAGAGCCAAATATGCCTGCTTTTTTCAGAATTATTAAAATAACTATTAAAGCAATTATCCCAATAATGAGGAACTGAGTTCGTTTTTTTTTATTTTTTGATTTCTTTTTCATTTAAAACTATTAAAACTTAAAATTTAAACCTCTATAAAAATCTAATATTTTTTGCTTAAAAATAAAGTCATATTTTGCTCTAAGCATCTCAACTTCGGCACGAATAAGGTTATTTTTAGCAATATTATAATCGGTGATATTTATTAATCCCTGTTCGTATCTTTTTTGAGTATAATCAAAACTAAGACTAGTTGCTTCTAAAGCTTTTTCACTTGCATCAAGTTTTTTTAACGCCGACCCTGCATCTGACCATGCTTGTTGAATTTCTTTTAACAAATCTTTTTTCACTTGTTCGACTTGAAGTTTTGATTGCTCTAAATATACTTTTGAAGAATTTACGCCTGCCCTTGTTTGCATGCCATTAAAAATTGGAATATTCAAATAAAAACCTAAAGATGTTGAAGCGTTATCTTTTATTTGATCGACAAAAGGTTTATTTGCATAAACATAATCAAAAGTATATTGATAAACATTTAAAATATTTCCTAAATTATCGGTAGCAAATCCTGACAAAACTGGGTTTCCCAAATTGATATTATCTACAAGTTTTGTTAAACTCGAATATCCCGAACCGTAAGCGGCACTCATTGTCAATCGCGGATAAAAAGCTCCCTTTGAAATTTGTAAAGTTTTTTGAGAACTTAAATAATTTAATTCGGCATATTTTATTTGAGGCAGAACATTTACAGCTTCATTAAAAATTTGTTCTGGCGAAAGTAAAGCCGATTCTCCAATTATTTTATCAATATCGGGCTTAATAATACCAAAATTCTGAAAATCTTCAATTTCGATAAGTTGTGCCAGTGACAATAAAGCTAAGTCTAATTGATTTTTATAATTTACAATATTTAAGTCTTCATTAGCTAATTGAGCTTCGATATCATATTTTGCCTGTTGAGCTAAGCTCCCCGAAATAACAAGTTTTTCAGTTCTTTCTAACTGTAACTCTGTTACTTCTTTTTGTTGTTGAGCAAGTTCTACTAAATCAATAGAATATAAAACATTCAAATATGCCGAAGCTACTGCCAAAATAATATTATTTTTTGTTTGTTCGAGGGCAGCATTTCCTGCCTCAAGGTCTATTTCGGCTTTTTTAATCGAATTGTATTGCTGCAAACCACTAAAAAGTGTTATAGACGAAGAAAGTTGAAAATTTGCCGATGAAAAATTGTCTGTTGAAAATTGATATGAATAAGGGTCAACATTACGCCCAAAAGTAAAATTATCATTCATGCCGGCATTTAAACTTGGTAAAATTCCATATTTCGATTTTTGTAAATTGATTCTCTGAATTTCAGAGTTATATTCTTGCGATTTTATTTGAATATTATTATCCAAAGCATGCTGAATGCAAGCCTCTAAAGACCACTCCTGCTGTGAGAATAAGTTGATTGTAAAACAGATAAAAACAAAAAATATAAAGTACTTTTTCATTAACAAATAAATATTTTGCTAAATTATAAAAATTTAGATAAATTCATCAAAATAAAAATCACGATTTTTTTTTTTTGAATTTTTTATATCAGACATAAAAAAGATAAAATCTTAAAATTAGCAAACAGCATTGTGAAAAACGTTACATCAAGGTCTAAAAATCAGTCACACCTAAATATTCAAATTCATCAATATTCCATTAGGGAAAAAGTACTTAAAAACTTAAAATACTACTAGAAAACACAGAAATACAGCAGTCGAACAAACATTAATTGTCTTTATTAAGTTTTATCGGACATCAAGAATTTAGATTAAACATGCTTTCATAAAATTAAAAAACACTTGCATTATAAAAAATAAATATATATCTTTGAAAAATAACTCTCATAAAACTTTCGCTAAGTCAAGAAAAGTGTGTTGTAGAGGCGAGAGTTACCCGAAGTGTCGGGTCAAGTTGTGAGGGGTATAAGTGAATCAGACTGTCTAAACCACGAAGTAGCAGCGAAGCTAAACCCCCAATCTTATCAACATACTGATTGTCAACAACTTATTTATTTTTTTGCGTAATTGATTGATTATTAGTATATTTACTAAATAAATTTTAACTTAAATA
>CAYRQZ010000081.1:0-10878 GCA_964426585.1 uncultured Bacteroidales bacterium | reverse complement strand
TTATTTTTGAAGATAAATATTCGGCTCAAAAGCGGTTGATATTCGGCTCAAAAAAGTATATCTTTGCAAAAAATAACGCTACATAGTGAGCTCAAAGAAATAAAAAAATGGAAACGCAAAAATTAATATTGGAATATTTGAGAAAACACGCAAATTCGTCTTCAAAAGAAATTTTTGAAGGCTTAAATTCCATTAGTTATGCAACGGTGAAACGTAGTCTATCAAAGCTGTTAGAACAGGAACATATTGTGAAACAAGGAAATGCCAAGAATAGCCGTTATTCTCTTTCTCCGACATTTAGTCTCTTTTATCCAATAAATATCGACGAATATTTCAGCAAAGAAATTGATGAAAGAGAGATTCTGACAAGCTACAATTTCTCGCTTATCCCTGAAACACTGCAAACAGTTCCACTTTTTACAGAACAAGAATCAGCAATGTTAACTGATTTGCAAACTATTTTCTCCAAAAACATAAGTCAACTTTCTGATTTTGAATATCAAAAAGACATGGAACGATTGGCAATTGATTTAAGTTGGAAATCTTCACAAATAGAGGGAAATACTTATTCGTTGCTTGAAACAGAACGTCTTTTAAAAGACAAAAAAACGGCGGAAGGGAAAACAAAAGATGAGGCGATTATGCTTTTAAATCACAAAGATGCTATTGACTTCATAGTCGCAAATCCCGATTATTTTATCTTGTTGAGTATTGCGAAATTGGAAGAATTACACAGCATTTTGATAAAAGAATTGGGTGTAGACAAAAATATAAGAACGAGGAGGGTCGGCATAACAGGGACTAATTATCAACCACTTGATAATGAATTTCAGATTCGTGAGGCATTACAACAAACTTGCGATTTAATAAACAATCGAGAAAACATATTTGAAAAAGCATTGCTTGCTTTGGTCTTGCTCTCGTATCTTCAAGCATTTTCGGATGGCAATAAACGTGTAGCACGAATTATGGCAAATGCACTTTTGATGGCAAACAAATACTGTCCGATTTCGTTTCGCACAGTTGATTCCATTGATTATAAAAAAGCAATGCTTTTGTTTTACGAGCAAAATAACATATCGGCATTCAAGCAGATTTTTATAAATCAATTCAAATTTGCGGTGGAAAATTACTTTTAGAGAACGGGAAAAACAAGAAAAACGCCAGCCACTAACATATAAGGTTTAAACGCCACGAAGCGCCAGCGGAGTTGCGGTTTAACTCAAATTAATCAATAGGAGATTTTAAAAAATCGAACTACTTGATTTAGTTGGGTTTAATCCCGATTTAATGTTTGTTTCAATTCGTAGTAACGAATTGATTTAGAAACATTTAATCGTTTCAGCGATTCAGTCGCTGATTCTGGGTTCAACATGACCGCCAAGCTGTGCTGTTCTACAAATCGACAAGGCTTTTAACGTTTGTTGATGCTGTTTTAGTATAGAATTATTTTCACAAAAAGGACTGCCATAATCACGTATGATTTGAGCTACTTTTGGAATTACCTGTGCAACGTGCAAATAAATAATGCTTGTTCGTAGTTGAGAGTGTCCAAGCAGGTGCTGAATGGTGTAAATATCCACACCATCTTCGAGTAAATGCGTTGCAAAACTGTGTCGTAGCGGGTGCATCGAAACTTGTTTTTTGATGTTTGTTTTTTGCAAAGATTCGTTAATCACATATTGAATACTTCGCTGACCCATCACTTGACCGGGTGTTTGTCCTTCAAAAAGATAAATTTCGGGCTTAACTTCTTGCGCTTTGTCAATGGTGGTGTAGTATTCACCTTTCTTTTTGAATGTCATAACTTTTATTTTTTAAGATTATGACTTGATATACGAAATTTTTTGTAATTTAGTGATGATGATGAGCGTAGAGGCTAGCGAAGCTTTTGTTCAACAAGGTATTGCCAAAATGGCGGCAGAAGTACTTCTATTGAACATTGGAACAAGGTTCAACTTTCGTTCTTCGATTAAACTTTTGTGCTAAAAATCCCCGCCTTCGGCAATACCCAAAACGTCAGGCTGTCTAAACCACGAAGTAGCAGCGAAGCTAAAACTCCTTACCCCCAATTTTCTCAACACGCTGATTGTTAATAACTTATGTTTAATTCTAAAAAAGTTTACAGGTTATTTACTAAATTCTAAATTTACTTTACAAATATTTTTAAACCCCGTAAATGCTTTACAAATAAGGATTTTTTGGTAATAATTCTTCCATAATTTTTCTATTTTATGTTATTTTTTAGAATAATGCACTTGTTTCTATAGGTTCTTCAAACATTGTTAAAGTTGCTAATTATTTCTGAATTATTCATTATTTATTTGATTTCTTATGAATACAGTCGAAACTATTTTTGTCTTATTTAAACAAATTCTAAATAACTTTGTTATAGTATAAGAATTTAAAATTTTATTACTATGAAAAAAGATATATTAAACAAAACATTATTGTTATTATTTGCTGTTCCAATGGGAGCTGTAGCTCAAAACCACCAATTACCGGAATTAAAATACAAGTATGCTGATTTAGAGCCACACATTGATGCACAAACCATGGAAATTCATTACACAAAACATCATCAGGCTTATATTACAAATTTGAATAAAGCTATTGAGGGAACAGATTTAGCCAAGTTAGACATTAAGGAATTAATGGTTAATGTTAGTAAATACAGTGCTGCTGTGCGTAATAATGGCGGGGGTCATTTTAATCACAGTTTATTTTGGGAAATATTATCCCCAAAGGCTAAAAAATCTCCTGAAGGAGAACTCGGCAAATTAATAAACGAAACTTTTGGTTCATTAGAAGAATTAAAAAAACAAATTAATCAGGCTGGAGCAACAAGGTTTGGTTCTGGTTGGGCATGGTTAGTGTTGACCAAAGAAGGCAAATTAGTTGTAAGTTCTACTCCAAACCAAGACAATCCACTAATGGATGTTGCAGAAGTTCGTGGTTTTCCAATTTTAGGGATAGATGTTTGGGAACATGCCTATTATCTAAAATATCAAAATAAACGCCCTGATTATTTAGAAGCAATTTGGAATGTAATTGATTGGGCAAAAGTTGAAGAAAACTTTGAAAAAGCTAAAGCTTGTGAATTATTGAAAAAAATGTAAAAACATTCTGTGTGTGTTTTCTAAAAAAGAGATTAATTTAATTAGTCTCTTTTTTTTTCATCTAAACTTTCGTAGATAGAGTTTTTGCTAATAAATTCGGGAACAATTTGTTTCATTTTTTTAACAACTTCGAACTTATTTTCATGTATTGCTTTATATAATAGTTCATCAATTTCGGGCAAAACAATTTCGGCTTTGTATTCTTTAAGTTTTGCTATCATAATTTGGGTATGATAAGTTGGCAAGGTATTTTCTTTATTGGCTAGTAGTTCTTCGTAAAGTTTTTCGCCAGGTCTAAGTCCGGTTATACTAATTTGAATATCTTTTCCAGGTTTTAGTCCCGACAAAGCAATCATTTTTTTTGCTAGGTAAAGGATTTTAACAGGGTTTCCCATATCAAAAATAAAGACTTCGCCACCTTTACCCATGTTTCCGGCTTCAAGAACTAGCTGACAAGCTTCGGGAATAGTCATAAAATATCGTGTCATTTCTGGGTCGGTAACAGTAACAGGTCCGCCGGCTTCAATTTGTTTTCTAAAACGTGGAATAACAGACCCATTTGACCCTAATACATTTCCAAAGCGTGTTGTTACAAATTTAGTTTCAGAATTTTGTGATAAAGCTTGCACTAATATTTCTGCTAATCTTTTACTTGCACCCATTACGCTAGTAGGATTTACAGCCTTGTCGGTACTTACCATTACGAACTTATGGCTATTATATTTAGACGCCATTTCGGCAACAATTTTTGTACCTTTTATGTTAGTAATTACTGCCTCGGAAGGGTGCATTTCCATCATCGGCACGTGTTTATATGCAGCAGCATGATACACAAAATCGGGACGAAAAGTCTTGAAAACATTTTCTATTAATACCTCATTTCTAACATCACCAATAATGACCTCAATATTATTAAATTTCAGTTCTTCTCTAACTTCTAGTTCGATTTCATATAATGGCGACTCTGCAATATCTAATAACAACAATTTCTTTGGAAAAAATTTAGTGATTTGTCTAACTAATTCAGAGCCAATAGAACCTGCAGCACCTGTAATTAAAACTGTTTTATCAAAAATATTTTTTCGCATTCCATCTTTGTCCATTTTTATTTCTGCTCTCTCTAAAAGATCTTCAATACGAATGTTTTTTAATTGATTAACGCTAAAATTTTCATTTATCAGACCTATGACATTTGGAATAGTTTTTACTTCAACATTATTGTTAAGACAGGTTTCAATAACATAATTTTTGCGAGCAATAGAAACGCCTTTTTCGGAAATAATTACAATAGAGACTTTTTTTTCATCTAAAGTTTTATTAAGGTTTTTTAATTGAAAAACTTTAGTCCCGTCAATTTTACTGCCTCTCATTTTATTATGGTGATCAATAAATCCAACTACTCGATAATTAGATTTACTATCATTGTCAATAGTTTTTTTAGTTATTAATGCTAAATCGCTGGTACCATAAATTAAAACATTATTATAATCTTTTCGATTTGTGTTAAACTCAAAAAAAATATTCTTTAATAAAAGTCTTGAAAAGGCTAAAGTAAAAGCAGTAACAAAAAAATCTATTGCAATTATAGATAGAGGGATTAAATATCTATCATAAAATTTTAGATAAGAAATATTAAGAAACATCAGAACTATTGACCCTATAAACAAAACAATTAATATTCTAAGAATATCTTTTGCACCAGTGTGTCTAACCATTCCAGCGTAAGTTTTGCCAATATAAAAAGAAACTGCCCGGATAACTAAAACAGTAATTATAACAACAAATAAAGTATCATATTCTCTATTAGGGATAATAAAATTAAATCTGAAATAATAAGCAAGAAATATTGATACAAAACAAATACATAAATCAATTAAAAACACCACCCAGCGCGGGGTTATTCGTCGTAATATATTAATATTTAATCTCACTTTATAAATAGATTATTTATTATCGTTAATTGTTTTTTCTATATTTTCAATTCTCTTAACAATGTCGTCAAGGTTTTTAAAATGTATGTAAGCTCTATGATAAGCTCTAATATCAAAAGCTGGGGCTCCCATTAAAATGCTATCTTCACGAAGTACGTTATTAGAAATTCCTGATTGTGACGACAATTTTGTGCCGTTTGCTATTGTTATGTGAGGGCTAATTCCAACTTGTCCGCCGAACATACAATTTTCGCCAATTTTAGTTGTACCAGCTATTCCCGATTGAGCAGCAATTACCGTATTTTTTCCAACCTCAACATTGTGGGCTATGTGATTATGATTATCTAGTTTAACGCCTTCTCTAATAATTGTCGATCCCATTGTAGCCCTATCAATAGTAACTAAAGCACCAAGCTCAACGTTGTCTTCAATTACAACATTTCCTATCTGTGCAATTTTTAAAAAAGCTTCGCCATTATTTGGGGCAAAACCAAACCCATCGGCACCTATAACACTGCCAGAGTGAATAGTGCAATTATTTCCAATTTTTGTATTATAATAAATTTTAACACCAGGATAAATAATACAATTATCGCCTATTCTAACATTGTTTCCAAGAAAAACTCCTGGGTAAATTTGAACATTATCGCCTATTTTAACGTCTTTGCCGATATAAGCAAAAGCACCGATATAAATATTTTTTCCCAAAATAGCAGATTTATGAATATATGATTGTTTTTCAATTCCTTTTGGTTTATCTGTCATTTTGTTATAAATATCTAAAAGAATAGCAATAGATTTATATGCGTCTTTAACCTTTATTAAAGTTGCTTTTATTGGTTTTTGAGCAACGAAATCTTCGTTTACTAAGACAACCGAAGCTTCTGTTTCATATATATAATGAGTATATTTTGGATTTGCCAAAAAACAAAGAGAGCCTGGTCTTCCTTCTTCAATTTTTGAAAAAATGTTTACAACAACATTCTCATCGCCTTCAATTTTCCCTTCTAATAATTCTGCAATTTGCTGAGCTTTAAATTCCATTTTATCGAACTTTATTTAATATTGTTTTTGGAGCACATATATAATTCTTTTTTACAATTTTTCCAAGTACCGAAATATTTAAAATATCAGAGGCTTCGGCAATATCAATAAGTTTATCGCCATACAAAATATTAATTCTTTCGTCTTCGTAGCTATAAACATTATTTGAGATTTCGCCAGTATAAACAAAATATTCCATTTCTTCTTCAGAAAAATTATAATTAACTAAAAATTTTTGCTTTAAATCGTTTATATATTCAGTGTCGAAGATATCTTTTGATAAAATTATTCGCGGATATTGTCTGTTCAATAAAGAATTAGACAATTCTGCCAAAACTTTATCATTTGATTCTAGATTTTGTTTAAGCAAACTTACTATGTCAAAATCGTCGAGCATAGAAAAGTTTCTAATAACTAATTCTTTATCTTTTAGGTTTTCTTCATTAAATAGAAAGTCTAAATACTTATTGCCTGTTGAGATTTTGTTTTGATTATATAAAGATTTAAGTCGTTTTAGAAAATTAACAAGAAGTAATTCACCAACTAAAACGGTTTTATGTAAATAAACTTGCCAGTACATAAGTCGGCGAGCAATTAAAAATTTTTCGACTGAATAAATTCCTTTAGCTTCGACAACTAAATTATCATCGACAACTTCCAGCATTTTAATGATTCGTTCAGAGCCAACCACCCCTTCTGTAACTCCAGAGAAAAAGCTGTCACGCCTTAAATAATCCAGCCTGTCCATGTCCAATTGTCCCGAAACAAGCTGATGTAAAAATTTTTTATGAAATTCGTTTTTAAATATTTGTATTGCTAAATCTAATTCGCCATTAAGTTCCTTATTTAATTCCTCCATAAACCACAAGCTAAGTTTTTCGTGGTGTAAATCCGAAATTATCGAGTTTTCCAAAGCATGGGAAAAAGGTCCGTGTCCAATATCATGCAATAAAATTGCAATTCGTGCAGCTTCGGCTTCTTTCTCACTAATCTCGTGACCTTTGCTTCGAATAACATCAATAGCTAAATTTATCAAGTGCATGGAACCAATAGCATGTTGAAAACGAGTATGTACTGCCCCGGGATAAACTAAATAGGATAAGCCGAGTTGTTTTATTCGCCTTAAACGCTGAAAATAGGGGTGTTCAATGAGTTTGAAAATTACTCCACTTGGAATATTTATAAACCCATAAACTGGATCATTAACAATTTTTTGCTTTGCTCTCAATTGTAAAATTTATTTATGCAAAACTATTATAAAAATTTTATATTAAAATACTTATCTATCTTAATAATTTAATTTTAAGTGAAAATGGCTTTTTTTTTTAAAATTTAAATTAACGAAAAGTTATTACGAATAAAAAATTGCAAATTTTAGAACATTTTAACATTGTTTTTGTTGTATTTAAACAAAAAACTATAATTTTGCATTTGAATGAAAGTTTTTAAGAACATAAATATTCTAATACTTACCTTAGTTGTATTTTTATCTACAAATGGTTTTTTTGTTGAAAAATATTTATGTTCTTCTTGTCAACACTTGCATAATCAAGTTGCTTTTTTTGAATTTGGCGAATATTCTCACGACCACCCTAGTTGCAATAATTGCAAAGAATCAAATAAAACTTGCTCTTGTTCGGATTGTAAAAACGACCATGAAAAAAACTCTATTGTTTCATTTTATTCATTAGATCAAATATTTTTTGAAAGTGGGATATATTTTATTCCAAAAATAAGTTTTAAAGAGCTTTTTAGTTCGCCTTTTTTTAACTCTTGGGATATTTCAGGTTTTATCAACTTTAATAATACTTTTCATGGCTTTTTAAAATACCTCTCTTTTTTAACATATAACCAAAGTGAAATAAATTCACAAGCCCTACTTTCTGTATTTAGATTATGATTAATACTGACTTTTTGCTTAAATCAGTATTAATTTAATTTAAATCAGAATGAAATATGAAAAAAATAGTTAGCATTATTTTCTTTACTATCATAGTATGGAATTTGAGTGCACAAGTAATAGGAATTGTTTTTGAAAATTCCAATGTTGGGAAAAAACCAATATTTGGGGTAAATGTTTGGTGGGAAAACACAAATATTGGCACAACTACAGATATAAATGGAAAATTTGACATAAAAAAGCCAGATAATAGTAACAAATTAATATTTAGCTTTGTAGGATATAATAGCGACACAATTTTTGTAGAAAAAAATCATCAAAAATTAGAAGTTTTATTAAATAATAACATAATTTTAGACGAAATTATTGTTGGCGAACGCCAAGTAGGAACGCATTATTCGCGTATGGAAATAGGTAGTGTTCAAACAATTTCCGGTGCTGAATTATGTAAAGCTGCTTGTTGTAATTTATCTGAAAGTTTTGAGACAAATGCCTCGGTAGATGCTTCATATAGCGATGCTACTACTGGAGCAAAACAAATAAAACTTTTAGGATTAGCAGGGAAATATGTTCAAATGATGACTGAAAACTTTCCTAATTTATATGGTTTGTCGCAAGCTTACGCTTTGGGTTATATCCCCGGTCCTTGGATGGAGTCTATACAAGTTTCAAAAGGAACTTCGACAGTAATAAATGGATATGACGCAATTACTGGGCAAATTAATATCGAATATAAAAAACCAAAAACTGCTGATGTTCTATATTTTAACCAATTTTTTAGCTCGGCAGGAAAATCGGAAACAAACCTCGATGGGTCTATTATTCTTAGTCCCAAGTGGTCAACAATGATTTTTGCTCACACACAAACCGATTTATTTGAAGTTGACGAAAACAAAGATGGTTTTATGGATATGCCTAAAATGCAACAAAACATTTTATTTAATCGTTGGGATTATTTTGGTAAAGACCTTACTATCAGAACAGGAATACAATATATTGACGAAAATAGAAAAGGCGGACAGACGACAGATGTTTTTAACGCTAGCGAAGTTTTAAACCCTTACAAGATTTTTATTGGCACAAAACGTTTTCAAGCATTTTATAAAATGGGTTATGTATTTCCCGAAAAATCATACCAAAGTTTGGCAATGGTAAGCAGTTTTACTTATCATACTCAAAACTCGTTTTATGGAAATACAAATTTTGATGCAAAACAGCAATCGGCATATTTGAATCTAATTTGGCAATCGGCTTTTGCAGGCAATCAAGACCATAAGTACAATGCTGGCTTAAGTTTTAAGTCCGAAAACTTAAATCAAGTACTTAATGATTCAATAATGTTAAATACAGAAATCATACCGGGTGCGTATTTTCAGTACACTGCAAGTTTTCCATTTAATTTGCACTTAATAGCAGGACTTCGAACCGACTATCACAATGTCGAAGGACTTTTGATTACTCCTAGGCTAAATCTTAAATATAATATTTCTGGCAATTTGTCTTGGCGTGCTTCTGTTGGAAAAGGATACAGGTATGCAAATATTATTGCCGAAAACAACTATTTATTAGCATCTTCGCGAAAAATTAGTATAGCACCAAATTTAAGACTCGAAGAAGCTTGGAATTTTGGCACCAATATTACATATTACATTCCTATTGGCGACAGAGATATGGCAATAAATTTAGAATTTTATAGAACTCAATTCGAAAATCAAATTATTGCTGATTTTGAATCTCCAAGAGAAGTCAAATTTTATAATTTAAACGGAAAATCTTATTCTAATACCTATCAAATAGAAGCTAGTTATGCTATTTTGAAAGGACTTGATGCCACTGCTGCTTTTAGATTCAATGATGTAAAACAAACTATTTCTGGTAATTTGGTCGAAGCCCCTTTAACAAATAGATTTAAAGCTCTTTTAACAATGTCGTATAAGACACGTTTAGAAAAGTGGCAGTTCGATTTTACTAACCAGTTTAATGGAGGTGGTAGAATTCCTTCGACAATAGAAAACCCAATTGAATATAGATTCGACACAGAGTTTCCATCATATTATATTATGAATGCACAAGTTACAAAATATTTTAAACTTTGGGAAATTTATGTGGGTGCGGAGAATATTTTAAACTTTGTTCAAAAAAATCCAATTATTGCTGCTGACGACCCTTATGGAGAATATTTTGATTCATCTCTAATTTGGGGACCAGTGCATGGACGTAAGTTTTATATTGGAATAAGATTTGCCTTGGCAAAAAAAGAAAATAATTAAATAAATAATTTTATAAATCAATTAAATTTTAGTAAGTATGAAAAAATCAATTTTAATTTTAGTAACAATGTTTTTAACTGTTACTTTAGTAAGTGCTCAAGAAAATAAGATTCAAAAAGAAGTAAAACAAGATTCAAAAATTTCAGAAATTGTTCTTGCATGTAATATGGATTGTGGCAACTGTTCGGCAAAAGTTAAAAAACAACTTGCTTACACAAAAGGCGTTACAGAAGTCGATGCAAATTTTGAAACTGATTTAGTGGTAGTGAAATATCGTAATGACAAAACTGATGTTGAAAAAATTATTGCCTCATTAGATGAAATTAATTATAAAGCCACTGTATACAAACCTGCTGGTACAAAAAAGCCAGGATGCGAAAACATAGGTGTTGTGAAAACTTCAAACTGTGCTGGTGCAAACAATGAAGCCAAGCCTTGTTCGGGCAGTAAGCACGAGCATTCAAATTGTGGAAATAAAGCTACAAAAGTTGAAAAACAGTAATTGTCGTATAAATAAAATTTAAGGCTACTAAAATGGTGCCCTTATTTTTTATGTATAACTTTTGAAAAAACAAGTATAATATTTTTTTGTGAACAGTGGCATTGTATTTGTA